>JBKPOW010000001.1:0-2791 GCA_046733275.1 Actinomycetota bacterium
CAACTCCGCCTGGGCGGGGTCGCTCGCCGGCCAGGTGATCCCGCCCGGCCCCGCGGACCCGATCAAGGCGCGCTGGATGGGGATCTTCGAAGGCGCCGGTATCCACGGCACCGAAGAAACCTCCTCGCTGGGGTCGGCGGCCTCGCACGGCTGCGTGCGGATGGCCATTCCCGACGTAGAAGAGCTTTACGACCTGGTCGAAGTCGGCACCCCTATCTACATCGGCTAAAAACGCTCCGCTGTTCCCTTTCCGCACATAGCGGCGAAAAGGAACGGCGCAGGCCCCTGGCGGCCAATGGCGAAGATCTTCCGGATGGATTGGAGCGACGTATTGGCGGCATACGACCGCGATCTGAGTGCGCGGAGCCTGGCCGAGCGCACCCGCAAGGCCTATGGGGTGGACCTGGGGCAGTTCGTCGAATGGGTCAAGGAGCGGGGGCTGGAGCCGGACAAGGTCCGCCACCGCGATGTGCGGCGCTACGGCGCCGGGCTCTCCTCGGACGGCGCCTCGGCGGCGACGGTGGCGCGCAAGCTGGCGTCGGTCCGCGGCCTCTTCGACTTCCTCGTCCGCACCGAACGGCTGAGCCAGAATCCCGCTGACCTCGTCTCGAATCCCAAAGGGGAGCGGAAGCTGCCGCGGGTCCTCACCGGCGAGCAGGTCCGCGCCCTGCTCGAGCGGATCCCGGCGCGCACGCCTCTGGAGCTGCGCGACCGGGCGATGCTCGAGCTCGCCTACTCATGCGGACTGCGCTGCGAGGAGATCGTCAACCTCGACCTGGGCTCGTTCGACTTCGAGAGCGAGCAGCTGCGGGTGCTCGGCAAGGGCTCCAAGGAGCGGCTGCTCCCCGTTGGGGAGCCCGCCCAGCGGGCGCTGCGGCGCTACCTGGAGCGCGGCCGCCACGCCCTCGCCGACGACCCGCGCGAGCCCGCGCTCTTCCTCTCCAAGAGCGGCCGGCGCCTCTCCAACTCTGACGTCACCCGCCGGCTCGGCCTCTGGGTGCGCGAGGCCGCGCTTGCCGCCGGCGTCTCGCCGCACGCCCTGCGCCACAGCTTCGCCACGCATCTGTTGGAAGGCGGCGCCGATCTGCGCGCGATCCAGGAGCTGCTCGGCCACGCATCGATCTCGACGACGCAGGTCTACACTCGTGTCGACGCCGCTCGCCTGCGGGAGGCATATGCAGCCACCCATCCGCGTGCATGAGGGATTTCTCAGCCCAGAAGATGCCCCGCGACCATAGAATCGAGCAAATTCCATGGAAACCGGCGTAAAAGAGGTGGAGCTCCGCGACCTGTGGCGTCGCTACAAGGACGACGGCGACAAAGCGGCGCGCGAGCGGCTGGTGGTCGCCTACTCGCCACTGGTCAAATTCGTCGCCGGCCGACTTGGGGCCGGGCTGCCCTCGCACGTCGAGGACGCCGACCTGATCTCCTACGGGCTGATGGGCCTGATCGGCGCGATCGAGCGCTTCGAGCCCGAGCGGGGGATCAAGTTCGAGACCTTCGCCATGACCCGCATCCGCGGCGCGATCATCGACGAGCTGCGCTCGCTCGACTGGGTGCCGCGCTCGGTCCGCTCCCGCGCCCGCGAAATCGAGGCGGCGCAATCGAAACTGGAGCACGAGCTGCAGCGAGCGCCGACCGAGGCCGAGCTGGCCGCCAAAGTCGGCCTCACCGAGGAAGAACTGCAGACCTCGCTGCTGGAGATCGCCAACTCCTCGATCTACGCGCTGGACGAGCTGTGGACGATCTCCGACTCCTCCGGCGACTCGGTTTCGCTGCTCGACACGATCTCCGACCCCCGCGCCGAAGACCCGCAGGAATCCCTCGCCAGCAGCGAGATCAAGGACCGCCTCACCGAGTCGATCGCCGGCCTGCCCGAGCGCGAGCAGCTCGTCGTCGCCCTCTACTACTACGAGAACCTCACCCTGCGCGAGATCGGCGAGGTCCTCGGCGTGACCGAGTCGCGCGTCTCGCAGCTGCACACCAAGGCAGTGATGCGGCTCAAGTCCTCTTTACAGGAGGTCTAGTACCGCTCTAATCTCGTCTGCGTGCCACACAAGGCCGCAGACCGGATTCGCAACGTCGCCCTGATCGGGCACCGGGGCTGCGGCAAGACGAGCCTGCACGAGGCGCTGCTGTTCGAGGCCGGGGCGACGCGGCGCCTGGGTACCGTCGCCGACGGCTCCACCGTCTCGGACTCCGAGCCCGACGAGCGGGAGCGCGAGATGTCGATCGGCGCCGCGGTCGCCGGCTTCGAGCACGACGGGCGCGAGATCACCCTGATCGACACCCCCGGCGAGCCGAGCTTCGTCGCCGACGCGGCGGCGGCGCTGCGGGTCGCCGACGCCGCGGTCGTCGTCGTCAACGGCGTCGCCGGGGTCGAGGTGCAGACCGAACGGCTCTGGGAGCGGGCCGATGACGAAGGCCTGGCTCGGCTCGTCTTCGTCAACATGCTCGATCGCGAGCGGGCCGACTTCTTCCGCGCCCTCGAGTCGCTGAAGGAGGCCTTCGGGTCGCACGTCGTCGCGACCGAGATCCCGATCGGCTCCGAGCACGAGGTCCGCGGCGTGATCGACCTGATCGACCTCAAGGCCTTCACTTACGACGGCGATGGGCGCGGGAACGCGACCGAAACGGAGATCCCGGAGGACCTCCGCGCGCAGGCCGAGGAGTACCGCGAGAAGCTGCTCGACGAGGTCGCCGAGAACTCCGACGAGCTGATGGAGCGCTACCTCGAGGGCGAGGAGATCGCCCACGAGGAGATCGTCACGGCGCTGAAGCGGGGCGTCAC
>JBKPOW010000002.1:0-6155 GCA_046733275.1 Actinomycetota bacterium
GCGAGGAGATCGGCGCCACCTACGTCGAGTTCGAGATCCTCAGCGCCCTCGCCCGCTCGCCCGGCCGGGTGCTCAGCCGCGAGACCCTGCTGGAGCACGTCTGGGGCGACTCCGACTACCGCGATCCGCGCACGGTGGACGTTCACATCCGCCATTTGCGGGAAAAGCTCGAGGCCGATCCCAAGCAGCCCGAGTACCTCTTCACGGTACGCGGCGTCGGCTACCGCTTCCGCGAATGAAGCTGCTCCGTTTCACTCCGCTTGGCAACAGGATCGCGACCGCGGCGCTGTCGATCGGAGCTGGGACGGCGGCAATCATCTATCTCTGGGTCGTCGGGATCGAAGGCCATGACGCCGTCGCGGGTCCAATGATGGTGGGCTCTCTCATCGCGCTCTTGATGGCGCTTGGCGTCGGCATCTACTCGGCCCGGGATGCGGCGCTGCGGCTCAAACGGATCGAGGATGCGGCGCGCGCCGTCGCCGACGGCGACTTCGCCGCCCGCATCCCGGTCGAATCCTTCGGTCTACTGAACCAGCTCGCCCGCACCTTCAACGAGATGCAGCGCCGCCTGGCCGAGCTCGACAGCGCCCGCAAGCAGTTCATCGCCAACGCCTCGCACGAGCTGCGCACGCCGATCTTCAGCCTCGGCGGCTTCGTCGAGCTGCTCGACGAGGAGGACCCGAGCCCGGAGGAGCGGGCCGAGTTCGTGCGCACGATGCGGCAGCAGATCGAGCGGCTGACCAAGCTCACGGCCGACCTGCTCAACCTCTCCCAGCTCGACGCCGGCGGGATCGTGATGGAGATCCGCAGCGTCGACCTCAGCTCGCTGGCGCGCGACGTGGCGCGCGAGTTCGGCGCCCGCGCCGAACTGCGCGGCTCGCGGCTCGAGCTGCGCACGCCGCAGCAGCCGGTGATCGCCAGGGCCGATCCTGAGAGGGTGCGGCAGATCATCCGTATCCTGCTCGACAACGCCCTCACCCACACGCCGGAGGGCACCAGCGTCACCGTGACCATCTACTCCGTCGACCAGCGTGCCGAGCTGACCGTCTCCGACGACGGCACCGGCATCCCGCAGCGGGTGCAGAAGCGCATCTTCGAGCGCTTCTACACCGCCGACTCGGCGGGCGGCTCGGGACTGGGCCTGGCGATCGCGCGCGAGCTGGCGCAGCGCATGGACGGCCGCATCGCGATCTCCTCCAGCCGCCGCTTCACCGCCTTCACGCTCGATCTGCCGATGGCCCCGCCGGGAGCGCTGCCGCCGCTCGAGCCAGTCCCGGCAAAGGTGCACGCGTGAAGCCACTCCTGATCGCACTGCTCCTGCTGTCGCTGCTTGCCGGTTGCGGCGGCGAGGACCAAGATTCCACCGCCGGGAGCGCTCCACCGGCCAAGACGACCACCGAGGTCGTCGTGCAGACGGCGGGCGGGGGCTTCGACGCCGCCGAGGTCTACCGCGACGCCTCGCCCGGTGTGGTCACGATCCGCTCGATCTTCGACCGAGGGGCGGCCGAAGGCTCCGGCTTCGTCCTCGACAGCGAGGGCAGGATCGTCACCAACGCCCATGTCGTCACCGACGGCGAAGGCGAGAACCGCAAGGAAGCCAAGGTGGTCTACATCGAGTTCCCCGACCGCAATGTCGTACCGGCGGAGATCGTCGGCTTCGACCCCTTCGCCGACGTCGCCCTGCTCGAGGTCGAGCCCGACGGCTTCGAGCTTCACCCGCTCGAGCTGGGCGACGACGAGGCGCTGGTGGTAGGCCAACCGGTGGCGGCGATCGGCAGTCCCTTCGGCGAACAGCAATCGCTCACGGTCGGGATCGTCTCCGCCACCGACCGCTCGGTCGGCTCGCTGACCCAGTTCCAGATCGAGGGCGCGATCCAGACCGACGCCTCGATCAACCCGGGCAACTCCGGCGGCCCACTGCTCGACGCCGGCGCCCGGGTAATCGGCATCAACCAGCAGATCCAGACCGACTCCGGCGCCAACGAGGGCGTCGGCTTCGCCGTACCGATCTCGACCGTGAAGCGCTCGATCGCTCAGCTGCGGCGCACCGGCAGCGCCGAGTACGCCTATATCGGCGTCTCGGTGCAGGCGGTCTACCCGCAGCTCGCCGAGAAGCTCGGCCTGGCGAGCGACCACGGCGGCCTGATCGCCGAAGTGGTGCCCGACGGCCCGGCCGAGGACGCGGGCCTGGAGGGCGGCGACGACAAACTGCGCTTCCAGGGGATCCCCTACGAGACCGGCGGCGACACGATCCTCGCGGTCGAGGGTCGCGAGGTGTTCCAGCCCGACGACCTCGCCCGCTACATCTCCCTCTTCCAGCCGGGCGAGAGGGTGACGGTCGACGTCCTTCGCGACGGCGGCGAGCGCGAGCGGGTCGAGGTCACTTTGGGAAAGCGTCCGGTCGGCGAATAGGCCGCGCGGCGTCCAACCGCCGTTGGCTGTAGAAATCGCCGATGCTTCAGGAAGTCGCCCTCGGCAGCAAGGCCCTCTCCGACTACACGCACATCGCCGGCAGGGAGCTGAGCGAGCGGATCCGCGAGCTGGCGAAGCCACTGGAGGGGCAGCGCGTGCTGCACGTCAGCGCGACCGCCTTCGGCGGCGGCGTCTCGGAGATCCTCTACACGATCGTGCCGCTGATGCGCGACATCGGCATCGACGCCCACTGGCACGTCATCTTCGGCAAAGAAGAGTTCTTCAACGCGACCAAGCTGCTGCACAACTCGCTGCAGGGGGCCGAGGAGACGCTGAGCGACGAGCAGTGGGCGCTCTTCGACGAGATCAACCAGATCAACGCCGAGGGCCTGAAAGGCGAGTGGGACACGATCGTCGTCCACGACCCGCAGCCGATCGGGCTGCGGCGCGGGGCGCCGGAGAAGAGCCGCAACTGGATCTGGCGCTGCCACATCGACCTCTCCGAGCCGAACCCGGCGCCGATCGCCCGCCTGCAGCCGCTGATCGAGGAATACGACGCCACGGTCTGGCACATGCCCGACTACGTGCCTGGCGGGATAAACGGCCACAACGGCGTCCGCATCATCCCGCCGGCGATCGACCCGCTCTCGCCGAAGAACATGGCCTTCTCGCCCGACGACGCCGCCTTCGTCTGCCACCAGTTCGGCATCGACGTCGACCGGCCGCTGATCACGCAGGTCTCGCGCTTCGACCCGTGGAAGGATCCGATCGGCGTGATTGACGCCTACCGCGAGGTGACCGCGGAGATGCCCGACGTGCAGCTGGCGCTGGTCGGCTCGATGGCGACCGACGACCCCGAGGGCTGGGAGTTCTTCCAGCAGACGGTCGAATACGCGGGCGGCGACGATGACATCAAGATCCTCAACAACCTCAACAACGTCGGCGCGATCGAGGTCAACGCCTTCCAGTCGCAGTCCGACGTCTGCCTGCAGAAGTCGATCCGCGAGGGCTTCGGCCTGACCGTCACCGAGGCGCTCTGGAAGGGGCGGCCGACGGTGGCCGGCAACGTCGGCGGCATCCCCCTGCAGATCGCCAACGGCGAGAGCGGCTTCCTGGTCGACTCGCCGAGCGAGTGCGCCCAGCGCTGCGTCGAGATCCTCGCCGACCCGGAGCTGGGCATGCGCCTCGGCAAGGCGGGCAAGGAACACGCCCGGCGCGAGTTCCTCTCGCCGCGCCTGCTGCGCGACTGGCTGCAGCTGCTGGCGGAACTGGACGGCTAAACACCGCTCCGCTGTTCCTTTTGCGCCCTATATAGGGATAAGGAACAGCGGAAGGGGTTGGGTAGGCTGGGGACGCGATGCCCGACGATCCCCTGATCATCGTCTCCAACCGGGGGCCGGCGCAGTTCGAACGCGACGAGTCGGGCGAGCGCACTGTCCAGCGCGGCGGCGGCGGGCTTGTGACGGCGCTCTCGGGGCTGGTCTCACACCGTGAGGCGCTCTGGATCGCCTCGGCGATGACCGAAGAGGACGTCGCGGTCGCCGCGGAGCGGGGCGGGCCGGTCGAGCTCTCGATCGACGGGATCGATTACCGGGTGCTGCTGGTCGGCAGCGACGCCGACGCCTACGACGCCTTCTACAACGTGATCGCCAACCCGATCCTCTGGTTCATCCAGCACTACCTCTGGGACCTCTCCAACGCGCCGGACATCCGCCAGGAGGAGCTCGACGGCTGGGACTACGGGTACCAGGCGGTCAACGCCGACATCGCCCGCGCCGTGCTCGGCCAGATCGAGGGTCGCGAGCGGCCGCTGGTGATGCTGCACGACTACCACCTCTACACCGCGCCGGCGATGATCCGCGACGCGCGGCCCGACGTCTTCCTCCACCACTTCGTCCACATCCCCTGGTCGCAGCCGGACAGCTGGCGGATCCTGCCCGGGCGAATTCGCGAGGCGATCTTCCGCGGCATGCTCGCCAACGACATCATCGGCTTCCACACGCACGCCTACTGCATCAACTTCATCCGCTGCTGCGACGAACTGCTCGAGGCCGAGGTCGACTACGACAGCTGCACGGTCCACCACGCCGGCGGCGAGACGCGGGCGCGCGCTTACCCGCTCTCGATCGACGCCGAGCGGCTGCGTCGCGCGGCGGAGTCGGCCGAGGTGCGCCAGTACGAGCGCGAACTGCTCGAGCGGCGGCGCGAGCACCTGATCATCCGCGTCGACCGGGCCGACCTCTCGAAGAACGTGCTGCGCGGCTTCACCGCCTTCGACACCTTCCTCACCCAGCATCCCGAGTTCCTCGAGAAGGTGACCTTCATCGCCCACCTGCAGCCCTCGCGCCAGGACGTGCCCGAGTACGCCGAGTACCTGGAGAAAATCGAGGCTCTGGTCGCGGTCGTCAACCACCGCCACGGCACCACCGACTGGATGCCGATCGACCTCAAGATCTACGAGAACTTCCACGAGGCGGTCGCCCGCTACAAGCACTTCGACCTCCTCATGGTCAACTCGATCTTCGACGGGATGAACCTGGTGGCGAAGGAGGCGCCGGCGGTCAACACCCGCGACGGCGTGCTCATGCTCTCCGAGAACACCGGCTCGCACGAGGAGCTGGCCGACTGCGTCCTCTCGGTCAACCCCTTCGACATTCAGGAGCAGGCCGACGCGATCTACCGGGCGCTGACGATGGAACCGGAGGAGCGGCGCCTGCGGGCGGCGCACCTGAAGGAGATCATCTACTCGCGCAATCCGGGGGACTGGGTCGACGAGCAGTTGAAGGACATCGACGCGTTGCGTGAGGCGGTGGCGTGAGGGGGAGAACTCGTCGCTGTCGTTACTTAGAGCTGTATGGGATTGCGCGTCCGCTGGCAGCTCGTTGCCAAGGGAGCTGGTGTGTTGCTGGCAGGGCTCGTAGCGCTGCAGCTGATTCCAAAGCTGCTGGAGCCGCCGACGCCTGAGCCGTTGCCGGCTGATGTGGGTCTGCCGCGCGTGCCGGCGCGGCCGGTCGAGCTGACTGAGCGTCCGCGACAAACGCCCCTCGGGCGGGAGGCAGGGAGTGAGGGTGCCCGGGAGGGGCGGCGTCCTGTTTTTCGCCCCACCCGCAATCTCGGACGGCCAAAGACGCCGAGGCGAAAAACCCAGCCCCATACGGGTACCCCCACTCCCCGACAGGACCCGCCCGCCGTGGCCTCTGTCCCTGCGGTCCCTCCACCACCGGAAGTTCCTCCTCCCCCACCAGAACCTCCCCCTCCGGCACCTGAACCCACGCCCATCCCACCACCACCGCCCCCGGCGGCTCCCGACGACGGCTCGATGGAGTTTGCGCCTCGCTAGCTATAGTCCGACGCCGTTTTGGCCGCACCACGCGAATACGAGCTGGTTCTGATGCTGGACCCGGGGCAGGATGCCCCGGGCCGCGACGCTGTCGCGGGCGAGGCGAAGAAGCAGATCGAGGCCAAGGGGACGCTGAAGCAGGAGAACGTCTGGGGCCTGCGCAAGCTGGCCTACGAGATCGCCCAGCGCAACGAGGCCGACTACCGCTGGTTCCGCTTCGAGGCGCCCGCCGAGCTGCTCGACGAGCTCAACCACAACCTCAAGATCGCCGACGGGGTTCTGCGCTTCCGCATCTTCAAAGTCGACGCCGACACCCCCACGATGGTCCCGCCGGCGACCGCCGCGCCCGGCCCCGCCACCTCGCGCGAGCGCCCGTCCGAGGCCCCCTCGGCTCCCGCCGAGC
>JBKPOW010000003.1:0-2361 GCA_046733275.1 Actinomycetota bacterium
GGGCAACCTCGCCGCCGACTCGACCCTGGCCGGCGGGGTCGCGCTCGACGCCGAAGCGGCCGGCGCGGCGGTCGCCGATCTGGCCGACTCGCTCGGCCTGGGCGAGCTGGCGACCGCGGAGGGGATCGTGCGCGTCGCCAACCAAGAGATGGTGCGGGCGCTGCGCGTGGTTACGGTCGAGCGCGGCGTCGACCCGCGGCGCTTCGCCCTGCTGCCCTTCGGCGGCGCCGGCCCGATGCACGCCGCGGCGATCGCCGCCGAGCTCGGCATCGAGCGCATCCTCTGCCCGCGCGCCGGCGGTGTCCTCTCCGCCCTCGGGCTCTGCGCCTCGGATCGGCGCCGCGACACGGCCCGCACGGTCATGCTGAGCGGCGACGACCTGACGGCGGAGCGAGTGGGCGCTGAGGTCGACGAGCTGGTCGCGCGGCTCGACGGCGACCTCGACTCCGCCAAGCCCGAGGTGGTCTACGAGATCCGCTACGCCGGCCAGGCCTTCGAGCTGCCCGTGCCGGGGACGGCGCGCCCCGACCCCGCCGATCTCGTCGCCCGCTTCGAGCGCGCCCACGAGCAGCGTTACGGGCACCGCGACCCCGTGGGCGAGGTCGTCCTCGTCCACATCCGCCTCGCCCTGGTCGCCCCCGGCCCGCGGCCGCAACTGCGAGCGTCGGCGGACGGGTCGCTGGAGGAGGGGAGCCGGCCGGTGCGCTTCGACGGCGAGTGGGTCGAGACGGCGACCCTGCGCGGCGAGCCGCCGGCCGGCCTGGAGCGCGATGGGCCGGTCGTCTTCGAGCTGCCCGAGGCGACCTTCGTCGTGCCGCCGGGTTGGCGCGCCGAAGTCGACGAGGCGGGCACGATCCTTGCCGAGCCGGGCGACTTGGTATCGCATACCGACACCAAGGCGCCCGAGGAGCCCCGGTGAGCCGTCTGGACCCCGTCAGCCTGCAGGTGATGATCGGCGGCCTGCGCGCCGTTTGCGACGAGATGGGCGCGACGCTGATCCGCTCCGCCTACTCGGCCAACATCAAGGAGCGCCACGACTGCTCGACCGCGCTCTTCGACGCCCGTGGCGAGCTGGTCATGCAGGCCGAGCACATCCCCGTCCACCTCGGCTCGATGCCCGACGCCGTCGCCGCCGTGCTCGACCAGGACCAGCGGCCCGGCGTCGCCTGGATCCTCAACGACCCCTACCGCGGCGGCACCCACCTGCCCGACGTGACCCTGATCTCGCCGGTCTTCGTCGCCGGCGAGCTGCTCGGCTTCGCCGCCTGCCGCGCCCACCACGCCGACATCGGCGGCCCCAGCCCGGCCGGAATGCCAGCCCGTTCGCGCACCCTCGAGGAAGAGGGCGTCGTGATTCCGCCCACGCGAGTCGAGGGTGACACGCTCAAGCGTCTCGCCGCACAGATGCGCTCGCCGAACCAACGCCTCGCCGACCTGCGCGCCCAGGCCGCCGCCAACCGGGTCGGCGAGCTGCGCCTCGGCGAGCTGGCGGACCGCTACGGCCCCGAGCCCCTGCGCGAGGGGATGGCGGAGATCCTCGCTTACGCCGAGCGCCGAACCCGCGCCGCCCTGGCCGAGCTGCCCGACGGCAACTACCAGGCCGAGGACCTGCTCGAGAACGACGCCGGCGGCGAGCCGCGCGACGTCGTCCTGCGGCTCGAGGCCCGCATCCGGGGGGAAAGCCTGGTACTTGACTTCTCCGGCACCGACTCGCAGATCGACGGCAACCTCAACTGCCCGCTCTCGGTGACCAAGTCCGCCGCGTTCTTCGCCGTGCGCGTGCTCACCGACCCCGACGCGCCGCCCTGCGCCGGCGCCTACCGGCCGATCGAGGTGATCGCCCCCGAGGGCTGCCTGCTCAACGCTCGCTTCCCCGCCGCGGTCGCCGCCGGCAACGTGGAGACCTCCAGCCGTGTCGCCGACCTGACGATCGCCGCGCTGGCCGGCGCGCGGCCGGTGCCGGCGCAGGGCCAGGGCACGATGAACAACCTCACCCTGGCCGGCGAGGGCTTCACTTACTACGAGACCGTCGGCGGCGGCCAGGGCGCCTGCCCGGACGCCGACGGCCCGAGCGCGATCCACGTCGCCATGTCGAACACGCTCAACACCCCGGTCGAGGCGCTGGAGACCGAGTTCCCCCTGCGGGTGCGCGAGCTGGCGCTGCGCCGCGGCAGCGGCGGCGCGGGCGTGCACCACGGCGGTGAGGGGATCGTGCGCGAGATCGAGGCGCTGGCGCCGATGCGCTACACGCTGATCGGCGAGCGCCGGCGCCACCCGCCGCGCGGGCGGGACGGAGGCGGCGACGGCGCGCCCGGCGCCGACTTCCTCAACGGCGAGCGCCTGCCCGGCAAGGGAGAAGGC
>JBKPOW010000004.1:0-2088 GCA_046733275.1 Actinomycetota bacterium
GTGCCCGGCGCAGCGCCCGCATCGACCGCTCGATTACGCAGGGGCATGGCCAGTGGCATGGCTGAAGCTCTATACATAGAGCTGCACGCGCATTCGGCCTTCTCCTTCCTCGACGGGGCCTCGACGCCGATGGAGCTGGCCGCGGCGGCGGCGCAGCACGGCTACCCCGCCTTCGCCCTCACCGATCACGACGGGGTGTGGGGGTCGATGGAGTTCGCCCACGCCTGCAAGGGGTTCGGCGTGCGCGCGATCACCGGGGCAGAGGTGACGGTTGTCTGGGAGATCGGCGACGCGCCCCAGCCTTCCCTCGCCCACCTCACCCTCCTGGTCGAGGACGCTGTGGGCTACCGAAACCTGTGTCGTTTGCTGACTGAAGCTCACTCGCACACTCGGGACACCACCGGGCGGACTGCCAGCCAACCCTGGGTCACGATGGAGCAGGTCGAAGAACATGCGGAGGGGTTGGTGTGTCTCTCCGGTTGCGCGCGGGATGGGGCCGTGGCGGGGACCTGGGCGCGGGGAGATCCGACTGGCGCGGCAGCGCTCGCCGAGCGCCTCCTCGCCGCCTTTGGCCGCGACCGCTTCCGGATCGAGCTGCAGCGGCCCTACTGGCGCCACGACCGCGCCCGCAACAACTGGCTCGCCGCCCTCGCCGCGCGGCTCGGCGTCCCCGCCATCGCGACCGGCAACGTCCACTCCCACGCCCGCCGCCGCACCCGCCTGCAGGACGCCTTCGTCGCCGTCCGCCTGGGGACGACGCTGGAGGCGAGCGAGCCGCAGCGGCGCGGCAATCCCTCCTCGGCGCTGGCCTCGCCCGCGGCGATGGCGAAGCGCTTCGTCGAGCACCCGGCGGCGGTCGCCGAGACCCTGCGCCTCGCCGAGCGCCTCAGCTTCGACCTGACAGACCAGCTCGGCTACCGCTACCCCGGCTCCGCCGACCCGGCGGCTGACGCGAAGCTGCGCGGCGTCTGCGAAGCGCGCCTCGACGAGCGCTACGGCGGCTCGGACCGCCGCGCCGAGGCCGCCCACCGCCTCGACACAGAGCTGGCGACGATCGCCAAGCTCGGCCTCGCCGGCTTCTTCCTCCTCCACCGTGACCTGCTCGAGCTGGCCCGCGAGGTGGCGCTCGAGGTGCGCGGCCCCGAGTCGGCGCGCAACGTCCTGCCGCCCGGCCGGGGTCGCGGCTCCAGCGTCAGCTCGATCGTCTGCTACCTCACCGGCCTCTCCCACATCGACCCGGTCGAGGCCGAGCTTTTCGCCGGCCGCTTCCTCAACGACGAAGTGGCGGCGATGCCCGACATCGACCTCGACTTCCCCCGCGACATCCGCGAGAAGCTGATCCCGCGCGTGCACCAGCGCTACGGCGCCGACCGCTCCGCCCTTGTCGCCGCCTTCCCCACCTACCGCCCGCGCGGCGCCGTGCGCGACCTCGGCAAGGCACTGGCGCTGCCGCTGGCCGAGATCGAGCGGGTGGCGAAGACGGTCGGCTTCCACGAGCGCAGCGGCGAGATCGAGCGCGACGTCGTCGCCGCGATCGGCGCTGATCGCGCCCGCTCGCGTGGCTGGCGGGTGCTGGTAGGGCTGACAGCCGAGATCATGGGCCTGCCCCGCCACGCTTCCCAGCACCCGGGCGGGATGGTGATCTCGACCCAGCCGCTGGTCGACGTCTGCCCGGTGGTGCCGGCGGCGATGGAGGGGCGGCAGATCGTCCAGTGGGACAAGGACTCCTGCGCCGACGCCGGCTTGCTCAAGATCGACCTGCTCGGCCTGGGGATGCTCTCCGCGGTCGAGCGCTGCGTCGAGGAAGTCGGCCGGGCGCGCGGCGAGCGGCTCGATCTCTCGCGCATCCCGCTCGACGACGAAGAGACCTTCGAATCGATCCGCGCCGCCGAGACCACCGGCGTCTTCCAGATCGAGAGCCGCGCCCAGATGTCGATGCTGCCCCGCACCCGGCCGGAGACGCTCGACGACCTCACCGTGCAGGTGGCGCTGGTGCGGCCGGGGCCGATCCAGGGCGGTGCCGTCCACCCCTACATCGAACGGCGCAAGAGGCTGCGGGCCGACCCGGGCTACGAGATCCCCTACGAG
>JBKPOW010000005.1:0-8898 GCA_046733275.1 Actinomycetota bacterium
ACCGGGCGCTGTGGCCCTACGCCGCCTACCGAGCCGGCCTCGCCGCCGTCGTTCTCGTAAAACTTCGTCATTAGCAGCCAATTCCAATTCTTGGGAGAACTTGGGAATTGAATCGTCCGCGTAATCAGCGGATGATGCGACCATATGGCGTGTCGCTTGAGTCAGCAGCCGTCCGATTTCGCAGCTAGATTGACGCCACGTTGGCCCCCACTAGCGTGACTCCTTCGGCCTATTCCCGTGCTGGCGTAGACCAAGATCTCGCCAAGAGTGCCGTTGGCGCATTAGTCGGGGCCCTGTCGAGGCGCAGCGATGCGTTCAAGAGTCGTCAAGTCCTTCCCAGCGGACATTTCGCGAACGTCATCCGCATTGATGAGCGACTAGGGATCGCTATTTCTGCTGACGGGGTTGGAACCAAGCTTCAGATAGCTGAGGAGCTAGGCGACTTTAGAACTGTTGGGATCGACTGCATCGCGATGAACGTCAATGACGTGATCTGTGTCGGGGCCGAACCGCTTGCGATGCTCGACTATCTCGCTGTCGAAAAGGCTGACCCAGAGCGCGAGCAACAAATCGGAGAAGGGCTGCGGAAAGGAGCAGAAGCCGCCGCTATTGAGATACCTGGAGGCGAGCTCGCTCAGCTCGGCGAAATGGTTCGCGGGTTCGATATAGCGGGAGCTTGCTTTGGCGTAGTCGAGCTTGACTCAATTGTTGCCGGCGATGAGATCGCGCCGGGAGATCCGGTCATTGGGCTTCCGTCTGTGGGACTCCATGCAAATGGCTATTCGCTTGCACGCAAAATGTTGGAAGGTCTTGATCTCGCGGATGATGTGGATGGACGACTTGGAGAGTCTCTCGGCGCTGCGCTCCTTAAGCCAACTGAGATTTATGTAAAGCCAGTTCTTCAGCTTCTGCGCTCAGACGTCGAGGTTCGCGGACTCGCTCACATCACGTCGGAGGGTTTCGACAATCTCTTGCGTTTAGATCTAGTGCGACGCGACGACTCCCTCATCGGCTACAGGATCGATGACCCAATCGAGGTGCCAGCGATTTTCAGGCTAATCCAGGAAAGAGGGAATGTCCCCGAAGAGCAAATGAGGGAAGTTTTCAATATGGGCTGCGGTTTCTGTTGCGTCGTCGCGGCAGATGATGAGACTGCCGCCCTAGACCTTCTTCGACGTGAATATCCCGGAGCCAAGCGCATCGGAAATGCATTCGAAGGTCGCCGCGAAGTTCAAATTGTCTGATCGACCGGCGATCAGCAGCCCGCACGAGATCGTCCATTTCTGAGCGGGAGTCCGCGCTGCGATAGAGAAGGTCTATCGGCATGCTCGACAATGGCCGAAGCTAGATGAGTACCCGCCCTTCCAGCTCGATGATCGGAACCGTGCTCTCCGGCCGCTACCGGCTGGAGGCGAAGCTGGGCAGCGGCGGCATGTCGACCGTCTACCTGGCCAGCGACGACACCCTCGACCGGCCAGTCGCGGTCAAGGTGATGCACCGCGAGATGTCCGAGCAGGAGGATCAGCTGCAGCGCTTCCGCCAGGAGGCGCGCGCGGTCGCCAAGTTGACCCATCCCAACGTCGTCTCGGTGATCGACGCCGGCGAGGACGGCGGCCACCCCTACATCGTCTTCGAGTACGTAAAGGGGGAGACGCTGAAGCAGCGGATCAAGCGCGTCGGCGCGCTCGACCCGCAGGAGGCGATCGCCTACGCGATCGAGGTCGCGCGCGGGCTCAGCGTCGCCCACGCGCGCAACATGGTCCACCGCGACATCAAGCCGCAGAACGTGCTGATCGACGAGGAGGGGCGGGCCAAGCTGACCGACTTCGGCATCTCGCGCCAGCTCGAACAGGACGGTGTCACCGCGACGGGGCGCGTGCTCGGCACGACCGACTACGTCGCCCCCGAGCAGGCGATGGGCAAGGGGGCCGACCCGCGCTCCGACGTCTACTCGCTCGGCGTCGTCCTCTACGAGATGCTGATCGGCCAGGTCCCCTTCCACGCCGACAGCCAGGTCGGAGTGGCGATGAAACACGTCAACGAGGAGCTGCCCGACGTGCAGCGGCGCCGGCCCGAGGTCTCGGCCGCGGTAGCGCTGGTGGTCGAGCGCTCGACGGCGAAGAACCCGGCCGAGCGCTACCAGACGGTGGGCGAGATGATCGACGACCTGGAGACCGCGCTCGAGGTGGAGGCCGCGCGGGCGGGCACCACCACCGGCGAGGCGACGAGCGTGCTCGACGCGGTGCCGCCGCCGAAGCGCAAGCTCTCCTCGGGGCGGGGGCGCTGGTCGTGGGCGGCGATCCTCCTCCTGCTCCTGGTCGGCGGCGGCGCCCTGCTGGCGGTGCAGCTGATCTCCAGCGGGATCGGCGGCGGCGGCGCCAACAAGGGCAAGGGCGGCAGCGTGGCGCTCTCGGGGGCGACCGACTACGACCCGCAGGGGGACGAAGAGGAGATCGGCAGCAAGGTCGAACTGGCCGCCGACGGCGACCCCACCGGCACCGCCTGGGAAACCGAGCACTACGATTCCGAGACCTTCGAAGGGACGAAGACCGGGCCCAACCCCGGCGTCGGCGTATATGTCACCGCCAACTCGCCGGCGGCGCCGCAGCGGATGATCGTGCGCGGCCCCACCCCGGGCTGGGACGCCGAGGTCTACGCCGCCCCCGCCGGCCCGCCCTCGGACCTCTCGGGCTGGGGCGAACCGGTGGGCGAAGCGAGCGAAGCCGGCGAGACCCAGGAGATCCCGCTCGACGTGAGCCAGCCCTCGACCTACTTCCTCCTCTGGTTCACCCAGGCCTCCGAAGCCCGTGACCAACCCGGCCGCTACCAGATCGAGATCAGCGACATCGAGCTGCTCGACTGATCAGAACTCGTGGGAGCGGGCGGTGGTGTGGCGCTCTATGGCTAGGTTGACCAGGCGGTCGCAGAGGTCGGGGTAGGCGAGGCCGGTGGCCTCCCAGAGCTTGGCGTAGACGCTGGTCTCGGTGAAGCCGGGCATGGTGTTGATCTCGTTGACCAGGAGGCGGCCGTCGTCGTGGAGGAAGAAGTCGCAGCGGGCGAGGCCGGCGCAGCCGCCCAGCTCGAAGGCGGCGATCGCAAGTTCGCGCAGCGAGGTGACCAGCTCGCTCGGGATCTGGGCGGGGACGACAAGCTCCATGCCGCCCTCGCTGTACTTGGTCTCGTAGTCGTACCAATCGCCGTGGGCGATCACCTCGCCCGGCAGCGAGGTCTCGACCCGCTCGTTGCCGAGCAGCGAGCACTCGACCTCGCGCCCGGGGGCGTGCGCCTCGACGATCACCCGCGGGTCGTGGCGCAGGGCGAGGTCGACCGCGGCGTCGAGCTCCTCGCCCAGCGACTCGACCCGGCTGATGCCGACGCTGGAGCCGAGCCGCGAGGGCTTCACCCAGAGCGGCAGCCCCAGCTCGGCGCAGCGCTCGCGCCAGCCCTCCTCCCCGACGCCGACGAACTCCACCTGGGGCAGGCCGCGCTGGGCGAAGAGGCGCTTCAGCGTCAGCTTGTCCATGCAGACGGCGGAGGCGAGCACGTCGGAGCCGACGTAGGGGAGGTCGAGCCACTCGAGCACGCCCTGCACGCTGCCGTCCTCGCCGAAGGGCCCGTGCAGCGCCGGGAAGGCGGCGTCGGCGCCGAAGAGGCCGGCGGCCGGCGACAGCTCGACCGGGGCGCCGCGGAAGCTCCAGCTCCCCTCGCGGCCGATCGTCACCCGCAGTGCCTCGTGGCCCGCCCCCTCCAGCCCGCGCGCCACCGCCTCGCCCGAGCGCAGCGAGACGTCGTGCTCGGAGGAGCGGCCGCCGCTCAGCACCGCGACTCTCATTCTTCGGCTTCCACTTCTCCGGCGCCGGTGGCGCGCTTGCCGACGACGAGCGTTACTTCGGAGCCGGGGTCGAGTTCCGAGCCCGGCGGCGGAAACTGATCGGTCACACGGCCGATCTGCGCTTCGACTTCGGTCGCCCGTTCCTGCACGACCGGGACCAGGCCGGCTTCGCGCACGGCTTCCACCGCTTCGCGGCGTTCGCTGCCGATCACGTTTGGCACGCTCGCCTTTTCTTCGCCTTCGGAGACGACGATCGTCACCGAGGAGCCGCGCGGCAGCTCCGAGCCGGCGCTCGGCGACTGGCGGATCACCTGGCCGGCCGGCTTGGCGCTTTCCTCTTCTTCGACGCCGGGGACCAGGCCCCGGCCGCGGATCTGCTGCACCGCGACCGAGCGCTGGGTGCCGACCAGCACCGGCACGGTGGCCAGCTTCTGCCCTTTGGAGACCGTGAGGACGACGGTCGAGCCGCGCGTCGCGGTCGTGCCCCCGGGCGGGTCGGAGCGGATCGTCAGGCCCGCTTCGACCGAGTCCGAGTTGACCTTCTCGACCTGGGCGACGAACCCCGCCTCCTCGACCTCTTCCACCGCGTCGCCCTGCGGCATGCCCGCCAAGCCGCCCGGCACCGCGGCGCTGCCCGGCCCGGAGCTGACGGTCAGGTCGATCTTCGGCTTCGAGCAGAAGAAGCTGAGGAAGGCGCAGTCGAGCGCCGCCTCGCCTGCCGGCGGATCCTGCTCGAGCACGGTGCCGGCCGCGACTTCCCGCTGCACGCGCACCACGTCGCCGACCTTGAAGCCGTCCTGCTCGAGCAGCGAGATCGCCACATTGAGCTGGTTGCCGGTCACCCCGGGCACGTCGGTGGTCGTGTCGCGGGTGAGGGCGAGGCCGAGCAGGGCGCCGAGCAGCACTGCGGCGAGCGCCAGCAGCAGCCACTTGTTGCGCCGCCGACGCTTCTCCTCTTCGGGGTCCTCCTCGACCACGACCTCTCCCGGCACGACAACCGGCGGCGGCAGCGGCGCGAAGGCCGCCGTGCCCTGGCCGCCGCCGGGCTCGCGCTCGGCCGCATCGAGGGCGGCGATGAACGCCTCGGCGCTCTGGAAGCGCTGTCCCGGCTCCTTTTCCAGTGCCCGCATCGTCACCGCGTCGAGTGCGGGTGAGATCGCCGGGTTGATCGAGCTGGGGCGCTGCGGCGCGTGCGAGACCTGCTTCATCGCGATCGCCACCGCCGAGTCGGCCTCGAACGGGACCCGCCCGGTCAGCGCCTCGTAGAGGATCACGCCGACCGAGTAGAGGTCGGAGACCGCGGTCACCGCCTGACCCTGCGCCTGCTCGGGCGAGAGGTAGTGCGGCGTCCCCATCACCGAGCCGACCTGGGTGATCTCCGAGGCGCCGGCGCGGGCGATGCCGAAATCGGTCACAGTCGCCTTCCCCTCGTCGTCGACTATGACGTTCTGCGGCTTGAGGTCACGGTGGACGACGCCGTGGCGGTGGGCGAAGCCGGCGGCCTCGAGCACCTGCCGCACAAGGGGCACCGCTTGCTCGGGCGTCAGCCCCTGGTCGATCAGCGCCTTCAGCGAACGACCCTCGAGCAGCTGCATCGCGATGTAGTAGGTGCCTTCGACCTCGCCCCGGTCGTAGACGGCGACGATGTTGGGGTGCGAGAGGCCCGCCGCCGCCTCGGCCTCGCGGCGAAAGCGCTCGACGAATTCGCGGTCCTGGGCAAAGCGGGGATGGAGGAGCTTCAGTGCGATCTGGCGCTGCAGGTGAGAGTCCTCGGCGAGCCAGACGTCAGCCATGCCGCCCGAGCCAAGCCGGCGCAGGAGCCGGTAACGCCCGTCGATGACACTCCCCTCGCCGACCTCAGCCACGTCGTGCACCCATCGGCGGGCGTTTGTATCTCATTCGCCCGCCAGGATCGTTTCCGCCACTTCGCGGAAGATCGGCGCGGCGATGTCACCGCCAAAGGCCAGGGTGCACTCGACCGTCGCCGCGATCGCGATCTGCGGGTCGTCGGCCGGCGCGAAGCCGATGAACCACGCCTGGTTCTCTTCGCTGCCGCCACCGCAGCTCTCGTTGAACGGCGTTTCCGCCGTGCCGGTCTTGCCGGCGACCGGAACGCCGGAGATCGCCGCGTTGGTGCCGGTACCTTCGTTGACCACGCCTTCCATCGCGGTGGTCAGCTCTTCGGCCGTCTGCTCGTCGATCGGCTGGCTGTACTGGGCGGGATCGAGGCGCTCGACCACGCGGCCGTCGGGATCGACGACGCGGCTCCAGATCTGCGGCTTCATCAGCCGGCCGCCGTTGGCGACCGCCGCCGCCACCTCGGCCATCTGCAGCGGCGTCACCGCCAGCCGCTCCTGGCCGAAGGCGACGCGGGCGATGTCGACCGGGTCGTTGCGGCCGAGCAGGTCGCCGCCGTCGAAGACCCCGCTGGCGTAGACCTGGTCGTCCGGCAGGTCGATCGCCGGAGTCGAGCCGAAGCCGAAGGCGTCCATGTACTCGAACATCGTCTCGGCGCCGAGCTGCTCGCCGAGCTGCGCGAACCAGGTGTTGACCGAGTTGGTCAGCGCGGTGTCGAGCGCGATCGGCCCGAAGTCCTGGTTGAAGTCGTTGGAGAGCGGCTGCCCCTGCACCTCGATCGTGCCGGGGGCGTCGATCGTCGTTTCCGGCGTGATCGCGCCCGAGTCGAGCCCGGCGGCGGCGGTCACCACCTTGAAGGTCGAGCCCGGCGGGTATTGACCCTGAGTGGCGCGGTTGAGCAGCGGCGCTTCCAGGGTGTTTTCGTTCAGCTCCTTGAGCTCGAAGGGCACCCGGTTGGAATCGTAGGGGGGGTTCGAGGCCATCACCTTCACCCGCCCGCTCGCCGGCTCGATCGCCACCACGGCGCCGAAGCCGGCCGCTTCGAGCCCGGCCAGCGCCACCCGCTGGGCTTCCGGGTCGATGTTGGTGACGACGTCGTTGCCCTCCTGGGTCTCGCCGCGCAGCTCGTCGAGGAGGGAGGCGAACTCGGAGCCCTCGCCGACCAGCTCGTCGTTGTGGAACTTCTCGAACTCGCTGTCGCCCTGGCGGACGAAGCTGTAGCCGATCGGGTGGCCGTAGAGCGCGCCTTCCGGATAGCGGCGCACGTAGCGGAGCGCGTCGCCGCTGCCCTTGGCGACCGAGCGGGCCAGGACGGTGCCGTCGGCGGCGAGGATGCGGCCACGCTCGATCTGCTGCTGCTCGAGCAGGGGGCGCTTGTTGGCCTGCTTGTCCTTCAGCGCCTCCGCGTCAAAGACCGACCACCACGAGGTGAAGGCGATCAGCACGCAGAAGAGCACGGCGATGAAGGCGAAGAGCTTGACGATCTGCCGGTTCACGCCCTCAGCTCCCCTCTAGGGCGAAGGCACCGCGGGGCGCCTTCGCCTCGCGGCGCGCGCGGTCGGAGATCAGCAAGAGCAGCGCGAGGAGGACGAAGTTGGCGACGATCGAGCTGCCGCCATAGCTGATGAAGGGCAGGGTGACGCCGGTCAGTGGGATAACCCGGGTGACGCCGCCGATGATGACGAAGGCCTGGATCGAGAAGACCGCGGTCAGCCCGGTCGCCAGCAGCTTGGAGAAGCCGTCGTCGGCGAGCAGGGCGATCTTGAAGCCGCGGGCTGCGATCAGCAGGTAGATGAGGACGACCCCGCAGGCGCCGAAGAGCCCGACCTCGTTGACGATCAAGGAGTAGATCGTGTCGGTCTGCGCCGCCGGGAGGAGCGCGTCGTTGGTCCCGGGGATCGTGATCAGCGCCTGGCCGAAGCCCACCCCGAACAGGCCTCCATCGGCCTGGGCGAAGATCGATTGGAGGATTTGGTAGCCGGTGTCGCTCGGGTCCTGGTAGGGGTCGAGCCAGATCTCCACGCGGTCGTGGACGTGGGGCACGGTCGAGGCGAAGAACCAGGCGCCGACGAGGAACAGCCCCATGCCGATGACGACGAAGGAGAAGCGCCCGGTGGCGACGTAGAGCAGGGCGAGGAAGGCAGCGAAGAACATCAGCGAGCTGCCCAGGTCGCGGATGAAGACGAGCATGAACATCGACGCCCCCCAGACGACCAGCAGGGGGCCGAGGTGCTTGAGCGGCGGCAGGGTGACGCCGAGCACCCGCCGCGCGCCGACGATCAGCACCTCGCGGTGCTCGCGCAGGTAGCTGGCGAGGAAGACGACGATGCAGATCTTCGAGAACTCGGCCGGCTGGAAGGCGAGCGGCCCCAGCTTGACGCCGAGGTAGGCGCCGTTGACCTGCTGGCCGATCCCCGGCAGGCGCGGCGCCAGCAGCAGCAGCAGGCCGGCGCCGGCGATCGTGTAGCGGTAGCGCTCGAGCACGTCGTAGTCGCGCAGGAAGTGGATCGTCAGGGCGAAGAGGACGAGGCCGAGGACGAACCAGTTGGCCTGGTCGCGGGCCAACTCCTCGTCGATGCGGTAGATCATCACCAGGCCGAAGGCGGTCAGCAGCGCGACCAGGGGGAAGAGATAGGGGTCGGCGTCGGGCAGGCGCAGCCGCAGGAAGAGGTGGGTGGCGAGGCAGACGGCGAGGAAGTAGGCGCCGTAGATCAGGCTGAGGTTGCCGAGCCGCGCCTCCTCCTGGGCGAAGACCGCGGCGAAGCCGGCGCTGAGCAGGAGCGCAACCGGGACAAGGGCGAAGAGCTCCCGGTTCCTGGCGCTCGTCAAGGCACTCCCTGGCTGCGTTCGATGTCTTCGATCAGCGAGACGGCGTCCTCACGCGAGCGCACCTCGTGGTCCGCGACGGCCTCGCGGCGCACGCTCGAGAGGGCGGCGGTCTGCACCGGGGCGGCGTAGCGCTCCTCGTAGAGCTCGAGGCCGAACGGCAGCTCGTAGGGAAGTCCGCGGTAGAGGGCGGCGCGACCGCTCTCGTCGGTGCCGAGGAACCAGACCTGGCGGTTGGCGTACCAGGCGCCAAAGGCGATCGCGGCGAGGACGGCGACCGCGGCCAGGACCTTACCCGCCGTGCGCAGGCCGCGGCGCGGCCGCTTGGCGGCGACCTGCTCGCGGCGCTGCCTGGCGGCCTCGCCCGCGGCGCGGCGGCGCAC
>JBKPOW010000006.1:0-2436 GCA_046733275.1 Actinomycetota bacterium
GTCGTACGGCGCTCCGCGATGTCCACCTGGGCCTTCGCCGCTTCGCTGAGCGGGTACGTGCCGCCCATGTGCGCGCGCAGCTCTCCGCGCTCCACCCGGCCGAACAGATCGGCCAGCGGCTCGTCGAGCATCTCCGGCCGCCCGATCGCGTGCATGAGCCAGAATCCGACGACGGCGCGCGAGCGGCCCATCAGCGAGCCCGACGAGATTTGGTTGGCCTGGCGCGAGGCGATGCCGTAGGTGACCAGCCGCCCGAAGGGCGCGAGCGCGGCCAGCGACTGGTCGAAGACCTCGCCGCCCGCCATCTCGAACACGACGTCGACCTTGGCGCCGTCGTTGGCCTCGATCAGGCGCTCCTTCATGCCCTCGGGGTCGGCGTCGATCGCCACGTCGGCGCCCAGCTCGAGCGCCAGCTCCCGCTTGTCCTCGGTCGAGGCGGTGGCGATCACGCGTCCCGCCCCCATGGGGCGGCCCAGCTGCACCGCCAGGGAGCCGACGCCGCCGGCCGCGGCGTGGATGACCACGGACTCGCCCTCGGCCACCCGCCCGCTCGTGCGGTACAGGTGCCAGGCGGTCAGGCCCTGGACGATGAGCGCCAGCGCCGCCTCGTCGGTGACGCCGTCGGGGATCGGGAACGTCAGCGATTCCTCGGCCACCGCGTACTCGGCGTACCCGCCCAGCCCGCAGAGGGCGACGACTCGCTGTCCGGTGTCCTCCCGCACACCGGCCACCTCGCCGCCGGGCACCAGCGGCAGCTCGTAGCGGGCCAGGTAGTCGTTCGTGCGCTGGTGGGTGTCGGCGTAGTTCATGCCGGACCGGGCCACGCGGATCAGCACCTGCCCGTCGCCCGCCTCGGGCGTCGGCAGGTCGACCAGCTTCAGCACCTCCGGTCCGCCGAACTCCTCGATCTGGATGGCGCGCATCGGCGGAGCCTATCTGGGTAGCCTTCCCGGCCTCATGAGCCTCACGGTCGTCGGATCGATCGCCTTCGACGCGGTCAAGACCCCCTTTGGGGAGCGCGACCGCATGCTCGGCGGCGCCGCCGTCCACTTCTCCCTCGCCGCCAGCTTCTTCACCGAGGTGCGCCCGGTCGGCCCCGTCGGCGACGACTTCGGCGAGGCCGAGTTCGCCGTGCTCGAGCAGCGCGGAGTGCAGACCGGCGACATCGAGCGGGTGCCTGGGGGCAACTCCTTCTTCTGGCGCGGCCGCTACGAGTTCGACCTCAACGTCGCCCACACCGAGGACACCCAGCTCGGCGTCTTCGGCGAGTTCGAGCCGAAGCTCTCGGCCGAGGCGAAAGCGGCCGACACGCTCTTCCTCGCCAACATCCAGCCCGAGCTGCAGCGCCAGGTGCGCGCCCAGTGCGGCGCCGCCGGCTTCACCGCCCTCGACTCGATGAACCTCTGGATCGACACGGCGAAGGACTCGCTGCTGGCGGCGATCGCCGAGGTCGACTGCCTGATCGTCAATGACGCCGAGATCCGCCAGCTGACCGGCGAGGCCAACCTCGCCCGCGCCGCCCGCGCGGTGATGGAGCACGGTCCGCGCGCCATCGTCGCCAAGCAGGGCGAGTACGGCGCGGCCCTCTTCACCGCCGAGCGCTTCTTCGCCCTGCCCGGCTTCCCGCTCGAGGACGTGCGCGACCCGACCGGCGCCGGCGACAGCTTCGCCGGCGGCTTCCTCGGCTATCTCGACGGCCACGAGGGCGAGCTCGACGAAGCGACCCTGCGGCGGGCGATGGGCTACGGCACCGTTCTCGCTTCCTTCAACGTCGAGGAGTTCGGCACCGAGAGGGTGGCGCGGCTGAGTCGCGAGGAGATCGACGAGCGCTTCGCCTCGCTGCACGAGATGACCCAGTTCGAGCCCTTGCCGGTTCGTTAACCAGCCGAAGCCTCCGAGCTGCGAAAATGCGCGCCGCTATGGGCGCCGACTCCCTGACCGTCACCGACAACCGCACCGGCAAGACCTACGAGCTGCCGATCGTCGACGGCACGGTCCGCGCCATGGACCTGCGCCAGATCAAGGTCGACGAGGACGAATTCGGCATGCTCGCCTACGACCCGGCCTTCACCAACACCGCCTCCTGCCGCTCGGCGATCACCTTCATCGACGGCGAGGCCGGCATCCTCGAACATCGTGGCTACTCGATCGAGCAGCTCTGCGAGCGCTCGACCTTCCTCGAGGTCGCCTACCTGCTGATCTTCGGCGAGCTGCCGACCGGGCCGCAGCTCGACCGCTGGATCTTCGACATCACCCACCACACCTTCGTCCACGAGGACCTGAAGGAGTTCTTCAAAGGCTTCCGCTACGACGCCCACCCGATGGGGATGCTGCTCGCCGGCGTCGGCGCGCTCTCGACCTTCTACCCGGACGCGAAGCTGATCGAAGACCCGGAAGAGCGCTACATGGCGGCGGTCCGGCTGATCGCCAAGATGC
>JBKPOW010000007.1:0-1563 GCA_046733275.1 Actinomycetota bacterium
GTGCCGAGGGACTGCTCGGCGAGCGCCATCGCGAGGCGCTGCGCGAGCGCGTCGCCGCGGGCGAGGCGCTGTTCGACGATGTTCGCGCCGCCGCCACCGCCGCGGCCGCTGCGGAAGCTGCGATCCGCGCCCGGGTCGAGCGGATCGAAGCGAAGGTGGTCGGCGAGCAGGACGACGGCGACGCGATCGCCGAGGAGATGCGCGAGTGCTCGCGCCAGGAGTCCGAGCTGCAGGTCGAGATGAAGGCGGCCTCCGACGCCTTCACCGAGGCCCAGGTCGAAGCGGCGCACCTCGGCGACCGGCAGGCCGAGGCGGCTAAGGAGCTGGCCTCGATCGCCGAGCGGCTGGGCGAGGAGGTCGAGCCGGCGGAGGAGGCTCTTGGCGAGGAGGAGCGCGCCGAGATCGACCGCCGCTTGCAGCGGCTGGAGCGCCGCCGCGCCCAGATCGGCCCGGTCAACCCGCTCGCTGAGCAGGAATACGAGGAGGCGCGCGAGCACGTCGAGTCGCTCCAGACCCAGCGCGAGGACACCGAGCGGGGGATGCACGAGTTAGAGGCCTTGATCCGCGACATCGACCGCGAGATCGAGCGGGCCTTCGAGCAGACCTTCGAGGCGACGGCGAAGAACTTCGAGGAGATGGTCGAGCACCTCTTCCCCGGCGGCCGCGGTCGCCTGCGGCGGGTCAGCCTGCATCCCGTGCGCGACGCCGAGGAGCAGCCGGAGACGGAGGACGCGGAGGGGAGCGAGGGTGAGGAGGAGTCCGAAGAGGAGCGCGAGGTCCTTGGGGTGGAGATCGAGGTCACCCCGGCGGGCAAGTCGACCCGCAAGCTCTCGCTGCTCTCCGGCGGCGAGAAGTCGCTGGTAGCGCTGGCCTTCGTCTTCGCCGTCTTTCTCGCCCGCCCCTGCCCCTTCTACATCCTCGACGAGGTCGAGGCCGCCCTCGACGACGCCAACATCGACCGTTTCTTGCAGCTGATCCGGCGCTTCTCCGACCGCGCCCAGTTCGTCATCGTCACCCACCAGAAACGGACGATGGACGCGGCCGACGTGCTATACGGCGTCACCATGGGCGGCGACGGGGTGACTAAGGTCGTCTCCCGCCGCCTGCCGCGCGAAATCGAGGAGGGCGAGGGGGACGGCGAGGCAGAGGCGCCGCCGCCCTTCGCCGGGGTGTCTCCGAGGGACGAGGATCGAGTCGCTTCGCCGGAGGCGGGAGAGCAGGCCAGGATGCTCGGCGAGCGACCCGCGGTCGCGCCCTCTCGCGGCGATTCCGCGGCCGCCGCGTAGCCTTCGGGCGGGGAGTGGACTGAGCGATGGCGACCTCTTGGCAGGAAATCTTCGATCTCGGCGAGCGCGAGGCGGCGCCCGCCGCAGCGGAGCCCGAGAGCGAGGAGGGCCGGCGGGGCGTCTTCAGCCGCCTGCGCGAGAGCCTCTCGAAAAGCCGTCAGGCCCTGGCCGAGGAGATCTCGGCCAGTCTCTTCGACCGCATCGACGAGGAGACCTGGGAGCGGTTGGAGGAGGCGCTGATCCTCGCCGACGCCGGCGCGCCGACCACCGCCGAGGT
>JBKPOW010000008.1:0-5886 GCA_046733275.1 Actinomycetota bacterium
GGCCAGTCGCCCGCTCGACCAGCAGCGAGAGCCCGACCGTGACCAGCAACAGGCCGGCCGGCGCGATCAGCCAGCAGAGCAGGAGGTCCATGGCGGCGCGATTCTTTCACGGGGCTCGGGCACGGCGGCTAGACTGGCGCCCGCGAAATGGCGGCAGAGCAGGGAGAAAAGGTGGACGATCGCAGCGAACCGGCCCCCAGGGGGCAAGCCCCCGACGGCATCGACGTGAACAAGGTGCGCATGTGGGTGCTGGCCGGGTTGGTCGCGGCGGGCGTCGTGGTCCTGGCGATCGTCCTGCTCGGCGGCGACTCGGGTGACGAGTCCTCCGGCGAAGGCGAAGGCGAGGTGGTCGCCCTCTCCGAGGCGGAGCTGCTCGCCGAAGCGAGCGGGCTCGGCGGCCCGGCCTACTGGGTCGGCCCGCGCGAGGGCACCGAGAGCTACGAGCTGACCACGACCGAAGACGGCCGCACCTACATCCGCTACCTGACCGGCGACGCCGAGGCGGGCGACAAGCGGGCCGACTTCATCTCGGTCGCCACCTACCCCTTCCCCGATGCCGAGGCCGGCCTGAAGCGCTCGGCGGCGAGCGGCGAAGGGAATCTCGAGCACGGCCAGGGCTACGACCTGCTCGTCCCCGCGGCGGGCAACAACGTCTACGTCGTCTTCGACGACCAGCCCGACATCCAGGTAGAGGTCTTCTCGCCGCAGCCGGGCGAAGCCGAGCAATTAGCCCGCACCGACGAGCTCAAACCACTCGGCTAGCCGCGATCGTCTGCGGCCAAGCGAGTCAGGCGGGGTCGCGGAGGGTCAGACCGCGTTCCTCGGCCTCGTCGGGGGCAACCAATGCGTTTGATCTGTTCAGCTGGGGCATGGCGCGGTCCCTGGTCGACCAGTCGACGAGGGAGGCCCATCGCTGTGCTCTATCCGCCATCCGCAGCAGCGGTTCGGGATTGCCCTGGCGGCTCATCGCGCGTAGGGCTCCCAGGTAGTCGGCCCGATAGCAGAGGGGGATCGGGATCCGACACTGTTCTGCCGCGCTCAGCTCGGCGTTGAGTAGCGCGCGGGAGACGCGGCCGTTGCCGTCGGCGAAGGGGTGGATCTCGCTAACCGCGAACATGGCGAAGAGGGCGCGAGGCACGCCGGCGGATAGCGTCTCATAGAAGCGCCAGGCCTCCTCCAGGGTGCCGAGGACGAGGTCGGGAGCGACGAAGCTCGTCCCTCCAGCGCGATTCGGTCGCTGCTTCCACTCGCCAGGCGCCATGTCGGGACGCCCCTCGAGGATGTTGCGGTTGAGCAGCCGCAGCAGCTCGGCTAAGTCGCCGGCATCGGCCGGCACACGCGCGCGCAGCTCGGGATCGGTGACGACGCGGAAGGTGCCGAGGATGT
The DNA here is from genome assembly GCA_046733275.1 of Actinomycetota bacterium. Taxonomy (GTDB): domain Bacteria; phylum Actinomycetota; class Thermoleophilia; order Solirubrobacterales; family 70-9; genus VRUE01. Next base: position 1,387 of record JBKPOW010000008.1, read on the forward strand.
CGTGGGCATCTTCCGGACGCTCCTCGGGGACGATCCCCTCGAAGACGATCTCCTCCGCCTCCTCGACCTCGAATTCAGTGCCCTCGATGAAATTGGAGAAGTAGGCCTCGAAGAAGGCGAAGACGCGCTGCGGGTCGGGGGGCTCAGGCCGCAGCGCGGGGACAAGGCCCGCCAGAGCTCCGTGCAGGGTCCCGAAGAGGGTGACGCGGTTTGCGTCGAAGGGTTGGCGCTTCCCCCTGGCCCGCGCCGTCTCGGTGACGAGGTGGGAGTCGCCGGTGCCGAGCAGGGCCGAGATCAGCTCGTCGAGGCGGTGCTGCTCGTCCTCCACGCCAAGCGCCGGCGCGAGCTCGCGGGCTTCGGCCCTGATCCGAAGGAGGTCGTCCTCGCCTCGGTTGCGGGCGATCCGCTCGAGCCACTCCTCGAGTTCCGCGGTGGTCAGCGTTCTGGCGACGCCAGAACGGGCACGCGAGGGGCGCATGTTGTCGAGCGCCGTGCGCGCCTCACCGCTGCGGTGAAGCAGCCCGAATTGCATGTCGCCTGGCACGGCGCCGGGGCCGGCACGAGGTTTGATGTCGAGACCCGGCAGGCGGACGGCCGTGGGGTGCGCCCGCTCGGGTCCTGAGTCGAGAAACACCGAGCCGTCAGCTGCGGGGCGTGCTTCCACGGCAGAGCGGTCGACCAGAACCGCACCAGGGAAGTAGAGCGCCGCCACGTCCATCCAGCGGCGACGCAGCAACCGCTCGGGCGGCTCGTCGAGGTTCCACGTGTAGAGACCTCGGGCGAGGCGGCGCAGCTCGCCGCGGCGCTGGGCGCGGCTGGCGGCGGCAGTGTTGGTCGGGCGAAAGACCTCCGGCTCGTCCAAGAAGGGCTGTTTAGCGTCCGCCATCGTCCGTCCTCAGTGCAAGTTCTCCTGTTTAAGAGCTTGAAAGTGACAATAACCGGTACTTAAGACGGTCGAGGAGCGTGCCGCTCAGGCGCCGGCGGCTTCGAACTTGTAGCCGACGCCGCGCACGGTGAGGACGAGCTCGGGGTTCTGGGGGTCGCGCTCGACCTTCTGGCGGAGGTTGGAGATGTGGACGTCGCAGGCGCGCTCGTCGCCGTCGAACTCGGTTTGCCAGAGCTCCTCCATGATCTGGCGGCGGGGAAAGACCTCGCCGGCGCGGCCGACGAGGAGGCGGAGGAGCTGGAACTCGGAGCGGGTCAGGTTGACCGGCTCGCCGCGCACGGTGGCGATGTGGCGGACGAGGTCGATCGCGACCGGGCCGCTTTCGACCTTGACCGCCTGGGAGAGCGGCGCGCGGTCGAGCTCGCGGCGGCGCAGCTGGGCGCGCACGCGGCCGATCAGCTCGCGCACGGAGAAAGGCTTGGTGACGTAGTCGTCGGCGCCGACTTCGAGGCCGACGACCTTGTCGACCTCGGCGTCCTTGGCGGTGAGGAGGATGATCGGCACGGCGCTGCGCGCGCGCACTTCGCGGCAGATGTCGAGCCCGCTCTGGCCCGGCATCATGATGTCGAGGATGATCAGGTCGTAGGGGATGCCGTCGCCGACCATCCTCGCCGCCTCCTCGCCGTCGGCGGCGGCGCTCACCTCGAAGCCCTCCTGGGTGAGCGCGTAACCGACCGAGTCGCGCACCGAGGGCTCGTCGTCGGCGATCAGGATGCGTCCGCTGCTCATGCGACACCGCTCCGCTGTGCCTTATCGACACATAACCGGGCAAAGGAACAGCGGAAGGTCATTGTGGGGATCATGCGACCGGGGTCGGGGTCGGTTGGGCGGCGGGGAGGCGGACCCAGAAGGTGCTGCCCTGCCCCTCGACCGAGTGGGCGCCGATCTCGCCGCCCATCACGCTGACCATGCGGCGGGCGATCGCCAGGCCGAGGCCGAAGCCCTCCTGATTGCGCGACTCATCGCGGCGGTAGAAGCGCTCGAACACGCGCTCTATCTCCGCCTCGGGGATCCCCGGTCCGGTATCGATCACCTCCAGAACCACCTCTTTCTCGCCGTCGCGGCGGCCGCGAACGGTAACGCGCCCGGGCAGCGGCGTGTGCTTGAAGGCGTTAGTGAGCAGGCCGATCATCACCTGGCGCAGCAGGGTCGGGTCCCCCTTGGCGTAGAGGTCCGGCGCGACCTCGGTGCTGAGCTCGATGTGGCGCGGCGCCTCGACCGACTCGACCGTGTCGCGGATCGCGGCGGCGACGTCGACGTCCTCGCTCTCCTCCGTGCCGAGCGACTCGACCCGGGCGAGGGTCAGCAGCGAACGGGTGAGGCGGTTCATCCGCTCGGTGTCCTCGGCGAGGCGGCCGAGGAAGTGGTCGAGCGCTTTCGGGTCGTCCTTGGCGCCCTCCTGCAGGACCTCGATCGCACTGGAGATGCCGGCCAGCGGGTTGCGCAGCTCGTGGGCGGCGTTGGAGATGAAGTCGGCTTCGGCCAGCTCGCGGCGCATCTCGTCGGTGCGGTCGCGCGCGACGACGAGGACGGCGCGCTCTTTCGGCAGCGAGCGGGCGGACATCGCGTAGGCGCGGTCGCCGATGCGCAGCGCCGGGTGGGCGGCGAAGCCGAGGTCGGCGGCGCGCTTGAGGTGCGGCTGGATCGAGTCGGGCGGGTGGCCGAGCGGGTCGAGCAGCTTGCTCGCGGCGCGGTTGGAGAAGCGCACGGTGCCGTCGTCGTCGACGACGATCACGGCGTCGGTGAGGCCGTCGAAGATCGCCTGCAGCTTGTCGCGGTCGGCGGTGAGGACGCCGACGCTCTCCTTGAGCGAGGCGCGCATCGAGTCGAGGGAGCGGGCGAGGTCGCCGATCTCGTCGCGGCCGCCGGCGTCGAGTGGCACGTCGAAGTCGCCGGCGGCGAGCTCGCCCGCCGCGCGCGAGATGCGGGTCACCCGGTGCGAGGTGCCGAGGGCGATGAGGAAGCCGGCCAGGGTGCCGAGCGCGATCGCGCCGAGCACGGCGCGCGGCCGGTCGCCGAAGAGGTAGACGACGCCGGCGGTGAGCAGGGTGACGGCAGCAAAGGCGCCGACCAGCCAGAGCCTGAGGCCGATGCGTTTCACCGGGCGCCCTCGAGCCGCGCCGCTGTCCCCGAGCCGCTCATGAACGTTTACTAACACAAACGCCCCGGCTCGGGGCCGCGGCGACGCCGGGGCCGCGTGGGAGAATCCCGCGGGTGAGGACCCTGGTCTTCATCCCGGCCTGGAACGAGGCCGACTCGGTGACGACGGTTATCCTCGGCGTTCGCGAGCGCCTGCCCGAGGTCGACGTGCTCGTCGTCGACGACGGCTCCGTCGACGAGACCGCCGCCCGCGCGACGGCGGCGGGAGCCACCGTCGCCTCGCTGCCCTTTAACCAGGGACTCGGCGCGGCGCTGCAGACGGGCTACCTCTACGCGCTGCGCGAGGGCTACGACTTCTGCGCCCATCTCGACGCCGACGGGCAGCACCCGCCGGCCGAGGTGGCGCGGCTGCTGGAGGAGGTGCGCGCCGATCGCGCCGACCTCGTGATCGGCTCGCGCTACCGCGAACCGGGCGAGGGCGCCGGCGAGATCGCCGGCGAGGACTACCGGCCGACGATCTCGCGCCGGATCGGCACCAGCGTCTTCCGCTTCTTCCTCACTCTGGCGACGCGGCAGCGCTTCACCGACACGACCAGCGGCATGCGGGCGGCCAACCGGCGCGTGATGAGGCTGTTCAGCGAGAACTACTCGCCCGACTTCGCCGAGATCGAGTCGCTGCAGCTGGCGGTGCGCCAGGGGCTGCGGGTCGAGGAGGTGCCGGTGCGGATGCTGGAGCGGGCCGGCGGCTCCTCCTTCCTGACGCCGCTGCGCTCCGCCTTCTTCATCTTCAAGGGGATGATCGTGCTGCTGGTCGGCCAGTTCCGGCCGCGTCAGGGCGAAGCCGGGGCCGAGCCGGGGCCGCTGGGCAAGGCGAGGGCCGAGCGATGAGGGTCCTGTTGGCGGCGGCGGCCGAAGAGCCGACCGTCCACCTCACCTCGCAGACGCGGATACTCGCGGCGGTGATCGCGGTCGCCTTCATGCTGATGATCCTCGAGCTGATCCGCCGCGACCGCCTGCAGGAGCGTTTCAGCGTCGTCTGGTTCGTCGCCGGCCTCGGCATGCTCGCCGGCGCGATCTTCCCGGGACTGCTGACCGGCGTCGCCGACCTGATGGGCGTGCGCGACACCAACGTCGCCCTCTTCTCGATCATCCTCCTGCTGCTGCTCGGCCTGGCGCTCAACTTCAGCGTGATCATGTCCCGTCAGGCGGCGCAGATCACGCGACTGGCCCAGGAGCGGGCGCTGGAGAAAGCCCGCCGGCAGGCTGGCGGCGCCGAGTCAGCCGAGAACGGCGGCGAGGCGGAACGAGAGCGCCTCTAACGCGAGCTCCTCGGAGACGTTGAGGTCCAGGCGGCGGCGGGTGTCCTGAATCTGCTCGGCGGCGCGGCGGGGAGCTGCCGGGTCGAGGCCCGCGGCCTGCGACCGGAGCTCGGCGAGGCGGTCGCGGTGGTAGGC
>JBKPOW010000009.1:0-4593 GCA_046733275.1 Actinomycetota bacterium
TTCGGCGACGTGCACGACATCGGCAAGTCGCTGGTCAACACGATCCTCACCAACAACGGCTACACCGTGGTCGACCTCGGCAAGCAGGTCCCGGTCGAGACGATCATCGAGGCCGCGGTCGAGAACGAGGCCGACGCGATCGGCCTCTCGGCGCTGCTCGTCTCGACCTCGAAGCAGATGCCGATCTGCGTGCAGGAGCTGCACCAGCGCGGGCTCGAGTTCCCGGTGCTGATCGGAGGAGCCGCGATCAACCGCGACTTCGGCCGCCGCACGCTCTACCCGCACGGCAAGGAGTCCGACGACGTCTACGAGCCCGGGGTCTTCTACTGCAAGGACGCCTTCCAGGGGCTCGACACGATGGACGCCCTGGTCGACGAGGAGGCGCACGAGGCGCTGATCGAGCGGATCCGCGCCGAGGCCAAGCAGCTGCGCGAGAAGCCGGTCGTCGTCGACGACGCGCCGCCGACCACCGACGCGAGCGTGCGCTCCAAGACGCGCACCGACAACCCGATCCCCGAGCCGCCCTTCGGTGGCGTGCGCGAGGTCGACATCGACCTCGACGAGGTCTTCCCCTACCTCGACCGCCACGTGCTCTTCAAGCTGCACTGGGGCGGCAAAGGCGTCAAGGGCGAGGCCTGGCGCGAGCTGGTCGAGGGCAACGGGGAGGAGGAGGGTTTCGCGCCGCGGCTGGAGCGGATGTGGCGCGAGCAGGACTACCTCCAGCCGCGGGCGCGGCTCGGCTACTTCCCCTGCAACGCCGCGGGCAACGAGCTGATCGTCTTCGATCCCGAGGATCCCGAGCGCGAGCTGGAGCGCCTCGTCTTCCCGCGCCAGCCCAAGCACGACCGAATCTGCCTGGCCGACTTCTTCCGCCCGCTCGACAGCGGCGAACGCGACGTGGTCGCCCTGCAGGGCGTCACCGTCGGCCCCGAGGTGACCGAGCTGATCGAGCAGCTGGAGCGCGAAGGCGAGTTCGCCGAGCAGCTCTTCGTCCACGGCCTCGGCGTGCAGGCGGCCGAGGGCCTGGCCGAGTGGCTGCACTCCGACGTGCGCCGCCAGCTCGGCATCGACCTCGACCAGGGCCGCCGCTACTCCTGGGGCTACCCCGCCTGCCCGGACCAGTCCGAGCACGAGAAGGTCTGGCGCCTGCTCGACCTCGAGCAGATCGGCATGACCCTCTCCGATGGCTACGCGGTGATGCCCGAGCAGTCGACGGTGGCGATCGTCGCCCACCACCCCCAGGCCGTCTACTTCGGCATGAAGTCCGGCTTCATCCCCGAGCAGAAGTCCCCCGACGAACTGATCGCCGGCACCGAGCGCGGCGGCACCCTGCCGCCCGAGCGCGAGCCGGTCAGCTAGCGCACGGCAGCGCGAGCTCCGGGGGAAGGACTTGAACCCTCGCTTCCTGGACCAAAACCAGACGTGCTAACCAGCTACACCACCCCGGATCGACGTTCCGAGCGTAGCGCCAACCGCGAACTGGATCGCGTCCGGGTAGCGGGCTAGGGTCGCTCGTATGGAGATGGGAGGAGTGGCGCTGGACCCCGAGGTGCGCGAAAGGCTGCGGCGGACCTGGAAGGCGTTGATGGCGGTCGGCGTGCTGGCGATCGCGGTCGGCTGCGTGGCGATCGTCGTGCCCGCGGTGGCCTCGGTCGCGACGGCGATCTTCATCGGCTGGATCCTGATCGTCGCCGGCGCGTTCCTCGTCGCCGGCGCCTTCACCGCCCACACGATCGGCTCGGTCGTGCTGCGCCTGGTCTGGGCCTTCCTCACCGTTCTCGTCGGCATCTACCTGATCGTCGAACCGGACAGCGGCACGCTCACCCTGACCCTCGTCCTCGGCCTCTACTTCCTCTTCATGGGCATCACCCGCACCGCCGTGGCCTTCGCCGCCCGCGGCCGCCAGGGCGCCGGACTGATCGGCCTCAGCGGCATCGCCGGTCTACTGATCGGCATTCTCATCCTCGCCGAGTTCCCCAGTAGCGCCGACTGGGCGATCGGTCTCCTCGTCGGCATCGACCTGATCTTCGCCGGCTGGACCCTCGTCTCGGTCGCCCTGGTCGGGCGAGACCTTTCGCGCGCCTAGCTCGGCGACGGCTCCAGCGCGCCGCTATTAGGCTCTGGGAGTGAGTTCGCCCCTGGTCTTGGTCATGGCGGCGGGCGAGGGCACCCGGATGCGCTCCTCGCTGCCGAAGATGCTGCATCCCGTCTGCGGCCGGCCCCTCGTCGCCTGGCCGATCCTCGCCGCGCGCGAGGCCGGCGCCGGCCGGGTCGCGGCGATCGTCTCGCCTGGGATCGACATCTCCGGCGGGCTCCCCGAGGGCGCCGAGACCGTCACCCAGCCCGAGCCCGACGGGACCGGCGGCGCGATCCGCGCCGCGCTGCCGCTGGTCGAGCGGGCCGAGACGGTGCTCGTGCTCTCCGGCGACCATCCCCTGATCTCCGCTGAGGTCATCGCCGGCTTCCTCGCCGCCCACGCCGCCTCGGACGCGGCGGCGACGATGATGACCGTCGAGCTCGACGATCCTGGTTCCTACGGCCGCGTCGTGCGGGGTGCCGGCGGCGAGATCGAGCGCGTGGTCGAGGCGAAAGTGGACGGCGACGCCCGCGCCGAGGAGCTGGCGATCCGCGAGGTCAACGCCGGCACCTACGCCTTCGACGCCGAGCCGCTTGCGGTCGCGCTGCGCGGGCTCAGCAACGACAACGCCCAGGGCGAGTACTACCTGACCGACGTCTTCGCCGCCCTGCGCGAGGCCGGCCACGCGGTCGCCGGCCATCGTGCCGAGGACTTCGCCGTGACGATGGGGGTCAACAACCGCGCCGAGCTCGCCGCGGTCGAGGCGGAGGCGCGCCGCCGCATCCTCGAGCGCCACATGCTCGCCGGCGTCACGGTCGTCGACCCCGGCGCGACCTGGGTCGACGCCGGCGTCGAGATCGCTGCCGACGCCCGCATCGAGCCCGGCACCAGCTTGCGCGGCGCCACCGCGGTCGGTGCCGGCTCGGTCGTCGGCCCGCTCAGCACGCTGATCGACACCCGCCTCGGCGAGGGGGTCGCCGTCCCACACTCCTATCTGGTCGAGTGCGACGTCCTCGACGGCTGCAGCGTCGGCCCCTTCGCCTACCTCCGTCCCGGTGCCCGGCTCGAGCAGGGCGCCAAGGCGGGCACCTTCGTCGAGGTCAAGAACTCGCGGATAGGGGAGGGGGCCAAGGTCCCGCACCTCGCCTTCGTCGGCGACGCCGAGATCGGCGCGGGCAGCAATCTGGGCGCCGGCACGATCACCGCCAACTACGACGGATTCCGCAAGCACCGGACCGTGATCGGCCGCGACGTGCGGATCGGCGTTGACACGATGCTGATCGCGCCGGTACAAGTCGGGGACGCCGCCTACACTGGCGCCGGTGCGGTGATCAAGGAGGACGTCCCCGAGGGGGCGCTTGCGGTGAGCGAGAACGACCAGAGGAACATCGAGGGCTACGCCGAGCGCAAGGCCGCGGAGATGCCGGAGGAGGAGGAGTGAGCACGATCGAGCAGAGCCCCGCGCTGGCGCCGACCGCGATCCCGCACGACTACTCGAAGCGGCTGATGGTCTTCGGCGGGCGCAGCTCCGGCGAGCTCGCAGCCAAAGTCGCGCGCAAACTCGAACTCGACCTCGGCCAGGTGACGCTGAAGACCTTCGCCAACGGCGAGGTCTACTGCCGCTACGAGGAGTCGATCCGCGGCGCCGACGTCTTCCTCGTCCAGTCGACCAGCGCCAACGAGCAGAGCGGGATGACGCCCAACGACGCCCTGGTCGAGCTGCTGACCATGATCGACGCCGCCCAGGGCGCCTCCGCCCACCGCATCATCGCCGTCATGCCCTGGTACGGCTACGCCCGCCAGGACAAGAAGTCGGCTCCGCGCGAGCCGATCACGGCCCGCATCGTCGCCAAGTGCCTGGAGGGGGTCGGCGTCGACCGCGTCCTCACCATGGACCTGCACGCGGGCCAGGTGCAGGGCTTCTTCCACGTCCCCGTCGACCACATGACCGCGATGCCGATGCTGACCCAGTGGTTCGCGGATCAGCCCTTCGACGACGAGCTCGTGATCGTCTCCCCGGACGCCGGCCGGGTGAAGACGGCGCGCAACTTCGCCCGCAAGATCGGCTCCACCTGGGCCGTGATGGAGAAGGAGCGTCCTGCCCAGCAGGTCGCCGAGATCGGCTACGTGGTCGGCGACGTGAAGGGCAAGACCGCGGTCCTGGTCGACGACATGATTGACACCGCCGGAACCCTCTGTGCCGCCGCCCAGACGGTGCTCGACGAGGGCGCCGCCCGGGTGATCGCCTGCGCCACCCACGGTGTCTTCTCCGGTCCCGCCTACGAGCGGCTTGCCGACTCGGCGATCGAGCGGATCGTCGTCACCGACACGATTCCGCTGCGCCCCGACGGTCCGGACAACATCACCGTGCTCTCCACCGCAGGCACCTTCGCCGACTCGATCCGCCGCATCTTCACCGACGACTCGGTCTCGGAGATCTTCGCCGGCGAGAACCAGCTCTTCTGACGGGACAGGCGGCTAGGCTCCCGCCCGATCGATGGTCGATGAGTACACGG
>JBKPOW010000010.1:0-12544 GCA_046733275.1 Actinomycetota bacterium
GGCCAGGGCCGCCGTTCCCGCGCCGCGGGCGCCGCCTGCGGCGGCAACCTGCGCCATCCCCGCGTCGGCGCCCCCACCACCACCGCTCAAGCGAGCCTGCAGCCCGAACCACGCTTCCTGCGCCCGTTCGAGCAGCGAGCGCGAGAGGGGCAAGGCCGGCGCCAGTGCCGCCGCCGCGGCGGGCGCCGCTCGGTATGAACGCATCTTCGCCCGGCAGCCGGCGCAGGCACGCAGGTGCTCCCGCACCGTGGCCGCGTCGGCCGCGCTCGCCTCGCCGTCGCAGTAGGCAGAGAGCAGCGGCACCAGCTCCATGCAGCGGGTGCCGTCCTCGCTGCGCACGAGCATTCCCCGCAGGCGCTCGCGCCCCTCCGCCAGCGTGCGGTTGATCTTTGTCTGGCTGAACCCGGTGATTCGACCGATCTCGGCGTAGGAGCAACCCGCCGCGAGCAGCGTCAGGGAGCGCAGCTCGGCGGGCTTCAGTGCCTGCAGCGCCTCGCGCACGCGGGCGACGTCCTCCTGCCGCTCGGTGCGCTCCCCCGGCCCCGCGCCCAGCGCGGCGATGCGCGCGACCGGGTCGCCCCGCTCGTCGGGCCCGGCGCTCAGCATCCGCTCGCGGTAGCGGCGGATCGCCAGCGCCTCGTGCTTGACCACGGTCTTGGTCCAGCGGATCAGGTCGCGCGGCCGCTCGCTCGGCGCTTTGACCAGGAGGATCTCCAACGCCCGCTGGTAGGCGTCCTCCGCGTCGTCCTCGCAGAGCGAGTAACGGCGGGCGGTGTGGCGCAGCTCCGCCTCCTCGCGCGCGACGAGTTCGACCGCGGCACGCTTGCGGCCGGCGGTAATCGTCCCTGCCTCCATCGGATCGCCTCCCTTGTCCGAATCTCGCACGGCACGTATAGCCAGGGAGCGGCACCCCTTCTCCCCCCATCTGGACGGGTGGACGACCGATGAGCCCGCAATTTGCGAACCACGCTGTTTAGCCCTGCCCGACCCGCGGGCGCCTGTAGCATGCTGCCCGGCGATGAGCACCTGCGTGATCACCGGCGGCGCCGGCTTCCTCGGCTCACATCTCTGCGAGCACCTGCTCGGCAAGGGGCATCGGGTGATCTGCGTCGACAACCTGGAGACGGGGTCGCTGCAGAACATCGAGCAGATCCGCGACGACGCCTTCGAGTTCCGCCACATCGACATCATCGAGCGGGTCGAGATCGCCGAGCCGGTCGACTTCGTCTACCACCTCGCCTCGCCCGCCAGCCCGATCGACTACCTGCGCCTTCCCCTGCACACGCTCAAGGTGGGCTCGCACGGCACCCACCACATGCTCGGCCTGGCCAAGTTCAAGCGCGCCCGCTTCCTGCTCGCCTCGACCAGCGAGGTCTACGGCGACCCCCAGGTTCACCCCCAGCGCGAGGACTACTGGGGACACGTCAACCCGATCGGTCCGCGGGGCGTCTACGACGAGGCCAAGCGCTACGCCGAGGCGATGACGATGGCGTATCACCGCCAGCAGGGCGTCGACACTTCGATCGTGCGGATATTCAACACCTACGGCCCGCGCATGCGCGCCCACGACGGGCGAGCGATCCCGACCTTCCTGCGTCAGGCGCTCAAGGACCAGCACCTGACCGTCTTCGGCGACGGCAGCCAGACGCGCAGCTTCTGTTACGTCGACGACCTGATCCGCGGCATCGTCGCGCTCGCCGAGTCCGACGTGCACACGCCGGTCAACGTCGGCAACCCGAACGAGTTCACCCTGCTCGAGCTGGCGAAGACCGTGATCGAGGTGACCGAGTCGCGCTCGGAGATCATCTTCGAGCCGCTGCCGGTGGACGACCCGCAGCAGCGCCAGCCCGACATCTCGCGCGCCCGCGACCTGCTCGGCTGGGAGCCGAAGGTCGAGCTGCGCGAGGGCCTGCAGCGAACGATCGAGCAGGCCGGCGTCGAGAGCCTTGCCGGTGCCTCCGACTGACGAGCGGCCAACGATCGCGCCGGTCGTCGGACCGGACGACGAGCGGGTCTTCACCGACTCGGGAATCGAGATCGAGCGCCTCTATACCGAGGCCGACGTCGCGCCCGGGCTCGACGAGCGCCTGGGCGAGCCCGGCGAGCCGCCCTTTACTCGCGGCATCCACGAGGGGATGTACCGCGACCGGCTCTGGACGATGCGCCAGTACGCCGGCTTCGCCACCCCCGAAGACACCAACGAGCGCTACCGCTACCTGATCGAGCACGGCTCGACCGGCCTCTCGATGGCCTTCGACCTGCCGACCCAGCTCGGCCGCGACTCCGACGACCCGCTCTGCAACGGTGAGGTCGGCCGCACCGGCGTTCCGATCGACACGATCGAGGACATGCGGATCTGCTTCGACCAGATCCCCCTCGACGGCGTCTCCACCTCGATGACGATCAATGCCCCGGCGGCGATCCTGCTGCTGCTCTACGAGCTGGTCGGCGAGGAGCAGGGCGTTCCCTCCGAGAAGCTGCGCGGCACCGTCCAGAACGACGTGCTGAAGGAGTACATGGCGCGCGGCAACTACATCTACCCGCCCGAGCCGACCATGCGCCTCACGACCGACATCTTCGAGTACTGCCGCGAGAACGTGCCGAAATGGAACACGATCTCGATCTCCGGCTACCACATCCGCGAGAAGGGCTGCTCGGCCGTGCAGGAGGTCGCCTTCACCCTCTCCAACGCGATCGCCTACGTCGAAGCGGCACTCGAGCGGGGGCTGAAGATCGACGAGTTCGCCCCCCGCCTCGCCTTCTTCTTCAACGGCCACAACAACGTCTTCCAGGAGGTCGCCAAGTTCCGCGCCGTGCGGCGGATGTGGGCGAAGATCGTCAAGGAGCGCTTCGGGGCTGAGAACCCGAACTCGATGAAGATCCGCTTCCACACCCAGACCGGCGGCGTGACGCTGCAGGCGCAGCAGCCCGAGGTCAACATCATCCGCGTCGCCCTGCAGGGCTTCGCCGCCGTCGCCGGCGGCACCCAAAGCCTGCATACCAACGGCTTCGACGAGGCGCTGGCGCTGCCGACCGAGCGCTCCGCCCGGATCGCCCTGCGCACCCAGCAGGTGCTCGCCCACGAGTCCGGCGTCGCCGACACGGTCGACCCCTTCGCCGGCTCCTACTTCGTCGAGTCGCTGACCGACGAGGTCGAAGCGCGGGCCTGGGAGCTGATGGACAAAGTCGAAGAGCTCGGCGGCTCGGTCGAGGCGCTGGACTTCATGCAGAAGGAGATCGAGGAGTCGGCGCTCTCCTACCACGAGCGCTACAAGAACGGCCAAGACATCGTCGTCGGCGTCAACAAGTACGTCACCGACCAGGTCGACGACGTCGACATCCTCCGCGTCGACCCCGAGTCAGAGCAGCGCCAGCTGGCGCGCCTCGCGGCCTTCAAGCAGAGCCGCGACCAGGTGGGGGTGGAGGCGAAGCTGGAGGAGCTGCGCGCCGTCGCCCGCGGCGAGGGCAACCTGCTGCACCCGATCCGCGCCGCCCTGGCGGCAGATGCCTCGATCGGCGAGGTCTGCGGCGCGATGCGCGACGTCTTCGGCGAATACAAGGGCGGCGCCTTCTTCTAGAAATTCCCTTTCAGCGGCAGGAGCATCCGCACGGGGGTTGAAGCGGCCTCCAATGATCGAGGTGTCGCGGACGCTGATGAAGTCCGAGCCCGAACTGGCGGACCTGGTTGCGGAGATCGAGGGGGTCGAGGTGACGATGGCCGAGAAGGGCTTCGGCACCCGGGTTGCGATCCAGGCTGGACCGGGTAGCGGCCTCGTCGAGGCCGATCTGGAGCGGATCCTCGACGACCTCGCCGAGCCGCGCAAGCAGCCGTTTGGCAGCGCCTGAGAGCCAGCAGCACCGCCTGAAACCCCCAGAGGAGGGATCGAGTTGAAGCAGCTTCGGAAGCACCTCACCTTCGCCAACGCAATCTCCTGCGTCGCGCTCTTCGTCGCCCTGAGCGGCGCGGCCTACGCGGCCAAAGTGACGCTGGGCAACAAAGCGGTGAAGACGCGCAACCTGGCCAACGGCGCGGTCTCGACGCTCAAACTGCGCAGCGGCGCGGTGACCACGTTGAAGCTGCGCAACGGCGCCGTCACCGGCGTCAAGATCGCCCCGGGCGCGGTCGGCTCGACCCAGCTCGCCGACGGCGGCGTGCGCTCGGTCGACCTCGGCGGCGGCGTGGTCACCGAGGGCAAGCTGAAAAACGGCTCGGTGACCGAGTCGAAGATCTTCAACAGCGCCGTCACCAACTCGAAGATCGCGCCCAACGCGGTGGCGACCGGCAAGATCGCCGACGGGGCGGTGACGAGCGCGAAACTGGCCTCGGCCTTTTTCGCCCAGCTGGTCAAGAACGTCACCTACGTGAGCAAAGCCAGCGGCGCCGTCAGCACGACCACGCCTCAGTCGGTCGCGGCGGAATGCCCGGCCGACAAGCAGGCGATCGGCGGCGGGGCGAAACTGATCGCCGGCGAATCGACGACGGATCAGATCACCGAGTCGGTTCTCTTCCTCGCGGCGGACGGCAAACGGACTGGCTGGACGGCCGCCGCAAGAGCCACCGACGGTAAAACCTTCGCCGTCGAAGCTGTCGCCATCTGCGCCGAATTCTGAGCCTCAAATAGACTCTCGCGCCGCATGCGCGAGAGGAATCCGGTCACCCACGACGAGAAGCTCGCCTACCTGCGCGAGCTGCGCGAGGAAGCTGTCCACTCGGCCTCGGAGGAGGCGGTCGAGAAGCAGCACGCGAAGGGCAAGATGACCGCCCGCGAGCGGATCGAGAAGCTGCTCGATCCCGGCTCCTTCGAGGAGCTCGACACCTTCGTCCGCCACCGCACCTACGACTTCGAGATGCAGAAAAAACGGCCGTGGGGCGACGCGGTCGTCACCGGCCACGGCACGATCGAAGGGCGCACCGTCTTTGTCTTCTCCCAGGACTTCACGGTGTTCGGAGGCAGCCTCGGCGAGGTGATGGCGGAGAAGATGTGCAAGGTGATGGACCAGGCCGCCGCGGTCGGAGCGCCGGTGATTGGCATCAACGACTCCGGCGGCGCCCGCATCCAGGAGGGGGTCGTCTCGCTCGGCGCCTACGGCGACGTCTTCGTCCGCAACGTGCAGTGCTCGGGCGTGATCCCGCAGATCAGCCTGATCATGGGCCCCTGCGCCGGCGGCGCCGTCTACTCGCCGGCGATGACCGACTTCATCTTCATGGTCAAAGAGACCTCGCACATGTTCATCACCGGGCCGGAAGTGATCAAGACGGTGACCGGCGAGGAAGTGGAGTTCGAGGAGCTGGGCGGGGCGATGAGCCATAACAGCAAGTCGGGCGTTGCCCACTTCGCCGCCGAGGACGAGGAGAGCTGCCTCGAGGACGTCCGCTACCTGCTCGGCTTCCTGCCTCTGAACAACCTCGAGGCGCCTCCCCGATTCGCCCCCGCCGACGACCCCGAGCGGGAAGACGAGGAGCTGGAAACGATCGTCCCCGACGATCCCTCCAAGCCCTACGACATGCGCGAGGTGATCGCCCTCGTCGTCGACGACGAGGACTTCTTCGAGGTCCACGAGCACTTCGCCAAGAACATCGTCTGCGGCTTCTCCCGCCTCGACGGCTTCCCGGTCGGCATCGTCGGCAACCAGCCGGCCCACCTGGCCGGCGTGCTCGACATCGAGGCCTCCGAGAAGGCGGCCCGCTTCGTCCGCACCTGCGACGCCTTCAACGTGCCGATCCTCACCTTCACCGACGTGCCCGGCTTCCTTCCCGGCACCGACCAGGAGTGGAACGGGATCATCCGCCACGGTGCCAAGCTGCTCTACGCCTTCACCGAGGCGACCGTGCCGAAGCTCACCGTCGTCACCCGCAAGGCCTACGGCGGCGCCTACGACGTGATGAGCTCCAAGCACATGCTCGCCGACTACAACGTCGCCTGGCCGACGGCGGAGGTGGCGGTGATGGGTCCCGAGGGCGCGGTCAACATCATCTACCGCAAGGACATCGCCTCCTCGCCGACCCCCGACGAGCGCCGCCAGAAGCTGATCGACGACTACAAAGCCCATTTCGCCAACCCCTACTCGGCGGCGGAGCGCGGCTACATCGACGACGTGATCGAGCCGAAGCAGACCCGGCCGAAGCTGATCAGGGCGCTGCGCATGCTGCAGTCCAAGCGCGTCGATCAGCCGAAGCGCAAGCACGGCAACATCCCGCTGTAGCGCCAGCCCGCCGCGTGGCGTCAGGCTGTTTCGGAGATCGCCCGGCTGAGCCGCTCGCTTCGCTCGGCCATGATCGCCGCGATCTGATCGAGGATCGCCCGATCCTGAAATCGCCCGGGCAGTGAGCGACGCGCCTCATCGGCCACCGCCCCGACCCGTTCGACCATCCCCTTGCCGCGACGCCGCACCAGCGCCGGCTTCACCCCCAGGTCCGCGGCGAGGCGATCGAGATGTCGCCGGCGCAAGTACTCGGGGCGGTTCTCGCCGCCGTACTTCATCGCCAGCTTGCGATCGGTTCCGGGGAAGACGGCGGTCGAGATGAGGTCGTAGAGTGGAGCGAGGCGTATCGATTCCGGCCCGTCCAGGAGCAGCGAGTAGTTCTTCGAGTGGGCGTCGTTGTTGGCGATCAGGAAGTTGAAGACGAGCGCGTCGAGGAAGCCGATGACCGCGCGGGCGGGAGCGCTGCAGACCGCGCGCATCAGGGCGGCGCAGTCGGCGACCCGCGGACCTCCCTCGCGCTCGTACTTGACCGCCGGGACCAAGCCCAGTGCCTGGCAGAGGTCCTCCTGATGGATCCGACCATCGGGCGCGCCACCGTCGCGGTCGTAGCGGTGGACGAGCAGGAACTCGTGCGAGGCGGCCGAGCGCGGTTCGGCGACGGCCGTGTCGAGGCCGGCCTTGTCGGCAAGGTGAAGGCAGAAGGCCTCGTTCGCGATCGCGTCGGCGACCCCGGGGATCGGGGCCTTGAGAATGTCGGTGGTCGGCGGGGCTCCGCGGCTCAGGCCGATCCGCCCGCCGCGGACGAGGACGCCGATCTTGTCCTGGGCACCGGCCAGGGAGATACGGATCCCGTCCCCTTCCACGGACTCGTCGAGCGCCGCCAGCAGGGGCCTCTGCGGCAACTGGGCGAGCAGCTCGCCGAGCTCCTGCTCGCTCAGCCAGCGGGGTGGGGTGCGGATGCTGCCCGGCGGCTCCCCGTCGGCGGGGCCCACCGAGACCGCCCCCGCGCACTCGCCGCCGATTGCGTTGAGCAGCTGGAACGGGTTGCCGGCGGAGACGTGCAGCGTGCGGGCGATCGCCTTGAGGAACTCACCCTCCGGAAGGAGGCCCTCGAAGAAGGGCGCGCATTCGTCGTGAGCGTAGGGCGCGGCGCGGACCGGAAGGCTGAGGGAGAGTGGCGCGCTGCCCGCCTCCACCCACGCGCCGGTGTAGGCGAACTCGAGCCTCGCCTGCGAGCGGCGCTCCAGCGTTCCCGCGCGCTCGCCGTGCAGGTAGACGTCGAGCATCGTCACCGCGATCGCGCCTCCAGCTCGATGCCGAGCGCTGCGAGCACCCGCAGGATGCCGTCGAGCTGGGCCGTCGGCTTTCCCCCCTCGAGTTCGCTGACGAAGCGCAGCGTCGTCCGGGCAACGTCGGCGAGGTCGGTTTGAGTCAGGGACAGCTCACGCCGCCGTCGCCGGACCAGGCTTCCCAGCTTCTCGGGAGTGTCGATCTTCGAGTCACCCATTTTCCCGTTCGGGATAAACTAGAGGAGAACTCGACCTGACGGTCTCTCTTTGCCCCGAGCGGGAAAATCTTTGCGTCAGCCCGCGCGCTTGAGCTAGAATTTACCCGTTCGGGAAAACCGCCTAACCCCAGCCGCCAGATGCCGAGTTAATTTTCCCGTACGGGAAAATACTGCCTGAGACGCGGGCAGACCCCGGGGCGTTCGCTAAGGACCTCGCGATCCCTCCGAGGCTGCGGCGCGGCGCGCCTGCCAGGTAGCGAGCGGGGCCGCGGTCATCTCTTCCCACGCCGCGGACTCGCCCAGGTACTGCATGACCACGAAATGCAATAGGCCGGGGAGCATCTCCGGCGCGCGCGCGCCGTCGCCGTCGAGCAGCTTCGCCGAGAGCAGGGTGTCGATCGCCCCTACAATGAAGTCAGACGTAACAGGAGGTGGAGCTTGGCGAGTCCGAATCTCGCGGCGCGCGCTGTCGAGCGCGCGGGAGAGGCGCTCCATCATCTCGCGCCGCAAGGCGAGCGGCCGCTCGCCGGCGGCATGCACCTCGACCAGCAGCGCCCTGGCGATCGCCGGCTGGTTGGCGCAGAACTCGAGCAGCTCGGCGAGTGCCGCGCGCACGCCCTCGCGCCAGCCGGGCTGGCGCCTGCCGGCGCCGAGCAGGCGGCGGTAGAGCCACTCACCGGCGTCGTCGTAGGCCTGCGCGAAGCAGTCCTCGCGATCCTCGAAGTGCTTGTAGAAGGTCGCGCGGCTGGTCTGCGCCCGTTCGATCACGTGGCGGACGGCGACCTGCTCGTAGCCGAGCTCGCCACTGGCGACGAGCATCGCCTCGAGGATCCGCTCGCGGGGAGGACGACGACCGCGCGAGCCCGGAAAGGCGAGGAGAGCGCCACTGTCGGTATCCGAAAACATAGACCTTTTGTCTAGGTATAGCAGCTTTTAGAAACAAGGTTGCCTAGAACGCAATGTTTTCTGTAGAAAAGGCAAGTAGACATCAGATATATGTTTTGGTACCGTCTTGGAATGAGCGAATCGCGGTCCCTCTCGGAGCGACTTTCCAAGCTCCCGCCGGGGCGGCACTTGATCCCGCGCGACTTCGTCAGCCAGAACCAGCGTGAGCGGATGCTGCTGGCGACGGCCGAGCTGGTCGCCGAGCGCGGCTACCAGAAGTCGACGATCGAGCTGATCGCGAAGACGGCGCGGGTCGCCCTCGTCACCTTCTACGAGCACTTCGCCAACAAGGAGGAGTGCTTCCTCGCCGCCTTCGACGAGAGCGTCGCCGCCGCCGGCAACGTCTTCGCCGAGCTGCTCGATCCCGAGCAGGCCTGGGTCGAGCAGATCTCCACCGGGCTCGAGGTCTTCCTCGAGATGGTCGTGGCCGAGCCGGCGCGGGCCAAGCTCTGCATCGTCGAGAGCCAGGCGGCCGGCGGCGCCGCCTTGGAGCGCTACCAGTCGATGCTGGAGACGGTCGCGCCGAAGCTGCGCGAGGGGCGCGAGCTGAACCCGCGCGCGGGGCGGCTGCCGGACGGCCTCGAGGTGGCGATCGCCGGCGGGCTGATGTGGCTGGTGCACCAGCGGCTGGTGACCGGCCGGGCCGACCAACTCAAGGGGCTCCTGCCGGAGATGCTGCAGGTGACCTTGACGCCTTACGTCGGGGAGGGCGAGGCGGCGCGGGCCGCGGACGCGGCCCACGCCAGGGTGGCCGCCTAGTGGCCGCCGCCGCGCTCATCGCGGGAAACTCGAAGGCGGGGAGCAGGGCCAGGACGATGTGAGCGGCCCGCGCCGAGGACGCGATCCGGCGCGGGAGAGGATCGCCGCCGCGATGGTCGAGATGGTCGTCGAGTACGGCTTCGCGGCGGTCGACGTCAGGACGATCTGCGAGCGGGCGGGAGTGGGGCGCACCCACTTCGACCGCTGCTTCGCCGACCTCGAGGACTGCTTCCTCGGCGTCCACGACGAGCTGCTGGGCCAGCTCTGCGCGAAGGTCGAAGCGGCTTACAACGGACGGCGGGCGTGGCACGACCGCGTCTGGGCGGCGGGCGTGGCGGCGATGCGCCACCTGCAGGAAGACCCGACCCGCGCCCACTTCCTGGTCGCCGCCGTCAACGGCGCCGGCAGCGCCGCCCAGCTGCAGCGCGACCGCATCGTGCAGCTGATCGCCGACGTCCTCGACGGCGGCCGCGGCGAGGTCGACGGCAAGCGCCGCATGTCCCGCTGCACGGCCGAAATCGCCGCCGGCGCCGTCTACGGCACGATGCTGGCCAAGGTCGAAGCGGGCTCGGTCGAGCGCGGCGAGGAGTTCCTGCCCGAGCTGATCTACCTGGCGACGATGCCCTACCTCGGCGCCCGCGCGGCCGAGGACGAGCTCCTGGTCCAGCCGCTGCGCTAGCGGCCCGCCGCCGCCCGGCTCTGGGGTATCGTCGCCTGATGGCAAAGGGGAAGGCGAAGAAAAGGGAAGAGCCGGCCGCGACCGTGGCGGCCTCGCCGCGCCTGCCCGCCGGCAGGCACGGGCTGCCGCGCGAGTTCATCGTCCAGAACCAGCGCGAGCGGATCGTCACCGCGCTGGTCGACACGGTCGCCGAGCACGGCTACAACGCGACCACGGTCGCCAACATCACCAAGGCCGCCTCGGTCTCCCGCCGCACCTTCTACGAGCACTTCGCCGACAAGGAAGCCTGCTTTCTCGCCGCCTACGAGATGGTCGCCGACCACATCGCCGCCTCGATGCGAGCCGCGGCCGAGTCCTTCGAGGAGTGGCCGCAGAAGGTGCGCGCCGCGCTGGCGACGATGCTGCGCTTCCTCGCCGGCGAGCCGGAGTTGGCCCGCCTCTGCATGATCGAGCCGGTCGCCGCGGGAGGCGAGATCGCCGCCCGCCATCGCGCCTCGATGCAGGGCTTGGTCGAGATCCTCAAGGCCGGCCGGCCCGAGCACGGCGGCGAGCGGCCGTTGCCGGAGGCGACCGAGGAGACCCTGGTGGGCGGCATCGTCTCCCTGATCGTGCGCGAGATCAGCGCCGGGAGGACCGAGGAGCTGGAGAAGCTCCTCCCCGACCTGGTCGAGCTGACCCTGGCGCCCTACGTCGGCGCCGAGCAGGCCGAGCGCCTGGCCCGCCAGTAGCTACGGCACGGCGGTGGCCTCGGGCTCGACCGCGCCACCTCGGGCAACCGCCGCCCCGCCTTCCTCGCGGGTCAGGCGGTGGGCGAGGTAGACGGGGACGATCGAGATCAGCACGACGATCACCGCGACCGCGTTGACGATCGGCCTCTGCTGTGCGCGGAACAGGTTGGTGAAGATCCAGACCGGCAGAGTTTCTTCGCCGGCGCCGATCGTGAAGTTGGTGACGACGATCTCGTCGAACGAGAGCCCGAAGGCGAGCAGTCCTCCGGCACCCAGGGCAGAGCGCATGTTGGGGAGCGTGACGTAGCGGAACGTCTGCCAGGTGTGGGCGCCCAGGTCGGCAGACGCCTCCTCGAAGGACGTGGACATCCTGCGCAGGCGCGCGATCACATTGTTGTAGACGACGACTATGCAGAAGGTTGCATGGGCGACTATCACCGTGAAGAGCGAGAGGTCGATGCCGAACACCTGAGTGAAGGTGTTGTTGAGCGCCACGCCGGTGACGATTCCCGGCAGGGCGATCGGCAGGACGACGAGGAAGGAGATGGTCTCGCGGCCGAAGAAACGGTGTCGCGACACGGCCAGCGAGGCGAGGGTGCCGAGCACGAGCGCGATCATGGTGGCCACGAGCGCCACTTTGATCGAGGTCCAGAGGGCGTCTCGGGCGGTCGAGTCGATTGCCTTGGGGAACCATTCGAAGGTCAACCCCGGGGGCGGCCATTCGAGGATTTTGCTCGCGTTGAAGGCATACAGCCCCAGAACGAGGAGGGGGATATAGATGAACGCCAGGCCGAGGCCGACCGCGATGCGGAGCAGAATCGTCGATCGCCTCGTCAGCCTCACCTTGCCCCCTAGATGTGCTCGAAGGCGCCCAACTTCCGCGCCACGAGCAAGTAGCCGACCATGATGACAATCGGCGCCAGCGCCAGAGCGGCTGCAAAGGGCAGGTTGTCGGAGAGAATGTTGTTGTAGACGACATTGCCGATGAACTGGTTGTTGGAGACCAGCTTCGGCGTGATGTAGTCACCCAGCGTCAGGGCGAAGGTGAAGATCGAGCCGGCAACGACGGCGGGGAAGGCGAGAGGCAGGATCACCCGCCGGAAGGTCGTGAAGGGCTTGGCGCCGAGGTCCTCGGAGGCGCTGATCAGCGAGTTGGGGATCCTTTCCAGTCCGGCGAAGATCGGCAGGATCATGTAGGGAAGCCAGAGGTAGCTCATCACGAGCCAGACGGAGGTGTTGCCTTGTAAGCCGGGACTGCTCAGGCCGAAGGGTTCGAGCGCCCAGTCGATCAGGCCCCCGCCGCCGAGCATGTTGCGCCAGGACAAGACCTTGACCAGGTAGCTCGACCAAAGCGGGACGAGGACCGCGATGACGAGAATCGCCTTCGTCCTGCGACTGGCCACCTTCGCCATGTAGTAGGCGATCGGAAAGGCGAGGATGGCGTCGGTGACCGTGACCAGAGCAGCGATCAGAACCGTGCGGCCCACGATCGTGCGGTAGACGGGTTCGTCGAAGAGGGTTTCGAAGTTTTCGAAGCCGAGGGTCTTCTGGAGCTCGCCGCTGACCGGGCTCACCGACCAGAACGCGGCTATGAGGAGGATCGCGAGGGATCCGAGATACCCGATGACCAGCCAGCCGACCGGAGCGGCCAGCAGACTGCTCACCTGAAGGCCGGGGCGGCCGTGGAAGAGGCCGGCGAGCCTGCGGCCCACCGACCTCTTC
>JBKPOW010000011.1:0-4477 GCA_046733275.1 Actinomycetota bacterium
TATATATGGAGTGCGGCGCCAGGGCGACCCCGATCGCCGGCCCGCGACCGGCCAGCGCGTCGAGGTCGGCCAGCGCCTGCGCCCGCATCTCGGCGGTGCGGCCGTCGGCGTCGAAGAGCGGGCCGCCGATCGTCGCCCGCAGCCCGGCGTCCTCGACCGCGCGCGCCGTCGCCTCCGGCTGCCAGTACATGTCCCAGAAACGCGCCGTGCCGGTGCGGATCATCTCGGCGCAGGCGAGGCGGGTGCCCCAGTAGACGTCCTCGGCATCGAGCTTCTCCTCCACCGGCCAGACCTTCTCGCGCAGCCAGCGCATCAGCGGCAGGTCGCCGCCGTAGCCGCGGAAGAGGGTCATCGCCGCGTGGGTGTGGCCATTGACCAGGGCGGGGACGAGCGGCATCCCGTCGGCGTCGATCGCCTCGTCGCCGGGTTGCGGCGAGACCTCGGGCCCGATCGCCGCGATCGCCCCATCCTCGCAGCGCAGCCCGACCGTCTCGCCTCCGAGCAGGGGGCCGCTGATGGCGAGGCTCACCGCGCCAGCTCCGGCAGCATGGTGTCGAGCGCATCGCGCAGCCGCGCCGCGTTGGCCTCGCGGTGGCGCTCGACTTCGGCCGGCGTGAGCGGCCGCGCCCCGATCCCGTTTGCCATGTTGTCGACCACGCAGACGGTGGCGTAACGCAGCCCCAGCTCGCCGGCGACGATGCACTCCGAGGCAAGGGTCATCCCGACCAGGTCGGCGTGCGCCGCGATCAGCCGGATCTCGGCCGGCGTCTCGAAGCGCGGCCCGTTGGTCTGCCAGTAGATGCCGCCGTCGCGCAGCTCCCCGCTCGCCGCCCCGGCCCCACTGCCCGCCCAGGCGGCGAGCACCTCGCCGCGCCACTCGGCGTCGAACCCGGGCATCGCGTGGCCGCGCGGGTCGTCGAAGGTCGTCACCGTCGCCTGCAGGGCGATGAAGTCGTGCGGGCAGACGAAGCTGCCGACGCCGGTCCCCGCGTCGAGCGAGCCGACCGAGCAGATCGCCAGAGCCCGCTCGCAGCCGGCCTCGGCCAGCGGCCGCAGGTTGGCGGCGTGGTCGATCGCGTGCGGCAGGACGTAGGCATCGCCCCCGCCGTGGCGCTGCACGACGACCGCCCCGTGCCGCTCGGCCGCGGCGGCCATCTCATCGCCGCCCGGCACCGCGGCGCTGCTGCCGAGGATGACGGCGAGGTTTCCCACGCGGCGCATCCTACGGCCGTGCGCGTTTCCCTCCGCCAATCCGGGTATGAATGGGCCGATGGCGGACCGTCCCTCGGGGAGAGAGGAGAGCGAAGGCGAACGCCTCGACCGCAACCTGGCCGAGCTGCTGCAGGAGCTGCGCGTCGCCCTGCCCGGCGTCCAGGTGCTCTTCGCCTTCCTGCTCGCCGTCCCCTTCCAGCAGGGCTTCGCCAAAATCACCGGCTTTCAGGAGAAGGTCTTCTTTGCCACCCTGCTCTGCACGGCGGTCTCGGCGGCGCTGCTGATCTCGCCGACGGCCTACCACCGGCTCAACTTCCGCCGGCAACAGAAGAAGGAGCTGGTGCTCGTCTCCAACCGCCTGGCGATCGCCGGCATGAGCTTCCTCGCCCTGGCGATGACCGGCGCGGTGATGCTGATCACCGACGTCCTCTTCGGCACCACCGCCACGATCGTCTTCAGCCTCGCTGTTGCGGCGATGTTCGTCGCCTTCTGGGGGCTGCTGCCGCTGCGCCGCCGGCTCCGCGTGTCAGCAGAGTGAGGTGCGCTCGTCGTCGGCGCGCTGGCCCCAGAGGCCGACCATCTCGTCGGCGAACCTGTCGACCAGAGGGACCTCGGGCGAGTTGGCGAAGAGCATTTCCAGGTCGAACTCCCAGACGAGGATCTTGAGGTCGAGCGACACGGGCAGGTCGCGGTCGACGTCCTCGCCGAGAACCTCGTAGGCCTCGCGCAGGACGATCACGTTGGCGGTTTTGTCGGCGGCGAAGACCGCCCGCGCCCCGTCGCCGGCCGACGCGACGCGCTCACGGTGCTCTTTCTTGCGCTCCTCGTAGTCCTCGATCGAGTCGTCTTCGGTAAGCGCTTCGACCAGGTCGGCGACCTCGCCGCCGAAGCGTCCGCGCAGCGAGTCCGGCTCGACCTCGGCGTGCTCGGCAACGTCGTGCAGGAGGCCGGCGGCGACGATCTCGTCCGCATAGCCGTGCTGCTCGAGCAGCCCGGCGACGGCGAGCGGGTGGTCGATGAAGGGGGTCTCCTCGCAGCCGGTCTGCCGGGACTGCCCCGCGTGAGCCTGCCGCGCCACCGAGAGGGCGCCCCTGACCAGGGCGGAGCGCTCAGCCTTGGAGTCGATCCGACTGGATGAGTACGGCATCCCGCGTTGCAGGGTAACGGACCAAACGAGAAAAGTACTCCATTCGTACCGAAACGGGACGAATGTCTGGCGGGAAGTGGGGAGGTGGCGGCGGGGGAGGTGCTTCTCAGCCCGCCGCGACGGCACTCGGCACCGCCGTCTGCACGTCGATCTCCGCCCCCTCTACCGCCAGCTCGACCGCCGCGGGGTCGCCGCCGGCGGCCGCCCAGCTCTGCCGCGCCTCCGCCCCCAGCCGGTCGAGCTGGCGGTCGGAATGCAGCGGATCGTGGTGGAAGAGGACGGTGCGCTCGGCGCGCGTGCGCCGGGCGAAGCTGAGCGCGTGCGAGAGCGAGGAGTGCCCCCAGCCGAGGTGGTCCGGGTACTCGGCGTCGGCGTACTGGCCGTCGTGGATCAGCAGCGAGGCGTCATGGGCGAGGGCGAAGCCGGAGATCCACTCGTCCTCGAGCGTCTCGAGGTCGGCGCCGAGGGCGGGCTCGTGGTCGGGGATGTAGGCGAGGGAGGAGTCGCCGTCGTCGATCCGGTAGCCGAGCGTGGGCCCGCGGTGGGAGACCGAGGCGGCGCGCACCGTTGCCGGGCCGATCTCCCACTCGGCCTCGGGGGTGTGGCGGAAGGAGACGTCGCAGGGCAGCTCGCGCACCTCGACCGGGCTGAGCGGGGCCGAGATGTAGCGGGCGATGCGGTCGCGCAGCGAGGCCTCGGGTGAGGCCGGTCCCCAGATCACGATCTCGGTCTGCGGGCGGAAGGCGGGGGCGAAGAAGACGAGGCCCTGGATGTGGTCGAGGTGCAGGTGGGTGAGGAGGATGTGCAGGCGCGAGGGCTCCTCCGGCAGGGCGAGGCCGAGGTTGCGAATGCCGGTGCCGGCGTCGAGCGCCAGCAGCGAGCCGTCGGAGAGGGTGACGCCGACGCAGGAGGTGTTGCCGCCGTAGCGGATCGTCTCCGGCCCTGGGGAGGGGATCGAACCGCGCGTGCCCCAGAGCTTGACCTTCATCTAGGCCGCGGCTCCGTCGGGGCGGGCGGGCCAGAAGACGGCAATCGCGCCGCGCGAGCCGTGCGCGGTCTGGATCGGGAAGGCCGAGGCCTCGACCCGGTGATGGGCGCCGTCGACCGAGCGGATCTCGAATTCGGCGTGGGCGGGCCGGTCGTCGCGAACCGCGACAACCAGGGGCAGATCGTCGTAGGGGATCGGCTCGCCGCGCTCGTCGAAGGGGCCGAAGAGGGGGGTCCACTCCTCGGCGCCGACCGTGCCCAGCTCCTCCCACGGCTTGCCGAGCAGCAGCCCCGCCGCCTCGTTGTAGAAGACGAGCAGACCGCCCTCGTCGACGAGGAAGGCCGGCGTCGAGAGCGCCGACATCAGGTTGCGCGCGAGGATCAGCTCGAGCGGCTTCTGGGTGGTGGTAGTGGAAATCGACACGTAATCGTCAAGCCTCGAACGCGGAGTACCTCAACGGCTGTGACTTTCGTCACTTAGGCAAATTTACAGCGGCTTCAGCCCTACCGGTACCCGATCGAGATCGTTTCGATCTCGTGACGAAGAACAGGCCGAAGATTTTGATTCCGCGCGCCACTCGCGCGAGTCGTTCTGTCTACGATGACGTTACCATGTACCGCATGGACTCGACAGACGATCGTCTGCAGGAGCGCTTCGACTCGATCGACCGTCGATTCGACAGCGTGGATCGGCGGATCGATGAACTCGACCGGCGTGTCGACAAGCGCTTCGAGCAGCTCGACAAGCGTTTCGACAAGGTGGATGACGAGCTGAAGCAACTTGACTCGAAGTTCGACGGCCTTCAGCGCACGCTCGTGCACGGGGTGATTGCGCTCATGTCCGCGTTCTTCGCGGCCTTCGCTGCCATGATCGTGTTGATCTCGACGCAGCTGTAGACCGGACCGCCTACAGCGAGGTGAGGAGAAGCTCGGTCAGCTCGGGCTCCAAGTCGCGCAGGCGCTCGGGGTCGCGGGCCACGGCGCGGCTGGCGACGAGGGCGAGGGCGGCGCCGATCAGGCGGCGCTCGAGGCCCGGCAATGGGGTGGGGCCACCGGGGTCGGTGAGCACGCCGCGCAGCATCGCGCCGAGGCGCTCGACCAGGTCGCGGTGCGCCGTGGCGAGGGCGGCGA
>JBKPOW010000012.1:0-11900 GCA_046733275.1 Actinomycetota bacterium
GTCGTCCCGTTCCAGAACTTCACTTCCGGGCCGACATTGCCGACGATCTTCACGTTTGAGTACGGCACCCCGGGGTCGGGGTTGATCGCCTTGTTGAGCGAGTTGTTGCGGATCGTGACGTTTTTCCAGCTCGTCCCCGAATGGTCGGCCATGCGAATCGCGTAGAAGCCGCTGGCGCAGCAATCGAAGAAGTTGTTCTCGATCAGGATGTTGCTCGGGGTCGCTGCTTTGCCTTCCGGCAGCTTCTGCAGGAATATGTCGAAAACCTCGCAGTTGCGGAAGGTGCTGTTGCGGATGGTCAGGCCGTCGACAGCCCAGACCTGCAGGCACTCGACATGCGCCCCGGATCCCGGGGTGACGGTGAAGTCATGGAAATCGACGCCTTCGATGAGGACGTTGCGCGGCGAGGCCGAGGTGGAGGTGCCATTCGAGGCGATACGGCTGTTCTCGTTCGCCGACGGGCCGATGCTGCCGCCGATGAAGGAGATGCCTTCCGAGGATTGCGTGCCGTTCGAGTAGAGATCGAAGTTCTTCAGCGTACTGTTGCGGATAGTCACGTCGGCGGCGCTGGCTTCGATCCAGAGCTTGCCGGCAAAGCGCAGGCCGCGCAGCTCGAGATGCCGCGCGTAGACGTGCAGCTGAGGAGAGATGGTTACGGTCGCCCCATTCGCCGGCCTGAACACCACATCGCTGCTCGAGGTCTTTGCCGAGTCGAGCGGCAGCGAGGTGTCGGAGTACGTTCCCGCGGCCATCTCCACCGTCTGACCCGGGTTGGCCAGGCGATAGGCGCGATTCAGCGTTTTGCAGGGGCTCACAGCAGTGCAGCCGTTGGAGTCGGACCCGCTCGGACTGAGGTACAGAGCGGCGCTGGGCGGCTCGGGGGTGGGTTCCGGCTCCGGCTCGGGTTCCGGTTCCGGTTCCGGTTCCGGTTCCGGTTCCGGAGGTTCGGGTTCGGGAGCAGGCGGTTCTGGCTCGGGTTCTGGTTCCGGCTCAGGAGCCGGCGGTTCGGGGGCGGGTTCCGGTTCAGGCTCAGGGGCCGGTGGCTGCGGCGTCGGCTCAGGTTCTGGAGCCGGCTGTGGCTCCGGGGTGGGTTCGGGCTGCGGAGTCGGAGCTGGCGGCGCCGGGCTCAGTGGGTCGAGCGGGTCGGTACCGTGGCGCAGCTCCCAGCGGTCGCTCAACCCGTCGCCATCGGTGTCCTTCGAGCGCGGGCTCGTGTTCGAGCGCAAGGTCTCGAAGCGATCGATGAGCCCGTCGCCGTCGCTGTCCAGGCGGTGCTTGTGCTGTGAGGGAGCGACACCCGAGACGCGTTTGGCGACCGTCGCGTTGTTGACGATCCGCGTCGCGGCGGAGGCGATCGCGGCGGATAGGAGAACGACGAGGAGGATCGCCAGAAGCGAGAACGAGCGGCGGACTGGGCGCGCACGCTTGAATTTCATTCCTCGCTTTTCGGTACCCCCGGCAGGGGCCTGAGAAACGTGACACCTGCTGGACGAACGGTTTAGGTCTCTTGTCTAGTGAGGTGCGAGCGAGACCGGCGACGTCGCGTCTTCGACCAGGAGCCGCGGTTCTCCACTGCCGCCGGCGGGCACGGTGTAAACGTCCTCGCCGTCCGAGTAGACGAGGTTTCGATCGTCGAGCCACTCCACCTGGTCGTCGATCGAGCGGGCCTCGGCAACTCCGCGATCGTCGAGGGTGGCGAGGTCGAGCACCCGCAGGCGCCAGCGGCTCTGGTCGTCAATCCGACTCTTATAGGCAACGCGACTGCCGTCCGGCGATAGCGACGGGCACTCGACGCCGTCACGAAGGACCCGCAGGGTTCGGTCGCGGACACTGCCCTCGACCAGGTAGTGGTCGTCCCCCGTCCCGAGGGTGGCGTAGAAGCGATTCGAATCGTCGGCGAAGGTGACACCCCAGAAGTTGAAGTCGACCGCATCGAAGCGATGACCGTCCTTGGTCACCTCGAACTGCTCGAGCTGACCCAGGGTCTCGCCGCTATGCATGTCGACTATCGTCGTCGTGGTCGAGAAGCCGCCGCTGGAGCCGAGGTAGGCGTGGCCGGCGACGAACACGGTGGTCGCTCCGTAGCGCCCGTCGGCCGAGACGCGAGCCCGCGAGGGAAGCCCGGTCAGGGCAAAGGTGTGCAGCGGCCTGAAGCGCGAGTCGAAGATCGTCGCCACGTAGTCGACTCCCGAGTCGGCGATCGCGAGGCAGAGGCCCCGCCCCGCGTCGTAGTAGACCCGCTCGCAGGCAAGGCGATCGCCGGCGCTGCGCTCGACCCGGCCGTCGCGGACGACGAAGACGCGGCCGTTGAGGCGCGGGTCGCTCGGGTCGACGGCCCGGACCATCAACGCCGCCTCCGGCAACGGGCCCGAAGCGGCGCTCGGCCGGGCGTCGGTGACGAGGTCGTCCGACCCGACCGCAGCGGCGATCACGTAGCCCACCGCGCCGATGACGCAGAGCCCCGTCAGGACGAGCAGCAGGCCACCCCGCCGGTTACCCACCGGCAAGATCCCGTTGCGCGCGGAAGAGCAGCGGCGTCGCAAGCGCAAGCGCGATCGCCAGAGCGAGACTGAAGACGAGCACCGCCTGCTGCAGCCCGATCGCGAACCAGAGCGCGCCGAAGGCGAGCGAGGAGAGCAGCCGGCCGATGCTGACCACGGTGATCAGGATGCCGATGCCGCTTGCTTGCAGCTCGTCGGGCAAGATCGCGCCGGCAATCGCCGTCGTCACACCGTCGGTGGCGGCGAAGTAGGCGCCCAATGCGAGCAGGCAGACGAGCAGGTCGAAGTAGCCGAGCGAGGGCAGCAGCAGCGCTCCGTAGACGGCGAAGAGGAGGATGTGCCCGCCGATCAGCACCGGCACCCGGCCGATCCTGTCGGCAAGCCTGCCGGCCGGAATCGCCAGCGCCATGAAGGCGACCGCGGTGATCACGAAGAGCAGTGGGAAGACGGCGGGCTCGAAATCGATGCGGCGCTGCAGGCCGACGTAGATCAGCGAGTCGGAGACGCTGGCCAGCGCCAACCCGGCGACGGCGAGGAGCATCGGGCCGAAGCGCCGGTCGCGGACGAGCCGGGCGCCGACCCGCGCCGAGGGGCGATCGGATGCCTCCTGCAACGCTCGCCGTGGCTTGCCCTGCACGGCGAGGACGAGAACCGCGAGGCCGAGGAAGGCGAACAGGGTGCTGACCACGAAGACCGCGTCGAAGCGGGCGGGGGCAGCGAGCAGGATGCCGAACGCAACCAGCGGCCCGAGCATCGCGCCGGCGCTGTCCATCGCCCTGTGGACCCCGAACGAGGTGGCCAGGCCCGCCTTGGTGCTGGAGAGCGAGATCAGGGCGTCGCGCGGGGCCGTGCGGATCCCCTTGCCGACCCGATCGACGGCGACGATCGCGCCGATCGCGCCGATCGAGCTGCCGAAGGCGACCAGGCCGACCTTGCAGATCGCGGACAAGCCGTAACCCGTCGCGGCGGTCTCCTTGTGAAGGTGCCAGCGATCCGAGGCGAACCCGCTCGCCACCTGAACCAGCGCCGCGGCCCCCCGGTAGGTGCCGTCGATCGCCCCCAGCACCAGCGGCGAGGCGCCGAGGGAGAAGACGAGGTAGAGCGGCAGGATCGTCGCCACCATCTCCGCCGAGACGTCGGTGAGGAGGCTGACCAGGCCGAGCAGGACGACGTTGCGCGGCACCCGGATGCGTGCCGAGTGGCGCGCCCACAGGCTCGGTTTCAGTAGCGCTTTGGAGGCTTCAACCTGGTACACCAGCTAATTCAACGCGCCAACTAGTCCTTTTCTCGCACTTTTCTCCGCCGGCACCCCGGGGAGCCCAAGCCGCTCGGCGACTTCGCCCGCGACTCCTTCGGCGAAGCCCATCACCGAGTCGCCGTTGAGCAGCTCGGGGTAGATCTGCGCGTTGGAGGCGAGCGCCAGGCCGTCGACCCCCGGCCAGACCGGCGCCAGCCGCACCCCTTCCCGGCCGAACGTGTGCACCGGCTCGACCAGCTTTGCCCGCTGCACCGTCCAATCGACCACCTCCGCGCGGCTGAACCCAGGCGAGAGCCAGCCGAGGTAGTCGGTGAACCGCCTGTAGAGCGACTCGTCGTTTTCGCTCTGCTCGGGCGCGTCGGGCGCGCAGTATTTCGGCATGTAGACGAGGTGCAGCCCGTCGGTGTGGTCGGTCCCGAGGACCTGGGTCGTCTCGACCGCGCTGGTCAGCGGCGTCGGCTCGGTGATGTTCACGGCGTAGTAGGGGAGCAGCGAGCGCGGCACCTTGACGATCACGCATACCACCCCGAGCCAGCGGGCCGGGTAGGGCAGCAGCAGCGAGCGGTGGCGCCGCGGGAGGAGGAAGCGCAGCGCCGGCGGCTGCAGGGTGGGGATCGTCAGGTCGAAGTCGAGCGTCTCGCCCTCGAGCTCGACGCCGGTGACCGAACCCTCCTCAGCGGTCGTCAGGCCGCTGACCGGAGCCTCGGTGAGCGTCTCGACGCCGAGCTCCTCCGCCCGCGCGACCATCGCGTCGATCAGCCGCTGGTGGCCGCCGACTATGTGGCCCATCTCCTCCCCGCCTCGGCCGCGATCGCTGCGCGCGCCGGACATGCGCCGCGTGCGCGCCCAGAGGTACGTGGCCGGCAGCCCCGAGGGGTCGCCGTCGAAGCGCGACTCGAGCAACGGCTTCCAGATCCGCTCGACCGCCTGCCTGCCGCAGTGACGGCGCAGCCACTTCTCGAGCGGCAGCTGGTCGAGCCGGGCGTAGGAGCCGCGCAGCTGGCACTGCGCGACGAACCAGCCGAGCCGCAGCCGGGCCGGCGGACTGAGCGGCGAGAAGCGCAGGAGGTCGCCGATGCCGTCGAAGTCGTGCATCTCGCCGCCGGCGAAGAAACCGGCGCCGACCGGCCGGAAGCGCAACTCGTCGCCGAGCCCGACCTCCTCGGCCATCGCGATCATGCGCGAGTCGGCCGGGGTGATGACGTGGTAGAAGCGGTCGACCTCGTGGCCGCCGAAATCCATCGTCCCGGCGAGCCCGCCGAGGCTGGGGCCGCGCTCGAGCACCGTCACACGGGCGCCGGCCTGGGCCAGGCGCAGGGCGAGGGTGACACCGAGAACGCCACCGCCGACGACGCCGATCCTGGGCGGGGCGGCGCGCATCATCCGCTCTGGGCGACCGGCTGGGGCGCAGGGACCGCCGTCCCACCGGTCTCCAGCCGCTCGGCCACCTCGGGCTGCCGGCCGGCTGCCTCCGCCAGCGGCGATACCGGCGGTGGCTGGATGCGGCCGACGAGGTGCGCCGCCATCACCCGGCCGTAGGCGAGCACGGTCGGTTTGAGCTGCATCTTCGACTGGCCCTTGCGCGTCGTCCAGTCGTTGACGGTCGGCACCTCGGCGACGCTGGCGCCGGCGTTGTAGAGCTTCAGCAGCAGCTCGACGTTGGCGGCGAAGCCGGGCTCGCGCACGAGCAGGTAGCCGTAGGTGTCGGCGGCGCGGCGCAGGGTGCCCGCGCGGTAGACGCGGTAGAGCGAGGAGAGGGTGTGCATCTCGCGCAGGCCCCCCAGATAGCGGAACGTGTTGGAGACCGCTTTGCTCGCCGCCAGGCGCCAGCCGGCGACGCCGACGATCTTGCCGCCGGGGGCGTAGACCGAGGCGAGCACGACGTCGATCCCGGCGTCGAACAGCTCGAGCATCTTCGGCAGGTCGGAGAGGTCGGAGGTCGTGTCCGCCTCGAGCGTGACGATCGCATCGTCGTCGGAGGACTCGCCGAGCGCGGCCCTGATCCCGGTGTTGATCGCCGTGCCGAGGCCACGGTTGACCGTGTGGCTGACGATCGCCAGGTGCATGTCGCGGGCGTGCTCGCGGATCACGTCGGCGGTGCCGTCGGTGGAGCCGTCGTCGACGACGATCACGCGAGCGCCGAGCTCGCGGGCCACCGGCGCCAGGTCGGCAAGCAGGCGGGGAATGTTTTCCGCCTCGTTGTAGGCGGGGATCACGAAGCGGATCATGCGAGCACCTCGAGTGGCTGGGGGGCGGGGATGTCGAGTAGCTCGACCGGACGGCGGACGGCGGCCGACTCGCGCATCGCCAGCGCCGCCGCCAGTGCCTTGACGCCATCGTGGGCGCTGACCGGCTCCGGCGTGTCGTCGAGAACACAGCGACAGAAGGCCTCCAGCTCGGCCGCCAGCGGCTCGGCCTTGGCGAGCGAGAAGCGCACCGCGGTGCCCTCGCCCTCGCCGCGCAGCATCGAGAGGCCCTCCCACTTCAGCGGCGCCTGGGGCGACTCGACGAACCAGACGTCCTGGGTGATGTAGCTGGCCCTGAGCAGGCCGTTCTCGCCGATCAGAGCGACCTCGCGCCTCTTCTCCGGCGTCAGCCAGTTGACGTCGAGCAGGCCGAGCACGTCGCTGGCGTGCCCGTTGAAGCGCACCAGGCAGGTGAGCAGGTCCTCCTGGGCCTCGTGGACGAAGCGGCGGCCGTCGGCGTAGATCTCACCGATGCCGGCGCCGAGCACGTGCTGGAGCACGTCGAGGTCGTGGGTCGCCAGGTCGATCGCCACCCCGGCGTCCTGGATCCTGGCCGGCAGCGGGCCGACGCGCGTCGCCTGCGCCCGGTAAATCGCGCCAAGGCGGCCTTCCCCCACCAGCTCGCGCAGCTTTACCACCGCGGGATTGAAGCGCTCTATGTGGCCGACCATCAGCTTGCGACCGACCTCCATCGCGGCGCTGCGCATGCGCAGGGCGTCGGGCACGGTCGTCGCGATCGGCTTCTCGACGAGGACGTGCAAGCCCGCGTCGAGCGCCTCGAGCGCGACCTCGGCATGCCCCTCGGAGTTGCAGGCGATCGTGATCGCGTCGAGCTCGCCGGCCTCGCACTCGATCATCGCCCGCCAGTCGCCGTACTCGGGGATGCTCATCCCGCCGACGGCGCGGCGACGGGCGCCCTCGTCGGGATCCGCGACGGCGACCAGCCGCGCGCAGTCGAGCTGGAGGAGGTTGCGCACGTGGAAGGACCCCATGCGACCGCAACCGACGACGCCGACGTTGAGGCGCTCAGACAACGGAAACCTCCTGCGGCCGGGACCGGGAAAGCGAGGCGACGGTCAGCTCGGCGATCCGCTCGGCTGCGGCGCCGTCGCCGAAGATCGGCGGCCTCGCGGTGGGCCGCGGCTTCTCCAGGGCGGCTCGGAACCGCTCCGGCTCGGCGCCCACCAGCGTGTTCCAACCGGTGGAGACCGTCTCGATCCACTCGGTCTCCTCGCGGAGCGTGACGCAGGGCACCCCCCAGAGGTAGGCCTCGCGCTGAACGCCGCCGGAATCGGTGGCGATCGCGACCGCGTCGCGCTCGAGCGCGATCATCTCCGTATAGGTGACCGGGCCGCGCGACTCGATGTTCTCCGCAACCGGCAGGTTCCAGGCGGTGATCGCCTTCTGGGTTCGCGGGTGCAGGGGCAGGATCACGCGGCAACCGGCTTCGCCGAGGCACTCCAGCACCGAACCGAGGCGCTCCGGCGAGTCCGTGTTGTAGTTGCGGTGCACGGTTGCCAGCAGGTACTCGCCGGACTCGCCGCTCTGCGGCAGGCGGCTGCGGCTGGCCAGCAGAACGTCGGCGAGGACGTCGCCGGTCACGTGGACGGCGCCGCGAACCCGCTCCCGCAGCAGGGTGTCGCGAGCGTGGTCGCAGGGCGCGAAGAGGACGTCGGAGAGACGGTCGGTCTCGATCCGGTTGTGCTCCTCCGGCATGTCGAGCCGGTGGCTGCGCAGGCCGGCCTCGACGTGCAGCAGGGGAACCTTGGCAGCCACGGCGGCACGGGCGCCGGCGATCGTCGCGTTGGTGTCGCCGCGGACCAGGACGGCGTCGGGCCGCTCGCGGTCGACCACCTCCGCGATCCGCTTCTGGGCGAGCTCCACGCCCTCTTGGTTGGGCAGCGAGCCGACTCCGAGGTTGTAGTCGGGCACGGGCAACCGTAGATCGGCGATCTGCAGCTCCGACATGCCCGGGTCGTAGTGCTGGCCGGTGTGGACCAGCACCTCCTCGACGCAGTCCCGGTAGGCAAGTGAGAGGGGCGCGGCTTGGACGATCTCGGGCCGCGAGCCGATGATGGAGATCAGCTTGGGTGCCATCGACCCAACAACGGGCGGGAGGGCCGCGGCTTTGCGCGGATCGCGGAAATAATTCGATGTGGCTTTCCTGGGGGAAGCTCGTTCTTTTTTGGGCCCCTCGCCTCCGCCACGTCTAAAAGGCCAACCCGTCCCGACCCGTTCGTCTTAGGAGGATGGAGGCACACCGACTCACTCACACGGTTGCCGGGGTTGCGACCGGCACGAGCTGGCAGGCGATCCTGCGCCGCACCGCTGACATCGTCGTCGGCACCTGCCTCGTGCTCTTGCTGTCACCGGTACTCATCTTGGTCGCCCTCGCGATCCGCCTCGACAGCCGCGGCCCGGCGCTCTTCCGTCAGCGGCGAGTGGGCCACGAGGAGCGCGAATTCACCCTGCTCAAGTTCCGCAGCATGCGCGTCGACGCCGATCCCCGTGGACACCGCGAGTACGTCACCTCGCTGATCCAGGGCAGCGCCGCCAACGGCGGCCGAGAGAACCTCTACAAGCTTGCGGTCGACGACCGCATCACCCCGGTCGGGCGCTGGATCCGCCGCTGGAGCCTCGACGAGCTGCCGCAGCTCTTCAACGTCATCGCCGGCCACATGACCCTGGTCGGACCGCGACCGGCGATCCCCTATGAGGTCGCCGAGTACCCGAGCTGGTACCTGCAGCGCTTCTCGGTCAAGCCGGGCCTCACCGGGCTCTGGCAGGTGAGCGGCCGCAGCGAACGCACCTACGAGGAAATGGTGCGGCTCGACGTCGAATACGCGCGGGACCGCACGCTCCTGCTCGATCTCTCGATCCTCGCCAAGACCCCATGGGTCGTGGTCGGCAGGAAGGGGGCCGAGTGAACCCGGGTGGAGCAATCGGCACCCTGGTCGTGGGTTACGGTTACTGGGGGCCCAACGTCGTCCGCAACGTGGTCGAGCGGCCGGAGTTCAGGCTGATGGGCCTCTGCGAGCTCGACGAAAGTCGGGTCGAAGACTTCCGCCGGCGCCATCCCGGCGTCTGGGTGGAGCCGGACCTGGACGCGGCCCTAGCCGATCCGCGGATAGAGGCGGTGGCGATCGCCACTCCCCCTCACACCCACTATGGGCTCGTCAGCCGTGCGCTCGACGCGGGCAAGCACGTGTTGGTCGAGAAGCCACTCGCCCGCACCGCCGAGGAGTCCGCCGACCTGATCGCCATGGCCGAGGACAGGGGTTTGGTCCTGATGCCGGGACACACCTTCCTCTACAGCCCCTCGGTGAACAAGGTTCGCAGCTTGATCCGCGAAGACGAGTTGGGCGAGATCTACTTCATCACCTCCTCGCGCATGAACCTCGGCCTCTACCAGCAGGACGGCGTCGTGCTCGACCTTGCGCCGCACGACCTCTCGATCTTGCTGTACTGGCTCGGCCGGCCGCTGCTCGAGGTCTCGGCCAACGGCCGCAGCGTCTACCAGGAGGGCGTCCACGAGACCGCCTTCCTCACCCTCCGCTTCGAGGGCGGCGTCCAGGCCAACGTCCAGCTCTCCTGGCTGGCGCCGCGCAAGATGCGCCAGATGGTCGTCGTCGGCAGCCGGCGAATGGTGCAGTACGAGGACACGGCCGCCGACGACTCGGTCCGCGTCTACGACCGCGGCCTCGATTTCTCCGAGCCACCCGCGAACTTCGGCGAGTACCGGCTCACCTACCGGAGCGGCGACATGGTCGCTCCCCGTATCGTCGCCGCCGAGCCTCTCGGCCTGGAGCTGAGCGATTTCGCCGCGGCGATCCGCGACGGTGGCACGCCGGTGTCCAACGCCCGCCTGGGACTGGAGATCGTGCTCGGCCTCGAGGCCCTGGAGAAGTCGCTGCATGCGAGCGGCGAACCGGTCCCCGTCCGCTCGGCGGACGAGCTCCTGGCACACGGTCGCCGGCGCGAGCTGGCCACCGGCTGAGCGGTCCCGCCCTAGATCAGCGGAATGGGGCGTGCGTCACGCTCCGCCGCCCTGTCCAGCTCCACCAGGTAGGCAAGCACCGCGTAGTTCACCACCTGGTCCATCGAGATCCCGCCCGATTCGCGCGCCTCGCGTTCCAGGGCGGCTTCCAGCTCGGGCTCGAGCGCCACCTCGACCGCTACACCGGCGTGAGGCCTGCGGTCCCCGGAGAGGAAGGGAATCGCCTTCTGCATCGATTCGAGCTCATGGCGCCCGGAATGCTCGGCACACACCATACGCTCGACATAGCGACCCAATGCCGCCCGCACACCGGTGGCTATATCCCCACCTATGAAGGCCCGAACTCCGGAACAGGCGAATGTGCCAAGGTCGACTTTCATCGTTTCTTCACAGAGAGAACTACCCAAAGATCCAAGATTTTCACCTCTATGGGCAAAATCCTCCTAAATTCAACCCTCGATTTTTAGTACTTGAGTAAAAGTTTGAGATTTGGACGAATATTTGGCATTGACATTGGACCAATTTCCAACAATGCTCCCGACTGGTTTCCGCAAAATCGACCAACAGATGCAACGGGGGAGGAAGTAACAGGTGCCCAGTCACCAAGTGCAATCGAGCAGGCAGGAATCCAACGGCCTGCCCACCCGAGGAGTGAAGAAGCTCGAGCTGGGCAACTTCCCGGGCGCCTCCGACAGTAAGCTCGTCCAAGAGGCCGTGGCGTACGCCAAGGCCGGCGATCCAGAGGGCTTGCAGTTCCTCTACCTGCGCTACGGGCCGGACCTGACCCGCTACGTCAACAGCGTCGTCCATGACCTCCATGAGGCCGAAGACATCACCCAAAACGTGTTCGCCAAGTTGATCACCACGATCGGCAAGTACGAGCAACGAGAGGTTCCGTTCACCGCCTGGATCCTGCGGGTCGCCCGCAACGCCGCCCTCGACCACATGCGCGCCAGACGCGCGATCCCGACCGAGGACGTGCGGATCGCCGACAACGGCCAGGGCCAGATCGGGCTCGATCGCAGCCGAGCCCTTCGCGAAGCGCTGGAGGCGCTTCCCGAGGACCAGCGCGAAGTGCTCGTCCTGCGGCACATCGTCGGCATGTCGCCGGTTGAGATCGCCGCCGCGCTCGACAAGACCGAGAGCTCCGTCCACGGCCTCCACCACCGTGGGCGCCGAACCCTCAAGCAGAGCCTGACCGAGCTCGACGCCGCTCCCGTGGTGGCGGCGCGGTTCGCCTAGGCCCTACTCGGCCTCGTCGTCTTCGGCCTGGGCGGCCTCGAGGATGCGCTGCGTGATGCGCCCGGCGTCGAGCTCA
This sequence comes from Actinomycetota bacterium, assembly GCA_046733275.1. GTDB lineage: Bacteria > Actinomycetota > Thermoleophilia > Solirubrobacterales > 70-9 > VRUE01. Next base: position 11,321 of record JBKPOW010000012.1, read on the forward strand.
GCCGCGCAGTAAAGAGCGGCGTGACCCGCCAGCCGCGATACCGAGACTCCCTGCTCAACCGCCTCCTCGCTCAGCGCTCGCCATAGCTCCACGTCGAACGAAAGCTCCAGCTCGACGTCGCCTGGACCCGCTCCGCGCAAAGCCTCGGGGAAGGGCCATCCGGGCTTGTCCGAGCCACTGTCACCCAGGTACACGCGAACGGCCGTTTCCAGGTTTGCGGCGAGGTCGTCGCGGACGCCGCCGCCCACCGTTTCCAGGGCCTTCAGCGATAGCTCGCTCAGCTGAACACCAACCGATTTCTTCATCAGAGTCGCCAAGCGATCAGCACAGGCTCAGCGACGCCAAGGCAAAGATCACGAAACTCCCCTCCCGCTCCTCTAGCGGCGCCTTAACCCACACTAAACAGTGTATATCAGGCCATGATGGCCTCGCTACATCGGCATACTTTTTTGGCCCCCTATATGCCGGCGTTCACGCAGATCGCGTGAACGCCCACCGACCACGGTGCGACGTCCTCTGGGTCGTCCGCGTACGCGGTCACCGACCAGGTCGTGTCGGAGACGGCGCGGCTTTGGGTAAT
>JBKPOW010000013.1:0-6754 GCA_046733275.1 Actinomycetota bacterium
CTGCTCTCCCTGCCCCGCCAGGGACTCGGCAACTCGGCGATCGCCTCGGTGGCGACCGACGCGCAGCTCGAGCACTACGGCGGCAAGTGGGCGGCGATGGCGATCACCGAGCCGGAGGCCGGCTCGGACTCTGCCGCGATCCGCACCACGGCCGAGCTCGACGGCGACGAGTACGTGCTCAACGGCGAGAAGATCTTCGTCACCTCCGGCGACCGCGCCGACCTGATCGTGGTCTGGGCCTCGCTCGACCGCAGCAAGGGACGGGCGGCGATCAAGTCGTTCATCGTCGAGCGCGACAACCCCGGGCTGAAGCTCGACCGGCTCGAGCACAAGCTCGGGATCCGCGCCTCGGATACCGCCAACTTCACCCTGCAGGACTGCCGCGTGCCGAAGGAGGCGCTGCTCGGTAGCTCCGAGGTCGAGGACAAGCAGGGCTTCGGCGGGGCGATGCAGACCTTCGACAACACGCGCCCGCTGGTGGCGGCGATGGCGGTCGGCGTCGCCCGCGCCTCGCTCGAGCGCACGCGCGAGCTGCTCGCGGAGGCGGGGGTCGAGATCGAGTACGCCCTGCCGGCGCTGGCCCAGCCGGCCGCTGTCTCGCGTTACCTTGAGATGGAGGCCGACTACGAGGCGGCCCGCCTGCTCACCATGCAGGCGGCGTGGATGGCTGACAACGCCAAGCCGAACTCGCTGCAGGCCTCGATGGCGAAGGCGAAGGCGGGGCGTACCTGCGTCGACGTCGCGCTCGGCTGCGTCGAGCTCTGCGGCGCCGCCGGCTACGGCGAGGACGAGCTGCTGGAGAAGTGGGCACGCGACGCCAAGATCCTCGACATCTTCGAGGGCACGCAGCAGATCCAGCTGCTGATCGTCGCCCGTCAGCTGCTCGGCAAGAGCTCTGCCGAACTGCGGTAGACCTCGGCCGCCTGGCGCAGCCGGTCCGGCAGTACCACCATCGCCCGCAGCCGTTCGAGCGCGTCGCGGTCGCCCGCGATCTCGACCCCCTCCTCGCCGGCCTCGCCGGCGACCAGCGCCGCCAGCACGTCGGCGGGTTCGCCCGCGAGCGTCAGGTCCGGGTTCTCGGCCTCGCCGCGGAAGGCGGCGATCCAACCGTTCTCGATCCGCAGCCAGTAGGCCCGGCCGCCGCTGCGCAGGCCGATCGTCAGCCGCGCATCGGTGGGCGGCTGGGCGATCGTGCGGATCGCGTTGGGCAGCGAGGTCGGCGCCAGGTGGACGACGTCGTCGACCCGCTCGAAGTGCAGGCCCCAGCGACCCAGCTCGATCATCGGCCGCTCCAGGCCCCAGCCGACGTCGGTCAGCTCGTAGACAACGCCGGACGCGGGCGGGCCGAGCTCACGGCGGCGGACGATGCCGTGGCCCTCGAGGTCGCGCAGGCGCTTGGTGAGAATGTCGGTGGGCGCCCCGCCGACATTGCGGACGAGATCGGAGAAGCGAAGCGGGCCGAGCGAGAGCTCGCGCACGATCAGCATCGACCAGCGCTCGCCGATGCGGTCGAGCGCGCAGGCGAGGCTGCACGACTGATCGTATTCCCGTCTTCCCATTGCTCCGATGGTATCGATTGTAACACCCTTAATTTGAATTTCAAAGTGTTAGCTTTGAAATCTGGTAGGGTGCCCGTCGATGCCGTTCTCCCCCCAGGTTCCCGCCGCACTCTCACGTTTAAACCCCGGCTCGCGTTAGGACCCCGATGACCCGGATCGCCGACCTCACCTGGAATCGCCCCAAAATCGTCCTCGCCCTCGTCGGCATCTTCGTCCTCTTTGCCGCCGCGGTCGGCAAAGACGTCGAGAGCCACCTGAAGGCGGCGGGCTTCGCCGACAGCGGCTCGGAGAGCGAGCGCGCTACCGCCCTCCTCCACGACTCGCTCGGCTACAACCCGAACCCGGCGATCATCCTCGTCGCCCGCGCGCCGGGCGGCGGCAAGCTCGACCTGGGCAGCCCCGCGGTGCGGCGCGAGATCGACCGACTCAGCCGCGAGACGGCACGGGTCGAGTACGTCGGCCGGGTGGTCAACCCGCTGCGCGACCGCCGCGCCGGCGCCAAGCTGATCGCCCGCGACGGCGAGTCGGCGGCGATTGCCGCCTACCTCTCGACTCCGGACATCGAGGACGCCGGCGGGATCGCCGCCGAAGGCGTCGCGCCGCTGGCCGAGGCGAGCTCGCTCGATGTGGCGATGGGCGGCTTCGCCCCGGGCTTCAACGAGACCAACGACCAGACGCGCGAGGACCTGACCAAGGCCGAGCTGATTGCCTTCCCGATCCTCACCCTGCTGCTGCTCTTCGTCTTCCGCGGCGTCGTCGCCGCGGCGATCCCGCTGCTGATCGGCGTGATCTCGATCGTCGGCACGCTGCTCGTGCTGCGGGTGATGGCGGGCGTCACCGACACCTCCCTCTTCGCGCTGAACATCGCCACCGGCCTCAGCCTTGGCCTGGCGGTCGACTACGCTCTGCTGCTGGTCTCGCGCTACCGCGAGGAGATCGGGCGCGGCGGCGCCACGCGCGAGGCGCACCGCCGCACCGTCCAGACCGCCGGCCGCACCGCGGTCTTCTCCGGCCTCACCGTCGCCGCGGCGATGGCGGCGCTGATCGTGATGCCGCAGCGCTTCCTCTACTCGATGGCGGTCGCCGGCACCTCGGTCGCGATCCTCTCCTCGCTGATCGCGATCTTCGTCGTGCCCTCGCTGCTGGCGCTGCTCGGCACCCGCATCGACGCACTTTCGATCCGCCGCGGGCCGGCGGTGTCCGACACCTCCGACGGGTGGTACCGCCTCGCCCGCGGCGTCATGCGCCGCCCGGTTGCGGTCGCCCTCGCCAGCTCGGCCCTCCTGCTGGCCGCGGCGGCGCCGCTGCTGTGGACGACGCTCACCGGCCCCAGCTCCGAAGCGGTGCCGCCCGGCCAGCCCTCCTACGACGCCTACCGCTACCTCGAAGCCCACTACCCCCGCGACCTCACCGAAGCGGTCACGGTCACCGTCGACGGGCGCGCGAGCGACGTCCAGCTGGCGCGCTACCGGCAGCGCATCGAGGCGGTCGACGGGATCGCCGGCGGGGTCCCCTTCGTGCGCGCCTCGGAGACCGTCGCCTACGCCAACTTCGGCACCGCCGAACAGGCGCTCCAGCCCGGCACGCAGGACTCGGTGCGGGCGGTCCGCGACCTCGCCGCGCCCGGCGGGTCGGCGACCCTGGTCTCCGGCAACACCGCCGGCTTCATCGACCAGAAGCAGAGCCTGATCGACCACGCCCCGCTGGTCGTCGGCATCGTCGCCGTGACCACGCTCCTGCTGCTCTTCCTCCTCACCGGCTCGGTGCTGCTGCCGGTGAAGACGCTGGTGATGAACTCGCTCACGCTCGGCGCGACCCTCGGCCTCCTCGTCCTCGCCTTCCAGGAGGGCTGGCTCGAAGGCATCCTCGACTACACCGGGCCGAACGCGATCGAGGTGACCAGCCTGGTCTTCCTCTTCGCCGTGATCTTCGGCCTCGCGACCGATTACGCGGTGCTGGTGATGGCGCGGATCAAGGAGCGCTATGACCTCGGTGACAGTAACGAGGAGGCGGTGGCGATCGGAATCGGCCGCACCGGCAGGGTGATCACGGCCGCGGCGCTGGCGATCGCCGTCGTCTTCCTCGCCTTCAGCGTCAGCAGCGTCTTCTTCGTCAAGCAGATCGCGATCGGGATGGCGGTCGGGGTGATGCTCGACGCGACGGTCGTCCGCGCCCTGCTGGTGCCCTCGCTGATGCGCCTCTTCGGCGAGTGGAACTGGTGGGCGCCGCGCCCGCTGCGCCGCCTGCAGGAGCGCTTCGGCTTCTCCGAGGGCGAGCCGCCCGAGACCCCGGCCGCCCAGCCGACTCCCTCCCAGTCGACCGTCTGAAACGCAAGCTTGGCGAGAGAGTGAAGGTGGCCTCAGGCGGCAGACCGGCGGTTCCGGCCTAGCCAAAGCTGGATCTCAGCCACTCGGCGAGGAACGGCTCAACGAGCCTATAGGCGCCGTCGGTGCCCGCGACGACTTCGCGGTTCTCCAATGCCCGCAGAGCCTTCTGCACGTTGGTCGCGGCCGGCAGGTTGTGGCGGCTTCTATAAGCAGCGGTAAAGGGGCGGCCGGGATCGCGCGCGAGCGCTTGAAGCAGAAGCCTCTGAACCGTCGACGCGTCTTCCCACAGGAGGGTGAAGTGGGCATGCTCCGACCGAAGCACGGCCGCCAAAGCATCGCCCAATCGCTCAGACGACGCGCTCTCACCGGCCGGCACCTGCTCCCAGAGGAAATAGGCCAGCTCCTGCGTCGCGTACGGATGTCCGTCGGTGATCGCGAGCAGCTCTTCGACCACGACCTCGCCAACCTCCTTCCCGGTCATCTCGAACCGCTCAATGATGAAGGGAGCGAAAGCATCGGCCGCGATCAGACCCAGCTCGATCGACTTGGCACTGCGCCAGAAGGGCTCATTGGCGTCACTGAAGATCTTCTCCATCACGTGGCGCTTGCTGCCCAGGTAAACGTGCGCCACCTCGGGCTGCCGCTGGAAGACCGAGCGCAGAAGACGCGGCAGGCCGGGGTCAAGCTCGACTATCTCCTGAAACTCGTCGAGGACTAGGGCAGTCCGCCACTTCCCCGCGCCACCCAACTCGGCCGGCAGCTGGAGCAGCCGCTCGAGCGTCGCGTCGATCTCAGCTTCGCTGCGATCTAGAGCAAAGCTGAAGGAAAGAGAGCCATCCTCGGGATTAACCGTGACGGTTGGCTGAACCTGGAGGCCCCGGAAAGGCGCGAGAGCACGCTCTTTCAGCCGCTCTAGCGGAGACGCGATCTCCTCGTAGATCGAGCGAGCAAGCGCTGCCGCAAGCCGCTCCTTCGTCGGGGTGGTCATCAAGTCGACGTGACCGACCAGAATTCCCTCCCGGGCGAGGATCTGCGAGGCGCTCCAAACAAGAGATGACTTGCCGCAACGGCGCGGCGCGAAAACGACGACGTCCTGGCCGTTCCGCACGTCGGCGACCAGCTCAGCGCGCTCACTCTCTCGATCCGCAAAGGATTCGTCCAGCGCCAGGGCACCGAACCGGAACGGGTTGGAGTGGCTCCTAACCTGCATACCTTGCAGTATCATACTAAGCAGTATGCAGTCTAGCTATAAACTTTCAATACCTATAGGTATTATACCTGAAGGTATGTCGGATAGGTATGGACCGAACTGCCTTTCCCTGTAGTTTCGCCTCGTCGATGCGAGCTCCTGCCACGTGAACTTCGTCGAGGACGTGATGGAGCGCTCGCCCGCCTCGCGGCTGGGCATCGTCGCGATCGACGCCGAAGGGAATCGGCGCGACTGGTACTTCGGCGAGCTGATCGCCCGCTCTGCCGGCCTTTCCGGCGCCTTCGCGGCGCGCGGGGTAAGGCGCGGCGACGTGGTGATGACCCTGGCCGGCAACCGAATCGAGGGGGTTCTAACCCTGCTCGCCTGCTGGCGGATGGGGGCCATCGCCCTCCCCTGCACGCCGCAGCTGCGCCGCCACGACCTCGAGCTGCGCGCCAGTGCCGCCGCGCCGGCCCTCTGCGTCGGCGAAGAGGGCCTGCTCGGCGAGCTGCCCGACGAGGTGCCGGCGATGACCCTGGCCGAAGTCGCCGCGGCGCTCGACGAGGACCGCCCGCAGGAGAGGCCGGCGGCGATCGAGCGGATGGATGCCGAGGACCCGGCGCTGATCGTCTTCACCTCGGGCACGACGGGCGAGCCGCGCGGCGTCGTCCATGCCTACCGCTACCTCGGTGGCCAGCGGGCCCAGGCCGAGCACTGGCTCGGCTCCCGCCCGGGCGAGCTGGTCTGGTGCACGACCGCTCCCGGCTGGTCGAAGTCGGCCCGCAACGTCTTCCTCGCTCCCTGGCTGACCGGCGCCGCGGCGGTCCTCCACGAGGGCCGCTTCGACCCGGCCGAGCGGCTCGACCTGGCGGCGACGCTCGGCGTCAACGTGCTCTGCCAGGCGCCGACCGAGTACCGGATGCTGGCCAAGCGCACCGCCCTGCGCCCCCTCCCCGCCCTGCGCCGCCTGGTCTCCGCCGGCGAGGCGCTCGAGGCCGAGACCGTCGAAGCCTTCCGCGAAGCGATGGGCAGCGAGCCGGCCGACGGCTACGGCCAGACCGAGACCGGCCACGTCTGCGGCAACCTCGAAGGGGAACCGGTGTGGCCCGGCTCGATGGGCAAGCCGCTGCCGGGGATCGAGGTTCAGGTCGTCGATGAGACCGGCGAGGAGCTCGATCCGGGCGCGGTCGGCGAGCTGCGGCTGCGCGCCTCGACCTCCCCCACCTTCTTCTCCCGCTACCTCGACGGCGAGCGCTTCGAGGGCGAGTGGTGGCCGACCGGCGACCTCGTTCGCCGCGAGGAGGACGGCCGGCTCTGGTTCGAGGGCCGCGGCGACGACGTGATCGTCTCCTCCGGCTACCGCATCGGCCCAGTCGAGGTCGAGTCGGCGCTGCTCGCTCACCCCGCCGTGGCCGAGGCGGCCGCGGTCGCCGCGCCCGACCCTGAGCGCGGCTCGGTCGTGCGCGCGATCGTCGTCGCCCACGGGCGCGAGCCGGGCGAGGAGCTGGCGCGCGAGCTGCAGGAGCACTGCAAGCGCGAGACCGCCCCCCACAAGTTCCCCCGCATCGTCGAGTTCGCTCCCGAGCTGCCGAAGACGAGCAGCGGCAAGATCAAGCGGGCGTTGCTACGCGGGAGCGGCTAGTCCCTCGGCGACGTCGACCGGCTTGCCCAGGTGGTAG
>JBKPOW010000014.1:0-8092 GCA_046733275.1 Actinomycetota bacterium
CCGCGGCCCTGAGCGGGTCGAGCCCCGAGCTGCCCGAGCGCACCGTGGCGACCGGGGCGGCGGCAACGCGTGAAGCCAAGGCGGTCTCAACGGACGGGGCCGCCAGCACCGCGCCGGCGGCCGAGCAGACGGCCGCCACGCAGCGCATCCCGCCATCGGTCGAGGGTGAGTCGCCGCTGCGCCGCCGCCGCGGTGCCATTGCCGGGGTTGTCGGCGCCGCCCTGCTCGCCGTCGCGGTCGTCGCCGCGATTGCCCTCGGCGGCGGTGACGGGGGAGAGGGAGGCACCACCGCCCGCTCCGTGACGACGGCTGAGACCGTCGACTCGAAAGCCAACCCCCCGCGGGAAAAGAGCCGCCCGGACCCGCTCACCCGCTCGCAGCTGATCGCCAAGGCCGATGCGGTGTGTGAAGAGAGCCAGCGCCGCTACCTGGAAATACGCGATATGGGAAGGGAGTACTTCACGGACATCCCCTACGCGGAAGCTTTGGTCCGGTTCGCGAGCCAGCGGATCGGGGGGCTGCGGGGGCTGGAGCCGCCGCCGCGACTCGCCAAGCCCTATGAGGAATACATCGAAGCCCAGGAACGGGTGCTCGCCACCGACAGGCAGGCGCTCAGGGCGTCATGGAAAGGCGACGTGGCCGGAGTCGAAGCCGCTCGCAACAGCCGCGACGCCGAGGACGAGCTGCGCGAAGGCCTGGCAAGGAAGATCGGCTTCGACGTCTGCAGCACCTCACGGAGCTAGGCGGGAGCGATCGCCTGCCCCGGCCAGTAGGGCCACTCTTCGAACTCACGACAGCGCCCGTCGGGGCCGAAGCGGGCGATCCAGAGATCGCGGTATTCGGTCCCCGCTGCGTAGCGGACCTCGAGTCGCGCGACTGCCGTGTCGCCCTCGACCGCGACGATCTCCGCGCTCAGCTCGAACTCCTCTTCCGGCCCGACCCGCTCGCGCTCCCAGAGCTCGCCGATCGCCTGCAGGCCGCGCGCCGGCTGCTCGTAAGGCGACATCCGGTAGGAGGCGTCCTCGCTGAACAGCGCGGCAAGCGGTGCCGTGCCCGCCGTCCGCCAGGCCCGCTCATAAGCAGCCAGCCAGGCCGCAAAGGCCTCCCGCGATATCACTCGTCGCGGTGCTGCTCGCCGGGGTGGGTGAGGCGGTCGGTGCGCTGGCGGACTTCCTCGGCGGCCTCGCGGGTCGCGGCGAGGGCCTCCTGGGTCGCCGCGGCGACCCCCTCGCTCGGCTTGCCGCCGACGATGTCGCGGAAGGCGTTCTTGAAGCGCTCGGTGCGGCGATCCGGCCGGAAGCGCTCGACCGCCTTCGCCTCCTTCGCCAGGTTGCGCTCGCCGTAGCGGCGCCGGCCCCATGGGGAGCCGGGCTTGCCCAGCCGCAGCGCGCCGTAGAGGGCGACCGGGAGGACGAAGAAGCCGACCGTGCCGTGCAGGAGGCGCTGCTTGGCAAAGCAGAGGGCGACCAGACCGAAGACGACCAGGCCGGCGACGATCCCGGCGAGCACTTCGTCGAGTGAGCCGGTCTCGAAGGTGACGGGGGTGAAGCCGAGCAGGATCAACCCCATCGCCGCCGCCGCGATCACCGTGGCGTCGATCGAGACCCGCCCCTCCTCGGCCCAGTAAACGTCGTCGAGGTAGATCCAGAGGGCGAACTCGTCGATCGTCAGGCCGGCGCCGACGCCGAAGAGGAGGGCGCAGATTTCGGCCCAGGGACCGTCCCCGAGGACGGTGAAGCCAACCGCCCCGGAGACCATCATCGTCACGATCCCGAACACCAGGTGGTGGAGGTGGACGCCGCTCTCGCTGACGACGCTGCCCGGCCACCAGGGGACCTTGGGGCTGCGCATCAGCCGCGTGCTCATGCGGATGAAGGCGAAGGAGAGGACGAACCCCACAAGCACCAGGAATAGCCCCTGCTTTTCTTCGGCCAGGATCTGGTCGTTCCAGAAGTCGCTGAGGATCGAGGCCTCGATCATGGGCTCTCCGGCGTCGAGTGTAGACGCGGACCGGCACCGTCCCTGTCGGCGATCAGGCCGACCGCCAGCAGCACGGCGGCGACCGCGTAGAACGGCGTCAGCACGATGTTGGTCGCGGTGTCGGTAACCCAACCGGCGACCAGCGAGTCGCCGAGCGCGGCGTGGGTCAGGTGGGTAGCCGCGCCGGTGATCGCGTCGCTGACGATCTCGATCGGCACCAGGACCGCCAGCACCAGCCAGAAGTGGCCGCGCACGAGGCCGTAGCTGCGGCGCAGGGCGCCGCGCAGGCCGTGGTGCTCGATCTCGATCACCGGCGCGGCGAGGCCGAGGTAGACGAAGAGCAGGATCCCCGGCACGACGAAGGCGAGGAAGCCGAGGGCGACGAGGACGCCGAAGATCAGGTCGACGGCGATCAGCGCGCGGTAATCGATAATCCGCGCCACCTGGCGCAGCGTCGGCGGCTCGCCGTCGTGTGGGTGGGTGAGGGCGATCGCCACCGCGCCGGTATAGAAGATCTCGCCGAGCAGGCCGGTGGTCACTAGCAGCAGCAGGGCGAGGACGGCGGCCGCGATCTGCACCCCGCCGGCGAGGTCGAGCTCAGTCGCCTCGACGTGCACCGGGATCGCGTGGACCAGCCCGAGCGGGACGAAGACGAAGAAGGCGAGCGGCAGCAGCGTCCCCGCCCAGGCGAAGTAGGTGCGGACGATCTGCCGGTAGGTGTGGACGATCTGCCGGTAGACCGGGAGGAGGCCGAGCCGCTCGTCCATCTAATGCCGCCGGCGACCCGAGGGGTGCCGTCCGCGCTCCTCCAGCTTCGAGCGCGAGGACTGCGAGGCCGGCACGCGGCGGACGTCGCGCAGGTCGGGGACCAGCATTTCTTCGGCGCACTGCCGGTGCCAGTGGTGGTGTTCGGTGCCGCCGAGGCGGAGGACGTATTGGACCACGGTGTGCTCCGTGCCGATCGGGATGTCGCCGTGACAGCCGGGGCAGCGGTAGAGCTTCTGGCCGAAGCTGCGAATCAGCCAGACCTCGTTGCCTTCCTCGTCGTGGCCGCGCAGGCTCCAGCGCTTGCTGGGCAGGCCGCCGCTCTGGCTCATCGCTGTGAGAGCCAGGCGAAGCCGGCGGCCATCGCCAGGTTCGCGGCCCCGGCAAGCCGCAGGCCGAGCTTGGCACCGGGCCGGCTGACCGCCGGCGACCCCGACCAGAGCGCGTCGGTTGCGATCTCGGTGCCGCGCAGCCAGGCCAGCGCCCACCAGTCGCGCCGCTCGCCCCGGCGGTCGGCGATCGCGTGGGCGGCGGCGAAGGTGAGCCAGATCGGGCCGCAGCGGCGGAAGAGGTGGGCGGCGTCGGGCGATGGCTCGTCGTGCCCCAGCACTCGCAGGGTCGTCTCCGGCGCGGCGATCGCCGCCGAGCCGAGCAGCAGATCGAAGGCGATCATGTTGCGGTTGGTGAGGCGCAGCGCCTGCTCGAGGTCCATGTCCAGCGTCCATCCAACCAGATCGCGGCGCGGCGGAAGGGAAAGCACCTGCACCGGCGAAGTGGACCGCCGTGACCAAGACCGCAACGAAATCCCCCCAGCTGAAGAGCCTTTCCGAGTACATCCAGGAGCGCTTCGACGAGTTCTCGCGCTCGCAGAAAGACGTCGCCCGCTACATCGTCGACCACCTCGACGAGGCTGCCTTCCTCACCGCCGAGGAGCTGGCCCGGAGAGCGAGCACCTCGTCCTCGACGGTGGTGCGCTTCTCCCAGGCCCTCGGCTTCGAGGGCTACCCCGAGCTGCAGCAGGCCGCGATCGAGGAGTACCGCAACGCGACGGTGGCCGGCAGCGGCACCGCCGGCGGCGCGGCGCTCTTCTCCTTCGACCACTCCGAGCTGGAGGGCTCGCTCAGCGCCGACTACGCGAACCTGGAGGAAACCGCGCGCAACCTCACCCGTGAGCAGGTCGACGGCGCCGTCGCCGCCCTGGCCGAGGCGCAGCGGGTGGTGATCGTCGGCGTCGAGCAGATGGCCTTCTTCGCCAGCTACTTCCGTCACATGCTCAGCCTGCTCGACATCCGCGCCGAAATCGTTGCCAGCACCGGCGGCGAGTCGCTGCAGCGCTTGGGGCGGATCGACGAGGAGACGCTTGTCATCGTCCTCTCTTGCGGCCGCGCCCACCCGCTGCTGCTGCGGGCGATGAAGCTCGCCCTGCACCGCCGCGCCCGCACTCTGGCGATCTCCGACGCCTCGATGTCGGAGGTCGGCGAGCACGCCGAGCAGACCCTCTACTTCTCCTCCAACAGTCCCTCCTTCGCCCGCTCCAATACGGCGCTGATGTCGCTGGTGCAGGGTCTTGCGCACGGTCTCTACGCCCGTGACGAAGCGGCGCACAAAGACCGCATCCGCGCCTACAAACTGAAGTAGCCGCTCACCCGCGGGAGGGGCGCGGCCTCTCCACGTAATATCCGGTCCGATGGCCGAGCGCGCCACCTTCCGCGTCAAGACCGGCCTCGCCGAGATGCTCAAAGGCGGGGTGATCATGGACGTGGTCACGCCCGAGCAGGCGCGGATCGCCGAGCAGGCGGGCGCCTGCGCGGTGATGGCCTTGGAACGCGTGCCAGCCGACATCCGCCGCGACGGCGGCGTCGCCCGCATGTCCGACCCGGCGATGATCAAGGGCATCCAGGAGGCGGTGACGATCCCGGTCATGGCCAAGGCACGGATCGGACACTTCGCCGAGGCGCAGGTGCTGCAGTCGCTCGAAGTCGACTACGTCGACGAGTCCGAGGTGCTCACCCCGGCCGACGAGCGCAACCACATCGATAAGCTGGCCTTCGAGGTGCCCTTCGTCTGCGGGGCGACCAATCTTGGCGAGGCGCTGCGGCGGATCGGCGAGGGCGCGGCGATGATCCGCTCCAAGGGCGAGGCGGGCACCGGCAACGTGGTCGAGGCTGTGCGTCACATGCGCGAGATCGTCGGCGGGATCAAGCGCCTCGCCCAGCTCGGCCCCGAGGAGCTGACCGCGGCCGCCAAGGAGCACCAGGCGCCGCTCGAAGTCGTCCAGGAGGTCGCCGCCCAGGGCCGCCTGCCGGTGCCGCTCTTCTGCGCCGGCGGCATCGCCACCCCGGCCGACGCGGCGCTGATGATGCAGCTCGGCGCCGAGGGCAACTTCGTCGGCTCGGGCATCTTCAAGAGCGCCGACCCGGAGCGCCGTGCCCGCGCGATCGTCGAGGCGACGACGCACTTCGACGATCCCGAGCGCGTCGCGACGGCCTCGGTCGGCCTCGGCGAGGCGATGCCCGGCCTGGAGATCTCCGAGCTGGCCGCCGCCGACGCCCTCCTGCAGGACCGCGGTGCCTGAGGGCGCCGGCCTGCGCATAGGCGTCCTCGCGATCCAAGGGGGCTTCGCGGCCCACCTCTCCGTGCTGCGCGAGCTCGGCGCGGAGACGATCGAGGTCCGCCTGCCGGCCGACTTGGAGGGGCTCGACGGCCTCGTCATCCCCGGCGGCGAGAGCACGACGATCGCCAAGGGGATCGAGTCGGCCGGCCTGACGGCGGCGATCCGGGTCCACCACGAGGAGGGTCGCCCGGTCCTCGGCACCTGCGCGGGGATGATCGTCTGCGGCGCCGACCACCTCGGCCTGCTCGACGTGACGACGAGGCGCAACGCCTTCGGCCGCCAGCTGCAGAGCTTCGAGGCCGATCTCGCGGTCGAGGGGATCGGCGAGGAGCCGCTGCGGGCCGTCTTCATCCGCGCCCCCTGGGTCGAACGGGCGGGGCCCGGCGTCGACGTGCTCGCCTCCTACGAGGGGCACCCGGTCGCCGTGCGCGAGGGCTCCGTCCTCGCCTGCGCCTTCCATCCCGAGCTGGCTGACGACTCGCGGCTGCACGCGTTATTCATGGCAATGACTACCGGGGCGCGGCGCCGCGCCCGCGAGGAGGCGGAGACGTGAGAGACCCGAGGGCGGAGGGCCTGGCGAAGATCCTGGTCGGCTACTCGACCGAGGTGAAGGAGGGCGACGTCGTCTCGATCGACGGCGAGAGCGCCGCGGCGCCGCTGCTGCTGGCGGTATATGAGGAGGTGCTGAAGGCCGGTGCCAACCCGATCATGAACGTCTCCCTCGACGGCCAGGCGGCGACCTACTACAAGCACGCCGGCGACGCCCAGCTCGACTGGATCTCGCCGACTTCCGAATGGCTGCTCGACAACGTCGATGTGCGGATCGCGATCGGCGCCTCGACCAACACCCGCGAGCTCTCCGGCGTCGCCCCGCAGAAGCAGTCGCGTCGCCAGATCGCCACCGGCGAGCTGCTGGGGCGGGCGATGGAGCGCAGCGCCAAGGGCGAGTTCCGCTGGGTTTACACGCTCTTCCCGACCAACGCCTACGCCGCCGAGGCGGAGATGAGCCTGGCCGACTACGAGGACTTCTACTATGGCGCCTGTCTCGCCGACGACCCCGATCCGCTGACCGCCTGGGAGCGGGCCTCGGCGGAGACGACCCGGCTGGCGGAGTGGATCGAGGGCCACGAGGAGGTGCGGGTCATCGCGCCGGGGACCGACATAAAGCTCGGCATCGCCGGGCGCAAGTTCATCCCCTGCGACGGTCGTCACAACATGCCTGACGGGGAGTTCTTCACCGGCCCGATCGAGGACTCGATCGAGGGTGAGGTGAGCTTCCACCTGCCGGCGACGGTCGGTGGCCGCGAGGTCGCCGGCGTGCACCTGAGATTCGAGGCGGGCAAGGTCGTCGACGCGAGCGCCGAGCGGGGCGAGGAGTTCCTGATCGAGCTGCTCGACACCGACGAGGGTGCCCGCCGGCTGGGCGAGCTCGGCATCGGCACCAACTACGCGATCGACCGCGGGACGCGCGAGGTGCTGCTCGACGAGAAGCTCGGCGGCACCGTTCACATGGCCGTGGGCAAGAGCTACCCGGAGTCGGGCGGGGTCAACGACTCGGCCGTGCATACGGACCTAGTCTGCGACCTGCGCCTCGGCGGCAGGCTCGAGGTCGACGGCACGGTGATGCAGGAAGACGGCAAGTTCGTCGTCTGACGCCCCGCTGTGCCATATCGCTATAGCGCGGGGATAAGGAACAGCGGAACGGGTTTTACTGGTTGGGCAAGGGGGAGCCGGCGAGGAGGAAGAACCAGGCGACGAAGACCAGCGCGGCCAGCATCACCGAGCCCATCAGAACTGCCTCGACCACGGTCGTCGCCCCTGCGGGTGCCGTCGTGTCTCGCATGCTTTTCAGCCAGCTCGGCCGCATCGGCGCCAAGCGGTCGGTGCCCGTGATGCTGACGTAGAGGGCGTTGAGGCGGCCGATCAGCCAGGCGTCGACGACGATCGAGAGGAGGATGCCGACCGCCACCACCGCGTAGGGCCCCTCGGCCGGGAACTGGGTGTCGGAGACCTTCGAACCGATCCAGATCCAGCCCACCGGGATCGCCGTCCACAACGCCAGGGCGGCGATCAGCATGAAGACGAATATCGCGCTCGCGGCCAATCCCCGCACGCTCATAGAATGCCAAACGATGTCCGGGCACTCCAAGTGGTCCTCGATCAAGCACAAGAAGGGCGCTGCCGACGCCAAACGAGGCAAGCTCTTCACCAAGCTGGCGCGGGCGATCACCGTCGCCGCGCGCGACGGCGGTGGCGACCCCGACGGCAATCCGGCGCTGGCGACGGCGATCCAGCAGGCCCGCGACGCCTCGATGCCGAAGGACAACATCCAGCGGGCGATCGATCGCGGATCGGGGGTCGGCGACGCCGCGGCAATCGAGCGGGTCGTCTTCGAGGGCTACGGGCCGGGCGGCGCGGCGATCCTGGTCGAGGCGCTGAGCGACAACCGCAACCGCACCAGCGCCGAAGTCCGCCACGCCTTCAGCAAGCACAACGGCAGCCTCGGCGAGCCCGGCTCGGTCGCCTGGATCTTCGAGAAGCGCGGCGTCCTCGCCGTCGACGCGGCGCGCTACGGCGAGGACGACCTGATCGCCGCGATCGACGCCGGCGCCGAGGACGTCCAGCGTGACGGGGACCTCCTCAAGGTGATCTGCGACCCGGCCAGCCTCAGCGCGGTCCGGCGCGCGCTGGAGGGGGAGGGAGTCGAGATCTCCTCTTCGGACCTGGCGATGG
>JBKPOW010000015.1:0-1975 GCA_046733275.1 Actinomycetota bacterium
GTGCGGGGCCTTGACGCCTCCGCCGAAGTCGTCCGGGCGGCGGTGGCGCGGACCGGGCTCGACCCCGAGGGCCGGGTCGCCTTCAAGCAGGGCCGCACGAGGAAGCTCCCCTATCCCGACGATCATTTCGACCTCGTCGCCCAGGCCGGCGGTCGGCTGCGACCGGGTGAGATTGCCCGGGTGCTGCGGCGTTACGGGCACCTCGTCCTGGTCGGCGAGTGGCGCTGGCGCGAGTGGCGCCTCTCGCTCCACGGCTTCGAGGCCGTTGCAGGTGGCGCCGCGGAGGGCGAGCGCTTTCACGTCCTCCGCCTTCATCCGGTCGAGCGCGGGCCCGAATAGGCTGCCGCAGGCGATGCGAGTCGATGGGATGCCGCTGGCCCTGCTGGTCAACCCCTCCTCGGCGCATGGGCGCACGCTGAAGCTGCTGCCGCGACTCGAGGCCGAGCTCGACGCCGCCCGGGTCGCGTTTCGTGTCGAGCGCACCAAGAGCCTCGAGCACGGGGTCGAGCGTGCCCTGCGGGCCGGCGAAGCCGGCGAGGTCCCGGTCGTGCTCAGCGGCGACGGCCTGATCGGCGCGGTCGGCGGCGCCCTTGCCGGCTCGGAGACCCCGTTGGGGATCGTTCCCGGCGGGCGCGGCAACGACCTCGCCCGCGTGCTCGGCATCCCCGCCGAGCCAGAGGCGGCGGCCGCGATGCTGGCCAGCGGCGAGACCCGTCGCATCGACGTCGGCGAGGTCAATGGCAAGCGATTCCTCGGCATCGCCAGCGCCGGCTTCGACTCCGAAGCCAACCGGCTCGCCAACGAGACCGCCTGGCTGCGCGGCAGCCTGGTCTACGTCTACGCCGGCGTGCGCACGCTACTCGGCTGGAAGCCGGCCCGCTTCACCGTGCGCGTCGGCGAGCGGCGCGAGCGCTTCACCGGGTACGCGGTCTCGGTCGCCAACAGCAAGGCCTTCGGCGGCGGCATGTTCGTCGCCCCGGACGCCGAGCTCGACGACGGCGAGTTCGACGTTGTCACCGTCGGCGAGGTCGGCAAGCTGCGCTTCCTGGGTAACCTGCCGAAGGTGTTCAAGGGCACCCACGTCGAGCAGGACGAGGTAAGCGTCTTCCGCGCGGCTCGGCTCGAGCTGAGCGCCAGCCGGCCCTTCCCGGTCTACGCCGACGGCGAGCACCTGACCGACCTGCCAGCGACGCTGCGCGTCCTGCCGCGAGCGCTGAGCGTGATCGTGCCGTCGCGGGTCGCGGATTGAGCACAGGCCGCAACGGAGCTCTGTTCGGGGCCAAGCGGTTGGCCGCGCGGGCGGTCGGAGCCGCCAGCCGCGCCAGCGGCCACGGCGGCGGCACGACCCTGCCGGGGCGCCTGCTGCTGCGCCTCGACCCGGGCGCGATCGGTCGTCTCGGCACCGGGCTCGACCGCACGACGCTGATCAGCGCGACCAACGGCAAGACGACCACCGCGGGCATGCTGGCGGCGCTGCTCGCCGCCGAGGATCGCGTCCCGGTCCACAACCGGGCGGGATCGAACATGACCTGGGGGATCGCCACGGCGCTGCTCGATCAGCGCGGCGAGGAGGGGCTGTTCGAGGTCGACGAGGCCTGGCTGCCGCGGGTCGCGGCCGAGCTCAGCCCGTCGCTCGTCGTCCTCGGCAACCTCTTCCGCGACCAGCTCGATCGCTACGGCGAGACCGAGACCCTCGCCGCCGAGTGGGCCGGTGTCGTCGCCGCGCGCGCGGGCAACACCGGCTTTGTGCTCAACGCCGACGATCCGCTGGTCGCCGACCTCGGGCGCGACACGGACGGCGGCCGGCGTGAGGGGGTCGTCTTCTTCGGCGTCGATGACGAGAGCCAGGCGCTGCCGGAGCTCCAGCATGCCTTCGACGCCAAGCACTGCCGTCGCTGCGGTCACCCCTACGCCTACGAACACGCCTTCGTCGGCCACCTCGGCCACTACACCTGCCCGAACTGCGGCGCAGACC
>JBKPOW010000016.1:0-3480 GCA_046733275.1 Actinomycetota bacterium
TACGTATGGACCATCGACTCGGGCCTTATCCGCGCGGCCGAGGGCATATTGAGAGAGGTCGCCGTGAATGGATCATTGGAGGCCATTGCGTCCGGCTTTCAGGCTGATGTGTTTCGGCTGCCTGCGGGAGGGCCGACCCTCGTCGGCTATTCACAGGGGTCTGTGCTTCACCGAGAGGCGCTAGCAGGTCGGGAAGTCAGTGTCTTGGAGATTCACCGAGAGGAGAGAAGGGTGGATGTTGGCTGGGGCAAGGAGTCGGCTCAGCCGATATGGCTCCCGATTATTTCCTCCGACGAAACCGATCGGGATAGTTATCGAATGGCGGTTAGCCCTCTATACGTAAACGATGCAGATATAACAATCACCGGTTCAGCGGGCGAGTCGGCCATTCGCGCCCATGACGTCTTTTATGTTATGGGCGATACGGCGCTAGGTAGGTGGCTCATCGATGAACGTGAGCCGATTAGGGAACACGAAATTGCAGAACTTGTCTCAATGGTTGTCCGCTTTTACCTATCGATGTCGAAGGAGCCGGATGATTTGACGAGGTGGGTTGAGGAGACCATTGAAGAGCGATTGGGTACTGGGATGAGGAATTCAAGTATTGAACAGGTGGATATCGAGGGGCTGATAGAGGCTCTAGGCAGAACTCGTCGTCGTATCTTTGATACGCACGCGTGGAGCAGGCGCAGCGTATTGGGGTTTGAGGAGTAGGCCCGGTTCTTATCGTTCCGAGTTAGGGTGTTCGGAGTGAACTTCGAGAAGTGGACGGCGCTGGGCAACGACTACGTGATCGTCGAGGCGGAGGTGCTGCCGTGGGAGCTGACGGCGGCTCGCGTGCGACGGATCTGCGATCCGCACTTCGGCATTGGCTCTGATGGGGTGCTGCTGCTCTCGCGCAGCGAGGACCCAGGGCTCGTCGCCGAGTTGCGTATCTTCAATCCCGACGGTTCCGAGGCCGAGCTGTCGGGCAACGGCGCCCGTGAGGCGATCCTCTACCTGCGCCGTCACGGCTGGACCGACGCCGACACCTTCGCGATCAAGACTGCCGCCGGCCCGATCACGCCGACTATCACCTCCGAGCGGACCTGCTCGGTGCAGATGGGTCGCGCCTCGACCGCGTCCAAGGACTTCCCCTCGGGGAACGAGGACGGCAAGGGCGTGATCCATGCCGGCGGGCGGAGCTGGGACTTCCAGCACGTCTCGATCGGCAACCCGCAGTGCGCGATCGTCGTCGGCGAGGAGCTGGAGGGGCTCGATCTGGCCGAGATCGGGCCTGGCATCGAAGGCCACGAGCTCTTCCCCAACCGCACCAACGTCTCCTTCCTGTGGATCGACGGCAGCCGCGTGCGCGCCCGCATCTTCGAGCGCGGCGCGGGGGAGACGCTCTCCTCGGGAACCGGCGCCAGCGGCGCGGCGGTGACCGCCTTCCTGCGCGGCTCGCCCAGCCCGATCGTCGTCGAGCTGGACGGCGGCGAGCTCGAGGTCGAGATTTCCGACGAGCTCGACGTGCGTCTTACCGGGTGGGCGGAGCCGATCTGCTCCGGCGAGCTCTCGTCCGAGCTGATGCGGGCGCTGTCCGACCTCACCGAATAGATTTCCGCGCCCGTGGGAATCGCAGACCCGTCCAAGCGCCTGGAGGCGATGCCTCCCTACATGTTCCAGGAGTTGGAGCGGCGCATCGCCGAGAAGCGCGCCGCCGGGATCGACGTGATCAGCCTCGGCATCGGCGACCCTGACGAGCCGACCTACCCCTACATCGTCTCCGCCCTGCAGCAGGCGGTCGCCGACCCCTCTACGCACCAGTACCCGAGCAACCGCGGCCGCGACGAGTTCCGCGAGGCGCTCGCCGCCTTCTACGACCGTCGCTTCGGCGTCGAGATCGACCCGGGCAGCGAGGTGATCCCGGCGATCGGCGCGAAGGAGTGCATCTACAACCTCTGCTTCGCCTTCCTCGATCCCGGCGGCGTCGCCCTCGCCTCCGACCCCGGCTACCCCGTCTACACCGGCGGCCCTATCCTCGCCGGCGCCACCCCCGAGCTGCTGCCGCTCGTCCCCGAGTTCGGCTTTGCCCCCGACCTCAGCGCGGTGCCCGCCGACGTCGCCGCCAAGGCGCGGCTGATGTTCGTCAACTACCCGAACAACCCGACCGGCGCCGTCGTCCCCGAGGGATTCTTCGAGCTGGTCGTCTCCTTCGCACGCGAGCACGAGATCCTCGTCGTCCACGACAACGCCTACTCGGAGACGACCTACGACGGCTATGTCGCCCCCAGCTTCCTCGCCACGCCCGGCGCCAAGGAGGTCGGCGTCGAGGTTTTCTCGCTCTCCAAGGGCTTCAACATGACCGGATGGCGCTGCGCGGCTATCCTCGGCAACGCCGAGGCGGTGCAGACCTACTGGCGGCTGAAGACCAACGTCGACTCGGGCCTGTTCGAGGCGGTGCAGATGGCGGGCGTCGCCGCCCTCGAGGGGCCGCCCGGGCCGCTGGAGCGGATGAACGAGACCTACGCCCGCCGCCGCGACCTGGTCGTCTCCGCCCTGGGCGAGATCGGCGTCGAGGTGAACGCGCCGAAGGGGACGATCTATGTCTGGGCGCCGGTGCCCGAGGGCCACACCTCGACCTCGTTCGCCGAGCTGGTGCTCGAAGAGGCGGCGGTGGTTGTCTCGCCCGGCTCGATGTACGGGCCGAGCGGCGAGGGCTTCTTCCGCATCGCCCTCACCACCCCGGACGAGCGCATCGCCGAGGCGGTCGAGCGGATGCGCGAGCACCTGGCCTGACTAGTCGGCTTCGCGTTCCTTGCGCTTGCTCCAGTAGCGATCGAGGCCGCGCCACTGGTACTCGGGTGGCACGCACTGGATCATCTCTGCGGCCGCCTCCTCCCTCTCGGCGCGCTCGGCGACCCGCTCGCGGTGGCGCCGCTCGTACTCGTCCTCGGGCAGATCGCGCGCTAGCTGCGCCTCCTCGCGCAGGCGCTCGCGCACCGTCGCCAGGTGCTCGGCCGGCTCCTCGATCGCGGCGAAGTGGGTGAGGGCGAGGCGCTCGGGCCGCCAGCCCTCGACGATGCCGATCGAGTCCTCCCAGGTCTCGATGTCGATGTCGGGCGGCGGGGTGGGGGGGACGATCAGGTGGACGCCGGGGATGCGCACCGCGGCGACGTCGCCGACGAAGGCGGTGCCGCTTTCCTCGTGCAGGTAGCAGACGTGGTGGGAGGCGTGGCCGGGGGTGTAGGCGACGCGCATGCCGAGCACCTGCTCGCCGCCCGCGAGGGGCTTCACGTTGGCCTTCGGCACCGGCACGATCTCCCCCCAGAGGCGCTCCATCGCCTCGCCGTAGAGGCGCTCGGCGCTGGCAAGCAGCTTCGAGGGGTCGATCAGGTGGGGCGCGCCGCGCTCGTGCACGTAGATTTCCAGCTCGGGCCAGCGGCGCACCAGCGCCCCGGTCGCGGCCGCGTGGTCGAGGTGGATATGCGTGAGCAGCAC
>JBKPOW010000017.1:0-9077 GCA_046733275.1 Actinomycetota bacterium
GGCTCGGCCTCCGGGTCGCCTTTCAGCGCTTCGGCGATCGACAGGTGCAGGCGGGCGCGAGCGGCGTCGCCGGTCCCGGCGATCAGCGCCTCGCGGACCAGGGCATGCGGAAAAGCGATCGTCGGACTGGGCGCCGGCACATCGTCGACCAACCGCTCCGACAGGGCCTCCCGCACGGCCAGCTCAGCATCATCGGGGGCTAGGCCGACGACCTCGGCGGCCAGCGCGACCGGCGCTGAGGGCCCGATCGCGGCAACGGCGGCAAGGAAGCGCTCGGTGCTCGGGTCGAGCCGGGCAAGACGCTCCTCGACCAGATCGGCGACCGCGTCCGGAACCGGCGCGCTGTCGAGCTCCTGGCCCTCGGCCAGCGCTCCCCGTCCATCGAGGTCGCGCGCCAGCTCACCGGCGAAGAACGGGTTGCCGCCGGTGCGGGTCAGCAACCGCGCCGCCAGTCCGGGGGTGATCGACCGACCGAGCTTGGCGTCGATCAGGGCGGCCATGCCGGAGGCGTCGAGCCCGTCCAGGCGCAGCTCGCCAAGATCGTCGGTGCGTCGCAGATCGGAGAGAGCTCGCGTAACCGGATGGCGACGCCCCATCTCGCGATCGCGGGCGGTCACGGTCAAAACCAGGGGGACCGAAACGGTGTCGAGCAGGTGTCTGAGCGCCTGCGCCGACGCCGGATCGCACCAGTGTGCATCGTCGAGCACGACGTGGAGAGGCGCTTCCCCGGCGGCGCACTCGAGTGCAGCGCCGATCCCCCGCAGCAGCCGGTAGCGAGCGCCCTCGGCGGCGACCGTCCCGTCGACGCCAGCCCGCTCCGCAAGGCCGGAGTGATCGTTCAACTCGGGCACGAGCGACGCCAGTTCGGGACCGGCGGCATCGGCGAGGCTCTCCCGCCACTCCCCCTCCCCCGCTCGAGCCAGCTCGCCGATCGCGCGTACCCACGGCTCAAAGGGGACGACCGCCTCCGGCGGGCAGCGCGCCAGCACCACCAATGCTCCCCGGGTGTGCGCCTCTGCGGCGGCCGCGGCGGCATGCCGAGTCTTGCCGATCCCCGGTTCGCCGAGGATGATCACCGCCCGTCGGCCCCGGTCCAAGTGGGTTGCCCTCCGCAGCTCCTCGATCTCGCGATCGCGACCGATCAACGGCTCCTCGGCGTAAGCGGCAAGTGCGGCCGGCAACCGAACACGGCGCGCCGCGCCGGTGCCCCCGGCTGCGATCGGCGGCGGCGCGAGCGAAGTCCCAGCCGAAGGGTCCTCCGCAACCGTCCCGGTCACCAGCATCAGATCCCGCCAGCGCAATGCCGACGCGCGCACCGGCGTCGGCACCCCCTTCAGCTCGTAGTCCTGAGCGGGGTCGAGCGCCACCCCGTCTCGCGAGGCAACTAAAGCCCCAATCAGGTCCTGGACGAGCACCTCGCCGGCGGCGGCCGCTGACGAGAGACGGCTGGCGATCACCACCGGCATCCCGTGCAGATCTTCACCGTCGGCAATCGGCTCACCCGCGGCAACGCCCACCCGAGCGGCGATCCCAATTTCGCCCTGTGCGGCGTCGAGGCGCTCAACCGACGCTTGGATCTCGGCGCTCGCTCGCAACGCGCCCAGGGCGCTTTCGAAGCAGGCCATGGCACCGTCGCCCAGCGTCTTCACCACCCGTCCGCCGGCGCTGTCTACTGCGGCCGTCACGTCCTCGACATGAGCCCGGCGCACGAGATCCATGCGGTCGTCCCCGAGCGTCGCCAGCAGCGCAGTCGAGTTCACCAGATCGCTGAACACGACAATCGCCACTCCCGCCATGCCGAACATCTTGCCGCACAAACAGTGTGTAATGCCCACCGGCTCCCTGACGGACTTTGTCTGTTTGGCGCTCTTACACCAACACGAAGCGGTCTCGGTGGATCACCTCATCCGCCGCATGCGGCAGCAGCTCGCGCACCTGCTCGCTCTTCAGCCCCACGACCCGAGCCAGCTCCTGCGAGGAGTACTGGGCGATTCCCTTGCCGACGACCGCGCCGTTCGCCGTCACCTCGACCGCGTCGCCGGCCTCGAAGCTGCCCTCGACCGCCACGATCCCGACCGGGAGCAGACTGGACCCGCTCTCGCGCAGGACCCGCGCCGCACCATCGTCGACGCCGAGCTGCCCTTTCGCCGGCTTGGCGTACTTGAGCCAGAGCTTGAAGCTGGAGGTCTTGCCAGCCTGCGCCGAGAACCGGGTGCCCACCCCCTTCCCCCGCGCCGCGGCGAGCAGGCTGCTCTCTTGCGTCCCGTCGCAGATCGTCGCCGGGATGCCCGACTCGGCCGCCATCTCCGCCGCCGCCACCTTGCTGCGCATCCCGCCCAAGCCGAAGGCCGAGGTGCGATCGCCGATCTCCAGCTCCGCCAACGCCTCGAAGTCGGTCACCTCGACGATCCGCTCCGCGCCGGAATCGCCGTGCGGATCGGCGCTGTGCAACCCGTCGACGTTCGAGAGCAGGACCAGCAGCCTCGCCTCGAGCAGGATCGCCACCTGGGCGGCGAGGAAGTCGTTGTCGCCGAAGGTGATCTCGTCGGTCGCGGTGGTGTCGTTCTCATTGACCACCGGCACCACGCCCCACTCGATCAGGCGGCGCAGCGTCTGGCGGGCGTTGAGGTAGTTGGTGCGGGCGGCGATGTCGGCGGCGGTCAACAGCACCTGGGCGGAGCGGGTGCCGCGCTCGGCGAGCCGTGACTGGTAGGCGCGGAAGAGGTCGCCCTGGCCGACGGCGGAGGCGGCCTGCAGCTCATCCATCGCCCGCGGCCGCACCGGCAGGTCCAGCAACCGCATACCGCGCGCGATCGCGCCGGAGGTGACCATCGCCACCCGCTCGCCCGCCTGCTCCAGCTCCGCCACCTGTGCGCAGACCGAGTCGAGCACGTCGACCCGCAGCTCGCCGTCGTCGGCGGCGACGATCGAGGAGCCGAGCTTCACGACGAGGGTCATGGGGCAAGTCTATGAGCGCCCAGCCACTAACCTCAGTGCAATGCCGGAGCTGAGGACAGTGCGGGTCGCCGCCGCGCAGGCGACGCCGGCGATTCTCGACGCGGAGGCCTCGATCGCCAAGGCGGTGGAGCTGATCGAGCGGGCCGCCGGCGAGGGAGCCGAGCTGGTCGTCCTCCCCGAGGCCTTCGTGCCGCTCTACCCCTCGCAGTCCTGGGCCGCCAAGGCCGCCGGGTTCAACGGCTTCGACGAGCTCTGGCAGCGGCTCTGGGAGAACTCGGTCGACGTCCCCGGGCCCCTGGTCGACGAGCTGGTCGCGGCCTGCGCCCGCAGCGGCGCCCACTGCGCGATCGGCGTCAACGAGCGCGAGTCGGAACGACCCGGCACGCTCTACAACACGCTCGTCCTTGTCGGCCCCGAGGGGCTCGTCTGGAAGCACCGCAAGCTGATGCCGACCCACCACGAGCGGCTCTTCCACGGGATCGGCGCCGGCGACGACCTGGTCGCCGCGCAGACCCCGCTGGGCAAGGTCGGCGGCCTGATCTGCTGGGAGAACCGGATGCCGCTTGCCCGCTACGCGATGTACAAGTCGGGGCCGCAGATCTGGATCGCGCCGACCGCCGACGACTCGGACGGGTGGCTCGCCAGCATGCGCCACATCGCGATCGAGTCGGGCGCCTTCGTCGTCTCGGCGCCCCAGTTCATCCCACGCGAGGCGTTCCCGGAGGACTTCCCCGTCGAGCTGCCCGAACGCGAGGTCTTCGGCCGCGGCGGCGCGGCGATCGTCGAGCCGACCTGGGGCGAGGTGATCGCCGGCCCGCTCTACGGCGAGGAGGGCATCGTCAGCGCCGACTGCGACCTGCGCGCCGGCCTGCGCGCCAAGCGCTGGTTCGACTCGGTCGGCCACTACAGCCGCGAGGACGTGCTTGCGGGGCGGGTCGGTGGGGGCGAGCCCTCAGGGATGTAGCTCGAACTCGTGCTCGCCGACGCGGACGTCGTCGCCGGGCTCGAAGCCGGCGGCGCGCAGGGCGGCGACGACGCCGATCTCGTTGAGCCGCTGCTCGAGGTAGGCGAGCGCCTCCTCGTTACGAAGGTCGTGGCGCTCGAAGAGCAGCTCGACGCCGCGGCCGAGAACGCGGAAGGCGCCATCCTCCTCGCGCTCAACCGAGTAGCCCCCCTCGCCGACCGGTCGGTAGACGCGGTGCTCGGCCTCGAACTCGGCCGGGCCGGTGCCGCGAGCGGCCTTGGCCGGGACAGGCCCGGCGACGTCTCGGCGAGACGGCTCCCCCGGCAGTGCGGCGAGGATCGCATGGCGAAGCTCGTCAAGGCCCTCTCCCGTCGCCGACGAGACAGCGAACACGGTGTCGACTCTCTGCCCCCACTCGGCCAGCGCCTCCTCAACCTGCTCCGCGGGAAGCAGATCGCGCTTCGACAAGACGACGATCTCCGGCAACCGCTCCAGTCCCCCGCCATAGGCGCCCAGCTCCTCCCGAACCGCGGCGTAACTCGACTCGGGATCGCCCTCCACAGGAGCCAGGTCGACCAGGTGGACGAGCATCGAGCAGCGCTCGACGTGGGCGAGGAACTCATGGCCGAGCCCGGCCCCCTCGGCCGCCCCTTCGATCAAGCCGGGGATGTCGGCGACGACGGCCTGCCGGTCCTCCCCCTCGATCGTGCCCAGCACCGGCGAGAGCGTCGTGAAGGGGTAGTCCCCCACCTTCGGCTCCGCCCGCGTCAACCGTCCCAACAATGAGGACTTACCGGCGTTCGGCAACCCAACCAGCCCCACGTCCGCCAGCAGCTTCAGCCGAACCTCGATCCACCCCTCCTCGCCCCCGGTTCCCTTCTCGGCAAACCGCGGCGCCTGCCGGGTCGAGGTGGCGAACCGCTTGTTCCCGTGCCCCCCACGCCCCCCGTGCGCGACGACGGCCCGCTGCCCCGGCTCCAAGAGATCCACCCGACTCCCATCCACCGCCTCGGCCTGCGTCCCCGGCGGCACCGGGATCACCAGCTCGTCCCCGTGCGCCCCATGACGGTTCGACCCTTCGCCATTCCTCCCCCGGCCGGCCCTGAAGTGCTTGCTGCCCCGCAACACCCCCAGATCCCGACGCGAGGCGTCGCAGACCAGCACGACATCCCCACCGTGCCCGCCATCGCCACCATCCGGGCCGCCTCTAGGCACATGAGCCTCCCGGCGGAAGCTCACACAGCCGTTGCCGCCGGCTCCGCCCTCGACCCAGATTTTCGCCTTGTCGTACACAAGGCCCAGCCTAGAGAGGGGCTACTCGGCCAGGACCGAGATGGTGCGACCCTTGCGGGACGGCTTGAACTGCACGGTTCCCGCCTGCGTAGCAAAGATCGTGTGGTCGCGGCCGAGGCCGACGCCCTCGCCCGGCCAGAACCGCGTGCCGCGCTGGCGCACGATGATCTCACCGCCGGAGACCTTCTGGCCGGCGAAGACCTTGACCCCGAGCATGTTGGGGTTCGATTCGCGGCCGTTGCGGCTGGAGCCAAGTCCTTTCTTATGCGCCATCGTCGTCCTTTTTAGCAGCCGCTTTGGGTTTCGCCGCTTTGCGCGCGCCCATCTTCAGCTCGGTCACCTCGAGCCGGGTCAGCTCCGAGCGATGCCCCGCCCGCCGCCGGTAGCCCTTCTTCGGCTTGTATTTGAAGACCTTCACCTTCGGCCCCCGCAGGTGCTCGGCGACTTTCGCCTCGACTTTGACCTTCTCCAGCTCCTTCGGCTCGGCGACGACCTCTTTGTCGCGGAAGAGCACGGCACGGAGGGCGACCACGTCGCCCTCACCGACATTCAAACGATCGACAAGCAGCGAGGTCCCCTTCTCGACCTTGTACTGCTTGCCACCGCTCTCTATGACCGCATACGTGCTCATTTGGCGGCGGCGGATTCTAGAGCGTCCGAGCCGGCGCCGTTGCCCGCCGGGTCGCCGAGCAGCGAGGCGACCGCCGCCGCCCGCTCGACCCGCTCGATCCGCACCATCTTGCGCGAGCCGACGTAGGGCCCGCCGCCGCTGACGCTGACGATGTAGGAGTCGATCCGGGCGACCGCGTCGTCGGCGTTGTACATGTGCGGCTCCTCGATCGTCACCACGACCTCCTCGCCGACTTTGAAGGGCAGCGCCCGCTCCTCGATCTGGGCGCGGCTGCCGGATTCGACCAGCGCGAAGGTGTCGATCGCCAGCGCATCGCCGCCCTCGAAGTGGAACTGCTTGCCGGTCTCCTGCTCGAGCTCGGCGAGGCCGCTGTCGGGCTCGATCAGCTCGGCCGCGACCTTCGGGTTGACCCGCAGCAGGAAGGCCTCCTCGTCGCGGGTCGCCATCTCGCGCATCTGGCGCAGGCCCTCCAGGGCGACGGTCTCGGCGGAGAGGACGACTCCCTCGCCGGCGCATGTCGGGCACGGCGCGGTGAGGATCTCGCGCACGCCGTCGGTGATGTTCTGGCGCGTCATCTCGACCAGCCCCAGCGGCGAGACCTCGACGACATAGCTCTTCGACTTGTCGGCGTCGAGCGCTTTGCGCAGCGTTTTCAGCACTTTGTCACGGTTTTTCGCCCGCGACATGTCGATGAAGTCGATCACGATGATGCCGCCGATGTCGCGCAGCCGAAGCTGCCGTACCGCCTCCTCGGCAGCCTCGGTATTGACCTTGGTGATCGTTTCCTCGAGGCCGCCCTTGCCGCGACCGGTGAAGGAGCCGCTGTTGACGTCGATCACCGTCAACGCCTCGGTGTAATCGATGATCAGGTAGCCGCCCGAGGGCAGGTCGACCCGCCGCACCAGGGTCGACTCGAGTTCCTTGTCGACCCCCCATTTCTCCAGCAGCGGCTTGCTGCCCTCGTACAGCTCGACCTTCTCGACCAGCTCCGGCGCGGTGCGCTGGAAGAAGTTGGTCACGCGTTCGTACTGCTTGGGCGAGTCGATCACCGCTTTCTCGAACTCGGAGAGGAAGACGTCGCGCAGCACCCGCACGGGCAGGTCCGCCTCTTGGAAGACGAGCCCCATGCCCTTGGTCTTCTCGGCGCGCCGCTCGAGCACGTCGTAGAGCTTGTGCAGGTAGCCAACCTCCCTGACGAAGTCCGATTTCTTCGCCCCGTGGGCGGCGGTGCGGACGATCAGGCCACCGGGCCCCTTGTAGGTCCGGTCGACCATCTTGCGCAGACGGTCGCGCTCGGATTCGGAGAGCCGCCGGCTGACGCCGACGCCGCCTCCCTGCGGCGCGTAGACCAGGTAGCGACCGGCGATCGAGAGGTTCATCGAGAGGCGGGCGCCCTTCGACTTGAGCGGGTCCTTGACCACCTGGACCAGGATCTCCTGGCCCGACTTGATCATCTCGGTGATCTTGCGGCCGCTGCCGCGGCCGCGCTTCGGCGCCTGTTCGCCGTTCGGCAGGACGATCTCGTCGACGTGCAGGAAGCCGTTGCGCTCGAGGCCGATGTCGACGAAGGCGGCCTCCATGCCGGCGAGGACGTTGTCGACCTTGCCCTTGTAGATGTTGCCGACGATCGAGCGCCGGCCGCGGCGCTCGATGTAGAGCTCCGCGACGTTGCGTTTGCCGCCTTTGGTCTTCGACTCGAGGACGGCGACTCGGGTCTCGCCGCGATCGGCGGACACCAAAATGGTTTTTTTCATCTGTGTTTCAGCTCAGTTCAGGTAGGTACGCATGGCCCGGTCCAATTCGCGGGATCACCAGGCGAACCTGCCTCTCTGGCCGAGGCGCGCTTGCATGTGGATGCTCTGCAGCACTCCCAGCGCCAGCAGGGTCGCCAAGACAGACGACCCGCCGTAGCTGAGCAACGGCAGGGGAATCCCGGTGATCGGCATGACCCCGAGGTTCATCCCCACGTTGACGAGGACCTGGAAGAGCAACATCGCAGCGATGCCGCCCGCGACCAGGGTCCCGTAGGAGTTCTTCGAGAGCGTCACGATCCGCAGCGCCCGCCAGATCAGCAGGGCGTAGAGGGATAGGACGAACGCGGCGCCCCCGAACCCGTAGCGCTCACCGATCACCGCGAAGATGAAGTCGGTGTGCCGCTCGGGAACGAAGTCGAGCCGCGTTTGGGTGGCCCGGTCGCCACGGCCGGTGAGCTCACCGGAGCCGATGGCGATCTTGGCCTGGTTCTGCTGGTAGCCCGCGTCGCTGGGGTCCCCACTGGGGTCCAGGAAGGAAGTCAGTCGCTCCTGTTGATAGCCCTTGAGGATCGGGGTCCCGATCGCCGGAGCGATCACCAGGACCACCGCCACCAGGGCGACGAGGGCGGCGCCGATCGTCGCGAAGTGCGTCCAGGGGACGCCCCCCACGTACATCACGGCGAGGGTGATTGCCACGTACACCAGGGAGGTGCCGAGGTCCGGCTGCAGGAACACCAGTGCAGCCGGGGCGAGGCCGAGGCAGAGGTAGCGCACCGTGCGCTGCCGCGGCGAGCCCCGCCGGGCGCCGTCGATGACGAAGCCGGCAAGCGCCAAGACGAGCAGGAGCTTGCCCAGCTCCGACGGCTGGAAGCTGAAGAAGGGGAGCTCGAAGGCGCGGCGCGAGCCGCGCGCGGCGAAGCCGAAGAAGAAGACGAGGGTGACGCTGGCGCAGAGGAAGGTGTAGATGCCGACCCGCAGCTCGCGGAAGCGCGAGTAGTCGATCCGCGCCAGCAGGTACATGCCGACCAGGCCGACGGCCGCGTAGATCGCCTGGCGGTCGTAGAAGTAGCCGGGGCTGCCGGGCACGTCGCCTTGGGTCGCCTCCTCGAGCACGAAGACGCTGAAGGCGACCAGACCGAGCGCCGCGAGGCCCAGGGTGGCGTCCATGTAGGGCAGGCCGAGGCGCTCGGCGATGCCGGGCCGCAGGGCGAACGGCTCGGGCCGGGCGCGGCGGGCGCGGGTCGCGTACATCACCCTTCGCCCCCTTCGAGGCCGGCTTCGCCCGTTTCGGATTTGGCTTCGGCTGAGAGCTGGTTGGCGAAATAGGCTTCCAAGATCCTTCTTGCGGCAGGCGCCGCGGCTTCGGCGCCGAAGCCGCCTTCCTCCATCGTCACGAAGGTGACGATACGCGGATCGGGGTACGGAGCGAGCACTCCATACCAGGACTGGTCCGGGTAGGGCGTTCGCTGCGCGGTTC
>JBKPOW010000018.1:0-9665 GCA_046733275.1 Actinomycetota bacterium
GCTCGAGGTCTTCGAGGACGTCGGTCACCTGCCGCAGCTGGAGGCGCCCGGTCGCTTCATCGCCGTGCTCGAGCGCTTCCTGGGCGAGACCGAGCCCGCTCGCTTCGACCGCGAGGAGTGGCGGGCGCGGATGCGCGACGCGGCCTGAGCCCGGGGCAGCGCCGCCGGTCGGGCTGCCCCCGCACGCCAAATTGCGCTTGCCAGAGCGAAAAGGGCCGGTAACGGCGCCTCAATAGAATCTCCGCGATGACGAGCCGGGCCCGCCGCCAGCGGCGCAGGACACGCACGCTGAGCTGGAAGAAGAAGCTGACGCTGCCCTTCGGCGTGCTCCTCGCCATGCTCGTCGTCGCCGGCACCGTCGCCGCCAGCTGGGCGATCGACGTCTACAACTCGGCGCCGCCGCTGGCCAGCCTCAAGCCGGTGCAGAAGGGCCGCTCCTCGGCGATCTACGCCGCCGACGGCAGCCTGATCGGCTTCATCCGCGCCAGCAGCATCCGCCAGCCCGTCTCCTCGCGAGCGCTGCCGCAGAACCTCAAGTACGCCACCGTGGCGATCGAGGACCGCAACTTCTACACCCACGGCGCGATCGACCCGGCCGGCATCGCCCGCGCCGCCTGGAAGAACATCCTCGCCGGGGGCAAGCCGGTGCAGGGCGCCTCGACGATCACCCAGCAGCTCGTCCGCAACCTCTACATCCGCGATCCCCAGCCGACGATCGAGCGAAAGCTGATCGAAGCCCACCTCGCCTACGAGCAGGAGGAAAAGCACTCCAAGCACGAAATCCTCACCCAGTACCTCAACACCGCCCCCTACGGCACGGTCGAAGGCGAGACCGCGGTCGGCGCCGAGGCGGCGGCGCAGACCTACTACGGCAAGCCGGCCAAGCAGCTCGACCTGACCGAGGCGGCGATGATCGCCGGCCTGCCCCAGGCGCCCTCCGAATACAACCCGCTGCTCGATCCCCGTGCGGCGCGGGAGCGCCGCGACCAGGTGTTGAAGGCGATGGAGGAGCAGGGGTACATCACGGCGAGCGAATACGAGAAGGCGATCGAGAAGGGGCTCGGCCTCGACCCCGGCCACAAGTACCGCGTGATCCGCGACCGCTTTCTCTTCGACCTCGTCCAGCAGGAGCTGATCGAGAAGTACGGCCTCAACACCGTGCGCTACGGCGGCCTCAAGGCCTACACGACGATCGACCCCGAGCTGCAGGAACGGGCGCAGGAAGCGGTCGACTATTGCGGCGTCTGCTACCCCGGCGGCGGGCCGGCGGCGGGCCTCGCCTCGGTCGACCCCTCCAACGGCGAGATCGTCGCCCTCGCCTCGACCGAAGGCTCCGAAGACGAAAGCGAATTCAACTACGCCTGGCAGGCGCACCGCCAGCCCGGCTCGTCCTTCAAGACCTTCGTCCTCACCACCGCGATCAAGCAGGGGATCGACCCCGACACCACCTACTACGACGGCACCTCGCCGGTCACCCTCGATCCGCCCGGCGCCGGCCCGCCCTGGGTGGTCAACAACGCCGAGCCGGGCGGCGGGACGATGTCGCTCGCCTCGGCCACCTGGCACTCGGTCAACGCCGTCTTCGCCCAGCTCGACCTCGACGTCGGGCCCGAGAACGTCACCCAGACCGCGCGCCAGATGGGGATCGAGGCGCCGCTCGAATCGGTGCCGGCGGAGGCGCTCGGCGGCCTCGCCGTCGGCGTCACCCCGCTGGAAATGGCGAGCGCCTACGCGACCCTCGCCAACGGCGGCATCCACCACGAGCCCACCGCGCTCGCCCGGGTCGAGTTCCCCAGCGGCAAGATCGACGAACCCGACCCGGATGCCGGCGAGCGGGTGCTCACCGAGGGCGAGGCGTACGAAGTCACCCGCCTGCTGGAGGGCGTGATCACCCAGGGCACCGGCGCCGGCTACACCTCGATCGGTTGCCAGGCGGCGGGCAAGACCGGCACCTCGGAGGATCTCTCCGACGCCTGGTTCGCCGGCTACACGCCGCTCTTCTCGACCGCGGTCTGGGTCGGCCACCCGCAGTCGCGCGAAGCGACCGGCTACGGCGGCCCGACCGCGGGGCCGATCTGGCGCTCTTTCATGGAAGCGGCGAACACCGAATGCGCCGAATTCGAGACGCCCACCGGCCTGCCCGAGCTCTCCGGCCTCGAGAGCGAGCACACCACCGAGGGCGGCTCCTACGAAGGCGAATACGAAGAAAGCGAAGAAACGGAACCCGAGGAGTCCGACGAGGAGGGCAAGGGCGAGGATGGGGACGACGAGTCCTCCGAAGGCGGGGAAGCGGCGCCCGAGCCCGAGCCGGCCCCCGAAGCGGCGCCGGAAGCCGCGCCGGCCCCGGCGCCTTCACCGGGCGGCGGCGTATCGGCCGGCGGCGTCTCCGCAGGCTGAGCGCATGAGCGAAGTCGACGTCGACGCAGACGCTCTGGTCCGCCGCTACCGCACGGCGCGCCGCGATCCCGAGCTTGCCGTGCTGGAGGGGTTCCACGCGCTCAAGCACGCTCTGCGCTTCGGCGCCGAGGTGCTCGAAGCGGTCGCCGCCGATCCGGAGGAGCTGCGGCGGTTGGCCGACGAGCTGGCGCCGGACCTGGGCGATGCGCTCGCCGAGCGCACCACGGCGATCGCGCTGGAGATCGTCGCCGAGCTGGTGCCGCAGGCGCCGCGGACGGGAGTGGTGGCGATCGCGCGGCGCCCGCCGGTCGACGTCACCGCAGCGCTGGCCGATCCCCGCCCGGCGCCGGTGGTCCTGCTCGAGGACCCGCGTACGATGGGCAACATGGGCGCCTGTGTGCGGGTGGCTGCCGCGGCCGATGCCGCCGCCGTGCTGACCACCGGGCCCAACGACCCCTGGCACCCCGACGCCCTGCGCGGCGCGGCCGGCCTCCACTTCGCCCTGCCGGTTGCCGCTGTGGCCACTTTTTCCCCTATAGGGGGAGGAAGTGGCCACGACCCCTTGGACGCGCTGATCGCGAGCGAGCGGCCGCTGGTCGCGATCGACCCCGGCGGCGCGGACCTGCGGCCGGCGAAGCTGCCGCCGCGGGCGATCCTCGCTTTCGGCACCGAGCGCTACGGCCTCAGCAACGGCCTGCTCGAGCGTGCCGACGCCCGCCTCGGCATCCCGATGCGCGCCGGCGTCTCCAGCCTCAACCTCGCCACCGCCGTCGCCGCCGTCCTCTTCGCCCAGCGGCTCTGACCTGCAACCGCCGTTGCAGGTTATGAGCAACT
The DNA here is from genome assembly GCA_046733275.1 of Actinomycetota bacterium. Taxonomy (GTDB): domain Bacteria; phylum Actinomycetota; class Thermoleophilia; order Solirubrobacterales; family 70-9; genus VRUE01. The sequence goes on from JBKPOW010000018.1 coordinate 3,232, forward strand.
CCTAACAATCGGCGCGCCACTTCGTTAGCGTGGGGCGCCGATGCGCGCCCGCCCCGGCACCCCCCGGTGGCTGCTGCTCCCGGCTGCCCTCTTCCTGCTCGTGCTCTGCCTCGTGGCGAGCGCCCCTGCCGAGACGCTGCGCGAGAAGTTCGACCACACGCAGGGCAAGCTCAGCGACGTGCGCGAGAGCCAGAGCGCCGTCGCCGCCTCGATCGCCGAGCAGAACCGTGCGATCGACTCGATGCTGGGCGAAGTCTCGCGCCTGCGCCAGGAGCAGCTGGCGCTCGAGGCCGAGCTCGAAGAGAAGCAGGGCGAGCTCGACGCCGCCACTGCCGCGCTGAAGGCGGAGAAACGCCGTCTGGCGCGCATCCGCGCCCGCCTGCAGCGGGCGCTGCGTGTCCTGCGCGAGCGGCTCGTCGCGATCTATGAGACCGGCAACCCGAGCGTGGTCACCGTCGTGCTCGAAGCGGAGACCTGGTCGCAGGCGAGCGTCCGCGCCGAGTACCTCAGCCGGGTGCAGCAGTACGACGACGCGATCGCCGCCCGGGTCAAGAGCCTGCGCGACGAAGCGAAGGCGGCGGTCAAGCGGATGGCGGAGATCCGCCGCCGGCTGAAGGCGGCGCGCGACGAGATCGCGGTCAAGGAGCGCGAGGCCGACGAAGCCCGCGCCGAGGCGGCGGCCCGCTTCGCCGAGCTGAAGGCCGCCCAGGCCGAGCGCCGGCAGCAGCTCGAAGCGCTGCAGTCGCGCGAGTCGGCGCTGAGCGACAACCTGGCTTCGATCTCAGAACAGCTGGCGAGCTCGGGCGCTTCGGTTCCCGCCACCGCACCGGCGCCGCTCACCCCTGGCCAGCAGGCCCAGTTCATCTCCGAAAGCCAGGCGAGCGTGCCGGCGAGCGCTCCGGACGCGGTCAAGGCGGCGATCGAAGCTGCCAACGCGATCGCCTCGACCCCCTATATATGGGGCGGCGGCCACGGCTCCTTCGAATCCTCGGGCTACGACTGCTCGGGCGCGGTCAGCTACGCCCTGCACGGCGGCGGCTTCCTCGACAGCCCGCTCGACTCGACCGGCCTCTCCACCTGGGGCGAAGCCGGCGCGGGTCAGTGGATCACCGTCTACGCCAACTCCGGCCACGCCTGGATGATCATCGCCGGCCTCGCCTTCGACACCTCCGGTGGCGCCGGCCCCCGCTGGCACCCCGAACCGGTCAACTCGCCCGAAGGCTTCATCGCCCGCCACCCACCGGGCTACTAGGCCGGGACGGCGCCGCTCTCGACCGGGCGGCCTTCCTTCTGCCAGGTGCCGACGCCGCCGCGGGCGACGTGGATCGTCTCGAAGCCCTCGCGCTGCAGGACCGAGGCGGCGAGGCCGCTGCGTTTGCCGCCCTTGCAGATCGTCGCCACTGTGCGCTCACGCGGCAGCTCGTCGAGACGTCGCGGCAGCTCGCCGTAGGGGACGTGCAGGGAGTCGGGGATGTGGCCCTCGGCGTACTCGCCGGCACCGCGCACGTCGAGGACCAGCGGCGGGTCGTCGCCCTCGAGCATCCGCGCCAGCTCGTCCGGCCCGATCGGCTCGATCCGCGCCACCGGCCGCTCCTCCGCCCGCCAGGCGCTCATCCCGCCGCCGAGGAAGCCGCGCACCTTCAGCCCGACCGCGGCGAGCAGCTCGGCGGCGTCCTGCTCGTGGCCGTCCGAGGCCGCGACAACCACCACCTCGCCCTCGGGCGGGACGACCTGGGCGACCTTGGTAGCGAAGCCGGTGTCGTAGGCCGAGGCGCTGATCGCGCCGGGGATGTGGGCCTCGTCGAACTGCTCGTTGGTGCGCGAGTCGACGGCGAAGGCGCCGGCGGCGATCGCCGCCTCGAAGCGCCGCGGGGTCAGCCGCGCCGGCGAGGAGATCGACTCGATCAGCGGGCCGCGGTTGAGGGCGACGATGTGCTCGACGTTGGGTGGCCGCTCGCCGATGCTGCCGACCGCGTCCTCGACGAAGGCCTCCTCGTCCTCGATCGCCAGCGCCCGGTTGTGGCGCCGCTCGAAGCCGATCGTCGAGGAGGTCTTCATGTCGATGCCGGAGCTGCCGCAGAGCGAGCCGCCGAGGTGCCCCGGCCAGACCTCGACCTCGTCGGGCAGCGACATCAGGCGCTCGTGCAGCGATCGGAAGATCCCGGCGGCGCCCTCGCGCGGCTCGATCGCCAGGTCGGGCCGGGCGACGTCGCCGACGAAGAGCGAGTCGCCGCTCAGCACCGCTACCGGGTCGCCGCCGCGGCTGGCGTCGCGGAGGAGGAAGGAGGTGTGCTCGGGCCGGTGGCCCGGCGTGTGGAGCGCCTCGATCGTCACCGCCTCGCCCAGCTCGACCGTCGCGCCGTCGGCGAGCGGCTCGTTCTCGTACTCGGCCTCGGCCAGCTCGCTGACGTGGATGGTCGCGCCCGTCGCCCGCGCCACGCGGCCGTGGCCGGAGACGTGGTCGGCGTGGTTGTGAGTCTCGAGCACGTGCTCGATCCGCACCCCGTGCAGGCGGGCGAGGTTGATGTACGGGTCGACGTCCCACTGCGGGTCGACCACCGCGGCCTCGCCGGACGCCGGGTCGCCGACCAGGTAGGAGGCGCAGCCGAGGTCCTCGTGGATGATCTGCCGGAAGAGCATTGCGGCGAACGGGTACCGTTCGTGCCCAGGGTACCGGTCGAGAAAGGGAGAGCGAATGGGTGTCGAGGAGAGGGAGTCGCTGGAGCGGGAGCTGAGCGAGCTGCTCGAGGTCGAGCGCTTCGAGCCGCCGGCCGGATTCCGCGAGCGCGCCCTGCTCGGCGATCCGGTGGTCTACGCGGAGGCCGCCGCCAACCCGCCCGCCTGGTGGCTGCGCCAGGCGACCGAGCTGCTCGATTGGGAGACCGAGCCGAGTGAGGCCCTCGACGAGTCCAACCCGCCCTTCTACAAGTGGTTCGCTGACGGCCGCCTCAACGTCTCCGCCAACTGCCTCGACCGCCACGTCGCCGCCGGCCGCGGCGAGCGTGTCGCCTACCACTGGCGCGGCGAGGAGGGGGAGGAGCGCGAGGTCACCTACAGCGAGCTGCTCGCCGACACGCAGCGCTTCGCCAACGCCCTGCGCGACCACGGCATCGCCAATGGCGACGTGGTCGGCATCTACCTGCCGATGATTCCCCAGGTCGTCGTCGCGATGCTCGCCTGCGCCCGCATCGGCGCCGTCCACAACGTCGTCTTCGGCGGCTTCTCGGCCGAGGCGGTGCGCGAGCGGATGGAGTTCTCCGCGGCGAAGGCGCTGGTCACCGTCGACGGCGCCCGCCGCAAGGGCAAGACCGCGGCGGTCAAGGCCAAAGTCGACGAGGCGATGGCGGGGGTCGGCTCGATCGAGACGATCTTCGTCGTCCGCCACACCGGCGAGGAATGCGAGATGCAGGAGGGGCGCGACGTCTGGTTCGAGGACGCGATGGCGGCCGCCGGCGCCGAGTGCCCGCCCGAGCCGGTCGGCGCCGAGGACCCGCTCTTCATCCTCTACACCTCCGGCTCGACCGCGAAGCCGAAGGGGATCCTCCACACCACTGGCGGCTACCTCACCGGCGTCGCCTGGACCCACCGCCACGTCTTCGACCTCAAGCCCGAGGAGGACGTCTACTGGTGCGCCGCCGACGTCGGCTGGGTCACCGGCCACTCCTACATCGTCTACGGCCCGCTCGCCAACGGCGCCACCAGCGTGATGTACGAGGGGGCGCCCGACTACCCCGACAAGGACATCTGGTGGGAGACGATCGAGCGCTACGGAGTGACGATCCTCTACACCGCGCCGACGGCGATCCGTGCCTGCATGAAATGGGGGGTGGAGTACCCGGGGCGGCACGACCTCTCCTCGCTGCGCTTGCTCGGCTCGGTCGGCGAGCCGATCAACCCCAAGGCCTGGCTCTGGTACCACAAGGTGATCGGCGGCGAGCGCTGCCCGATCGTCGACACCTGGTGGCAGACCGAGACCGGCCACATCCTGATCTCGCCCCTGCCCGGGATCACGGCGACCAAGCCCGGCTCGGCGACGCGGCCCCTGCCGGGGATCGAGGCGGCCGTCGTCGACGACGCCGGCGAGCCGGTCGAGGGGGGAGAGGGGCTGCTCGTCCTGCGCCGCCCCTGGCCCGGCATGCTGCGCACCCTCTACCGCGAAGAGGAGCGCTACGTCGCCGCCTACTTCGAGCGCTTCGGCAAGCAGACCTACCTGGTCGGCGACGCCGCCCGGGTCGACGAGGACGGCTACTTCTGGGTGCTGGGGCGGATCGACGACGTGGTCAACGTCTCCGGCCACCGCCTCTCGACCGCCGAGGTCGAGTCGGCAATCGTCTCCCATCCCAAGGTCGCCGAGGCGGCGGTGATCGGCCAGAGCGACGAGGACACCGGCCAGGCGATCTGCGCCTTCGTTACGCTCGAAGGCGACCTCGAGGGCGACGACGCGATGGGCGCCGAGCTGGCCGAGCACGTCGCCGGGCGAATCGGCAAACTGGCGCGCCCCAAGCGGGTGATCTGGTCCGGCGACCTGCCCAAGACCCGCTCCGGCAAGATCATGCGCCGCCTCCTGCGCGACATCGCCGAGGGCCGCGAGCTGGGCGACGTCACCACCCTGCGCGACCCCGAGGTGATGAAGGAGCTCGAGGCGAAGATCGCCGCCCGCCGCGACCGGGAAGGGTAGTTTGCTAGACTAATTACCGAGGCTAATGACTCAGGCGATAGACGCCAGCTCGCTCACCGACTCCGCCGCGCGGCTGCGGATGGCGATTGTGCGTACGGCACGCAGGTTGCGGCAGGAGGCCGCGGGGGCGGCGCAAGGGGAGTTGACGCCGACCGCTGGGGCGGCGCTGGCGACGGTTGAGCGGCACGGCCCGCTCACGCCCAGCGAGCTGGCCGAGATCGAGCGGGTGAAACGGCCGACGGCGACGCGTACGCTGCGCGTCCTCTGCGAGGCCGGCCTGGTCGAGCGGACGCCGGACCCCGAGGACGGCCGCAGCGCGCTGGTCAGCATCACCGCCGCCGGTCGCGACCGCCTGCGGCGCCTGCGCGGGCGCAAGAACGCCTACCTGGCGCGGCGCATGCGCGACCTGCCGGTCGAGGACCTGGCGACCCTCGACCGCGCCGCCGCGATCCTCGAGCGGATGCTGTGAGGCGCAGCTTCGACTCGCTCTCGGTCCCCAACTACCGCCGCTACTTCGCCGGGCAGCTCGTCTCCGTCTCCGGCAACTGGATGCAGATGGTCGCCGAGGTCTGGCTGATGTTGACCCTGACCGGCAGCGGCGTTGCCGTTGGCATGACCACCGCGCTGCAGTTCCTGCCGATCCTGCTTTTCGCCGCCTGGGGCGGGGTCCTCGCCGACCGCTTCTCCAAGCGCCGCTTGCTGATGGTTACCCAGGGCCTGATGGCGCTGCCCGCGTTGGCCCTCTTCGCGATCGTCACCGCCGGCGCGGTCGAGCCCTGGATGGTGCTGGCGCTGGTCTTCGTCCGCGGCACGGTCAACGCCGTCGACAACCCGACCCGGCAGGCCTTCGCGATCGAGATGGTAGGCCCCGAGCGGCTGGTCAACGCGGTCAGCCTCAACAGCGTCCTGATCCACGCCTCGCGCCTCTTCGGCCCGGCGCTGGCGGCGCTGATCATCGCCTTCGCCGGCGTAGGGCCCTGCTTCGCCCTCAACGTCCTCACCTTCGCCGCGATGGTCGTCGCCCTCTGGCGGATGGACCCGGCCGAGCTGCGCGAGCCGCCCCCCGCGACACGCGAGCGCGGCGCGGTGCGGGCGGGGCTGCGCTACGTCCGCCGTACGCCGGCGCTGGCAGTGCCGCTGGCGCTGATGGCGCTGGTCGGCACCTTCGGCCTCAACTTCCAGGTGGTGCTGCCGCTACTCGCCCGCTTCAGCTTCGACGGCGGCCCCTCGGCCTACGCCTCGCTGGTCGCCGCGATGGGCGTCGGCTCGGTGATCGGCGCCCTGCTCACCGGCGCCCGCGGCCGCGCCGACGCACGCCTGATCGCCGGCGCGGCGCTCGCCTTCGGCCTGCTCGCCCTGCTGGCCGCCGCGATGCCCAGCCTCGCGCTCGAGATCCCCGTCCTCGCCCTGCTCGGCGCCGCCGCGGTCAGCTTCGCCGCCGCGATCAACTCCTCGCTGCAGCTCGCGGTCGAGCCGGCGATGCGCGGCCGCGTGATGGCGCTCTACTCGATCGTCTTTCTGGGCTCGACCCCGATCGGCGGCCCGCTCGCCGGCTGGCTCTCGCAGGCCTACGACCCGCGCGTGGCGCTGCTGCTCGCCGCGGTCGCCGGCCTCTCGGCGGCCTGGGCCGCCCGCGCCTCCTACGCCCGCCTCGCCGCTCGCAAGGCGCCGCGGGCCGAGGCCGTTCCCAGCTAAACCCGGCGAACCGGCCCCAGCCAAGACCTGGCGAACCGCCGGCTGGCCGTCGGTGGGGTGC
>JBKPOW010000019.1:0-1402 GCA_046733275.1 Actinomycetota bacterium
GGTTCGAGGGCCGCGGCGACGACGTGATCGTCTCCTCCGGCTACCGCATCGGCCCAGTCGAGGTCGAGTCGGCGCTGCTCGCTCACCCCGCCGTGGCCGAGGCGGCCGCGGTCGCCGCGCCCGACCCCGAGCGCGGCGCCATCGTGCGGGCCATCGTCGTCCCCCGCGACCGCGAGCCGAGCGAGGAGCTGGCGCGCGAGCTGCAGGAGCACTGCAAGCGCGAGACCGCCCCCTACAAGTTCCCCCGCATCGTCGAGTTCGCTGACGAGCTGCCGAAGACGGCAAGCGGAAAGATCAAGCGCGCCGAGCTACGCGGCTGAAGGAGACCGCCCTAGGCGGTTTCGGCGAACGCCTCTTCGAGGTCCATCGGGCGCCCGAGGTGGAAGCCCTGGGCCATGTCGACGCCGTACTCGCGCAGCATCTCCGCCGTGCGGTCGTCCTGGACGTACTCGGCGATCGTCGCCTTGCCGAGGCCGCGGGCGATCTGGACGATCGCCTTCACGGTGAGCTGGTCGGCGTCGCTGTTGGGCATGTCGCGGACGAAGGAGCCGTCGATCTTGATCAGGTCGAAGGGGATCCGCTTGAGGTAGTGGAAGGGGCCGAAGCCGGCGCCGTAGTCGTCGATCGCGACCTGGCAGCCGAAGTCGGTGAGGCGGTCGGCGAAGCCGGAGGCGGCGTCGTAGTCGTAGACGTTGGCGCTCTCGGTGATCTCGAAGGTGAAGCGAGACGGGTCGGCCCCGCCTTCGTCGAAGCGCCGTTCGATGAACTCGAGCACGGAGACGTCGTTGAGCGAGGCGCCGGAGAGGTTGACGTGCAACGAGAGCGGCGCCCCCTGCCGCTCGCGCTCGGCGAGCAGCTCGAGCGCCCGCGCGACCACCCATCGGTCGAGCTCCTGGACCATCCCCGCGCGCTCGGCGGCGTCGATGAAGGAGGCGGCGGGCAGCAGCTCGCCCTCTTCGCTGGTCATCCGCAGGAGCAGCTCGTAGCGCTCGATCCCGCCGGAGGAGAGGCTGCGGATCGGCTGGGTATGGAGGCTGAGGCGGTCGTCGGTGAGCGCGTCGCGGATCCGCGCCGCGGTCGTCTGCCGCCGCTCCGGCTCGCGCTGCGGCTCGTTCGGGTCGCGGAAGAGGGCGATCTGGTTGCGCCCCCCCTCCTTCGCCCGGTACATCGCCTGGTCGGCGGCGACCAGGACCGCTTCCGGGCCGGCGCCCTTCTCGCCGCCGCCGAACATCGTGATGCCGACGCTGATCGTCGCCGGCTCGGCCTCATCGGCCGGTCGTACGGTCTCCGCCACCTGGGAGCGCAGGTCTTCGCGCAGGTGAAGCGCGCCTTCGACGTCGGGCTGGGGCGTAAGGATGGCGAACGGGGCGCGGGTGCGGCGGGGGCCGTGGTCGGTGGGGCG
>JBKPOW010000020.1:0-1559 GCA_046733275.1 Actinomycetota bacterium
GCCGCATCCTCTTCGAGAAGCTCGAACTGACTCGCAAGCGCCGTGGCAAAACCGGCTTCTCGACCGACGCGCGGGTGCTCGCCCAGATCCGCGACGAGCACCCGATCGTCGAGAAGATCGAGCAGTGGCGCGAGCTGACCAAGTTGAAGAACACCTACCTCGACTCGCTGCCGGACCTGATCGACCCCGAGACCGGCCGAGTCCACACGACCTTCAACCAGGCCTCGACCACCACCGGCCGCCTCTCCAGCACCAACCCCAACCTGCAGAACATCCCGATCCGCACCGAGATCGGCCGGCCGGTGCGCGCCTGCTTCGTGGCCGAGCGCGGCGCCCGCCTGCTCTCCGCCGACTACAGCCAGGTCGAGCTGCGCGTGCTCGCCCACGTCGCCGAGGAGGACGTGCTCAAGGAGATCTTCCGCGCCGGCGAAGACGTCCACGCCGCCACCGCCGCGGAGGTCTTCGAGATCGACCGCGACGAAGTCGACGTCGGCCAGCGTTCGAAGGCGAAGATGGTCAACTTCGGCATCGTCTACGGGCTGACCGGCTTCGGCCTCGCCGACCGGCTCAACATCCCGCGCAAAGAGGGGGAGGAATTCGTTGTCCGCTACCTGGAGCGCTTCCCCGCCGTGCGCGCCTTCCGCGAGGAGGTGATCGAGCGGGCGCAGGAGGAGGGCTACGTGCGCACGCTGATGGGCCGGCGGCGCTCGATCCCCGAGCTGCGCTCGGGCAATCCCAACACGCGGCGGCTGGGGGAGAGGCTGGCGGTCAATACTGTGATCCAGGGCACCGCCGCCGACATCATCAAGGTGGCGATGGTGCGCTGCGAGCGCGCCCTGCGCGAGACCGGCGCGAGGACCCGCCTTGTCCTGCAGATCCACGACGAGCTGCTCTTCGAGGGCCCGCCTGGGGAGATGGAGGAGGCCACGGCCCTGGTGCGGCGCGAGATGTGCGGCGCCTACCCGCTCGAGCCGGCGCTCGAGGTCGACGTCGGCGTCGGCAAGGACTGGCTCGACGCGAAGTAGCGAGGTTCAGTCGTCGTCGGAGGAGCCCGAGCCCGATCCGGAGCTGTCGCTGCCGGAGCCCGAGCTGCCGCTTTCGCCCCCGCCACCCGGTCCCGAGTGCCCGCCTGAGTCGTCGCCGAAGTCGCTATCGCCATGCTCGCTCTCGCCGCTGTGGCCGTCGCGATCGCCGTCGCCTCTGCCGCTCGAGTCGTCGTCCCCTCCGCCCGGGCCGGACGAGCCGCCGCCTGGGCCGGAGCTCTCGCCGGAGCCGTCGTCGCTCGAGCTCGTCAGCGGTGCCGGGGCGCGTTCTGGCGTCGGCTTCGAGGCAGCCCTCGCCGCGTCCTCAGGGCCCCTCGCCTGGCGCGTCTCCTCGATTGCGACGCCGGTGCCCACCGTGCCCGCTACCAGCACCGTCGCCGCCGTCGCCTTGATCCCGATTCCGGCGCCGGCTGCAGCGCCCGCGCCGGCCGCGGTCTCGGCCGCGCCCGGTCCGGCGCCGGCCAGCAGCGCCTGCAGCAACGGCAGCGGGACCAACATCCCGGCGCTGTCGCGCAG
>JBKPOW010000021.1:0-22158 GCA_046733275.1 Actinomycetota bacterium
GGTCAGCGGGGTGACGTCGAGCAGCAGCACGTCCTTGACGTCGCCGGCCAGCACGCCGGCCTGGATCGCGGCGCCGACGGCGACGACCTCGTCCGGGTTGACGCCCTGGTGCGGGTCCTTGCCGGTCAGCTCCTTGACCCTCTCGCGCACCGCCGGCATGCGGGTCATGCCGCCGACGAGGACGACGTGGTCGATGCTCGCGTCGGCGTCGCCGAGCGCCCGTTTGACCGGGCCGACGACGCGCTCCAGCAGGTCGCTGGTCAGCTCGTTCAGCTTCGAGCGGGTGAGCTTCATGTCGAGGTGCTTCGGCTGGCCCTCGACCGCGGTTATGAAGGGCAGGTTGATCTGCGTCTCCTGCGCCGAGGAGAGCTCGATCTTCGCTTTCTCGGCCGCCTCGTAGAGGCGCTGCAGCGAGTTCTTGTCAGCCGCCAGGTCGACCCCCTGGTCCTTTTTGAACTCGGCGACCAGCCACTCGACGATCGACTTGTCCCAGTTGTCGCCGCCGAGGTGATTGTCGCCGGCGGTCGCCTTCACCTCGAAGACGCCGTCACCGATTTCCAGCACGGAGACGTCGAAGGTGCCGCCGCCGAGGTCGAAGACAAGGATCGTGTGGTCGGCCTCCTCTTTGTCGAGGCCGTAGGCGAGCGAGGCGGCGGTCGGCTCGTTGATGATCCGCTTGACATCGAGCCCGGCGATCTTGCCGGCGTCCTTGGTCGCTTGTCGCTGGTCGTCGTTGAAGTAGGCGGGGACGGTGATCACCGCGCTGTCGACCGTTTCGCCCAGCTTCGCTTCGGCGTCGGTCTTCAGCTTCTGCAGGATCATCGCGCTGATCTCCGGCGGGCTGTACTGCTTCTCGCGTGCCTCGACGCGGACGTCCCCGTTGGGCCCGGCGACGACCTTGTAGGGGACGATCGTCTCCTCCTCTTTGACTTCGGCCTCCTTGCGGCCCATGAAGCGCTTGATCGAGAAGATCGTGTTCTCCGGGTTCATCACCGCCTGCCGTTTGGCGACGGTGCCGACCAGGCGGTCGCCGGAGTCGGCGAAGGCGACGACAGAAGGGGTCGTGCGACCCCCCTCGGCATTCTCGAGCACGGTCGGCTCGCCGCCCTCCATCACGGCGACGCAGGAGTTGGTCGTGCCCAGGTCGATCCCGATCGTTTTGCCCACTTGTGCGTACCTCCAGGGGTTTCGTCTTTGACTGAGGGAGCCGGTGGCCGGCTGAGCAAGCGCCAGCGCGACCGGACTCTGAAAATCTAAGTGGCAGTGTGGCAGATTTCTATGCCGATTTCAAACCGCCGCTCCTAAATTGGTTTGCGCGCTGTACCGGCGGGGAATCTGATTTGCGACGGTACGGCGGGACGGGAGAGGCGCCTACTAATTCATGATTTAGGAGGAAAGCCTTGAGTTACGCCTATCGAACGACGCGCCTCTCGTTGCTGGCGCTGATCGCCGCAGCCTTCGTCCTGGTCTTCCTACCCGCAGCGGCGGGGGCGGGAGGCAAAGGCCACGCGGTCCACGGCAATCTCGCGATCCAGGGCAACCACGCCATCCACGGCCATCACGCCGACCGCGGCAAAGGCCACACCGTCGGCACGATGACCCGCAACCTCTACCTCGGCGCGAACCTGACGCCGGCGATCCTCGCCCCGACCCCGGAAGCGTTCGTCGCCGCCAACGGCCAGATCCTGCGCGAAGTGACCGAAAACAACTTCCCCGTGCGGGCCAAAGGCCTCGCCGACGAGATCCTCGACGCCAAGCCGGACCTGGTCGGCCTGCAGGAGGTCGCTCTCTGGCGCACCGCCCCGGTCGACTTCGAAGTCCTCGCCAAAGGGCCGAGCGCGACGACGGTCCGTTACGACTATCTCGATGAACTGCTCGCCGAGCTCAACCAGGGCAAAGCGACCTACGAAGTGGTCGTGGTCCAGAACGAGTTCGACCTCGAGGCGCCCGCCGACGAGGACAAAAACCCGGCGACCGGGCCACTCGGCGCCGACATCAACGGCCGCCTGACGATGCGCGACGCGATCCTTGCCCGGCGCGGCGCCGGGGTGCACCCGTGGAACGAGCAGGGAGGGAACTTCCAAACCCTGCTCACCGTGCCCATCCTGAGCGGAACCAGCTCGCTGACGATCAAACGCGGCTGGACCGCGACTGATGCCAAGGTGCGGGGAAGCGGCGCTTTCCGCTTCGTCAACACCCACCTGGAGGCGTTCGATCCGTTCATCCGCGAGGCGCAGGCGAAAGAGCTGGTGGCGCCGACCGGTCCGGCGACGAGCGACCTTCCGGTTGTCCTCGTCGGCGACCTCAACTCCGACGACGACACGGTCATGGGCGCGGACCGGCTCGCCTATGAAGCATTGCTGGCTGCCGGAATGGTCGAGCGCAGCACCGACGACCCGCTCAGCTGCTGCCTGAAATCGAGCCTGCTTGAAGTGGGCAAAGGCGGCAGCGAAGCGGACTTCAACCACCAGGTCGACCACATCATGACCCGCGACCCGGCGGAGGTGACCCTGGTCAGCTCATCCGTCTCCGGCATCCAGCCGGTCAACGGCTTCTGGAGCTCAGACCACGCCGGCGTCTTCAGCGCCCTGCACTTCGATCGCTAAGCGCAAACCCGATCCGCCGCGCCGTGGCCCGGGACGTTCGCCTGGACGTCTCGGGCCCAGCGGTGGGCGCTCAGCCCTGGCCGGCGGTGGCGGCGACGAATTCGGCGACTTCCTTCGCCTGTTCGCCGTCGATGATGCCGCCGGGCATGCGGCCCGGGGTGGTGCCGCCGTCGACGCCCTCGTCGATCGCGCTGAGGACGCGGCCTTCGGTCGCCTTGATCGTGTCCGCCGCGGTCGAGCCTTCCGGCGGGCCGGAGGGCGCCAGCAGTTCGTCCAGATCGGGTCCGAAGTTGCCGTCGGTCCCCGCCGCGTAGAGCGTGTGGCAGGTGCCGCAGTTGATCTCGAAGAGGCTCTTGCCGGATTCGAGCTCGCTCGGGACGGACGCCGCGGTGGCCGGGTCGCCGTCGGCGCGGAAGGCCAGCCAGGGGATCAGGGCGGCCAGGAAGACGACCAGCAGGCCGAAGACGATGAAGGTCTTCTTGCTCATTTGCCGCGCGCACGGTACCAGGGACACATGCGCCGCAGCTCGCACTCGCCGCAGCGCGGCTGCGGCCGGCAAACCTCCCTGCCGTGGCGGATCAGGTTCATGTGCAGCTCGTAGGCATCGGCGGGGTCGACGACGGCCAGCATCTCGTCGTGGGCGCGCTCGAAGGAGGCGTTGACGGGGAAGAGGCCGAGGCGGCCGCCGACCCGGTGGATGTGGACGTCGACCGGGATCTCGGGGATGCCCCAGGTGAAGATCAGCACGCAGGCAGCGGTTTTCCTGCCGACCCCTGGCAGCGAGAGGAGGAACTCGAGCGACTCCTCGCGCGAGGCGTCCCGCGTCCAGTCGAGGTCGGGGTGCTCGCCGAGCCGCTCGAGGATCGCCTGGATCCGCGGCGCCTTCTGCCTCGCCAGGCCGCCGGGCCGGATCGCCTCCTCGAGCTCGTCCAGTGGCGCGTCCCTCACCTCCTCCCAGGTGGGGAACCGTTCCCGCAGCCGGGCAAAGGACCGGTCCCGGTTGCGGTCGTTGGTGTGCTGAGAGAGCACGGTCTTGATCAGCTCCGCGATCGGGTGCCCGTGCGGCTCGTTGAGCGGCTGCCCGTACATCTCGCGCAGGCGATCCCTGATCGCTCTCACCCGCTGCTTTCTCGGCCGCGCCCACGTCATTCGCGGCACCCTAGCTGTGCCGTCTCACCCCGTTAACGCCCCGATTACAATTGCCGGATGTCTCGTGCGTTTGCTGCGGTAACCGCCCGGCTGCCCCACGGCTGGGGCGACCTCGCTCGCCAGATCGGCCTGGTGCTGATCGTCGACCTCGCTTACGAGACGGTGCGGGGCATCGCCGACGGTCAGAAGGCGACCGCGTTTGCCCATGGCCAGCAGGTGATCGACGTCGAGCGCGTAACCGGCACCTTCTTCGAGCCGGACCTGCAGGCGCTCTTCGTGCCGGCGAACTGGTTGATCGACTTCGCCAACCAGGTCTACATGAACAGCCAGTTCGCGGTGGTCCTCAGCTTCTTCGTCTGGCTCTACTTCTTCCGCAACGAGTCCTTCTACTTCGTCCGCAACATGTTCGCGGTCTCGATGGGGCTGGCGCTGATCGGCTACACGCTCTACCCGACCGCGCCGCCGCGGCTCTATCCGGGGTACGGCTTCGTCGACACGATCAACGATTACTCCAGCGTCAACCACGACTCGGCGCTGGCCAGGCTCTTCATCAACCCCTACGCGGCGGTGCCCAGCATGCACTGCGCCTTCTCGCTGATGATCGGCGCCACCGGCTTCCAGCTGGTCCGGCACCGGGCGCTGAAAGTGCTCTGGTTGGCCTGGCCGCTGCTCGTCGCCTGGGTCGTTCTCGTCACCGGCAACCACTACTGGGTCGACATCGTGCTCGGCTGGATGGTCGCGATCGGCGCGGCGCTGATCGCCAGTCAACTGCTCGCCCGCGCTCGGCCGGCGGCCTGGTCGTGGCGGGTGCGGGCGCCGCAGGAGGCTGAGGCCTAGTTTTGGAGCAGTCAGCCCCTCCGCGGGCCCCGAGCGGCCGCCGCAACGGCCAGGAGCTCCGCGCCTACGCCCGCGATCGCCTGATCGAGTCGCGGCTGACCCCCAACGCGATCTCGATCGCCGGCCTGATCGGCAACCTGATCGCCGCGGCGCTGGTTACCCAGCGGCTGTTTTTCCTCGCTGGCGTCGCCTTCATCGCGGGCTCGGTGATGGACACTCTCGACGGCCGCTACTCGCGCATGTCGGGCAAGGGGACGCTCTTCGGCGCCTTCCTCGATTCCACCCTCGACCGGATCGAGGAGGGGATCGTGCTGGCGGCGGTCGCCGGCTACTTTGCCGCCACTGGCGACGACTTCGCCGCGGCGATGTGCGTCGTCGCCGTGCTCGGCTCGCTGATGGTCTCCTACACGCGCGCCCGCGCCGAGGCGCTGGGGGTCGAGTGCAAAGTGGGGTTGGCGACGCGTCCCGTCCGGGTAGTCATACTCTCCGTCGGCCTGGTCTTCGCCAAGGGCGCCGGGTTCGGAGATTTCGAGCTGCTGGCGCCGGCGGTCTACCTGATCGCGGCGCTGACCATCATCACGACGATCCAGCGCGTATGGCATGTCCGAAACCAGCTCTCAAATGAGGCCACGGGGCCTTCCGATCTGTAACCGGGAGCGCTCCCGGGTGTGCTTTGCTCCTTAGCCCGATCCCCCCAGGAGGACTTCGAACTTCATGAGCGAGACCAACGGAGCAAGCGGCAACGGCGTCGCCCGCACGGACGAGAAGGTCCGCGTCGCCATCGTCGGCGTCGGCAACTGCGCTAACTCCTTCATCCAGGGCGTCCAGTACTACAAGGACGCCGACCCGAGCGACGAAGTGCCGGGCCTGATGCACGTCGACCTCGGCGGCTACCACGTGCACGACGTCGAGTTCGTCGCCGCCTTCGACATCGACTCCGAGAAGGTCGGCAAGGACCTCTCCGAGGCGATCTGGTCGGGCCAGAACGACACGATCAAATTCGCCGAGGTGCCCGAGCTGGGGATCAAGGTCGAGCGCGGCATGACCCACGACGGCCTCGGCAAGTACCTGAAAGAGAAGATCACCAAAGCGCCGGGGGAAACGGCGGACGTGGTCGGGATCCTCAAGCAGACCAAGGCGGACGTGCTGGTCTGTTACCTGCCGGTCGGCTCCGAGGAGGCGACCAAGTGGTACGTCGAGCAGGCACTGGCGGCGGGCGTCGGCTTCGTCAACTGCCTGCCGGTCTTCATCGCCCGCGAGGACTACTGGGACAAGCGCTTCCAGGAGGCTGGCCTGCCGATCATCGGCGACGACATCAAGTCACAGGTCGGCGCGACGATCGTCCACCGCCAGCTCGCCCGCCTCTTCCACGACCGCGGCGTGCGCGTCGAGCGCACCTCGCAGCTCAACGTCGGCGGCAACATGGACTTCTACAACATGCTCGAGCGTGAGCGGCTCGACTCGAAGAAGATCTCGAAGACCAACGCGGTCACCTCGATCATGGGCCACGAGCTGCCCGTCGAGGACGTCCACGTCGGCCCCTCCGACTACGTCGCCTGGCTGACCGATCGCAAGTGGGCGCACATCCGGCTGGAGGGCAAATCCTTCGGCGACGTGCCGCTCAACGTCGAGCTGAAGCTCGAGGTCTGGGACTCGCCCAACTCGGCAGGCGTCGTGATCGACGCGGTGCGGCTGATCAAGCTGGCGCTCGACAACGGCATCGCCGGCCAGCTCGACGGGCCGTCGAGCTACCTGATGAAGTCGCCGCACACGCAGCGGCCCGACGACGAGGCGCGCGAGCAGACCGAGGAGTTCATCGCCAAGTACGCGCGGGCCGAGAATCCGGCCGTTGTCAACTCCTGAGCCCCTCTCGGTAGCCCAGGTCTCGCCCCACCGGCGGACGACCCGCAACCGCGTCAACGAGTTCGTCGGGCGGGTCTCGGAGGAGCTCGAGCGACGCGGCCACCGGGTGCTGCGGGTCGCCGCCGGCGACCCGGTCAAACGGTTGCTCGGCGGCAGCTCGCTCGACGTCGTCCACGTCCACGAGCCGTTCGCGCCGAGCGTCTCCTCGGCGGCGCTGCGCCACTCCCACTCGCTCAACGTCGCCACCTTCCACCGGCCGCAGGAGCGGGTGCTCTCGACCCAGGTGGCGCGTCCCCTGGTCGAGGTCTTCTTCGGCCGCCTCGACGCCCGTACCGTCGCCTCGCCGGCGACCGGCGAGCTGCTGCAGCGCTACTTCCCCGGCCCCTACGAGCTGATCGAGCCCGGGGAAGGTGACGCGGCGGCGGGGCGCGACTGGTCGGCGGTCGCCGACGAGCTCGAAGCGATCTACCGCCGCATCCTGGCGCGCCGCCACAACCCGGCGGGCGATCCCGAGGTGCGCCGCCGTATCGCCGAGCGGCCGCTGATCGAGGTCGACCTGCACATGCACACCGACCACTCGCCCGACTGCGCGACGCCGGTCGAGGTGCTGCTGGAGACGGCCCGCGACCGCGGCCTCGGCGCGATCGCGATCACCGACCACAACGAGGTGTCGGGCGCCTTGGAGGCGCGACGGATCGCCACCGAGCTGGGCGACCTGAAGGTGATCGTCGCCGAGGAGGTGAAGACCGCCGAGCAGGGCGAGGTGATCGGCCTCTTCCTCGAGGAGAAGATCCCGCGGGGGATGACGATGGCGGAGACGATCGCCGCGATCCGCGCTCAGGGCGGCCTCGTCTACGTGCCCCATCCCTTCGATCGCTTCCACTCGGTGCCCGACTACGAGCACCTGCTCGACATCGTCGAGGAGATCGACATCCTCGAGGTCTTCAACCCGCGCGTCGCCCTCACCTCCTTCAACGAGGAGGCGGAGCGCTTCGCCCTCAAGTACCGGATCGTCCCCGGCGCCGGCTCCGACAGCCACGTCGCCCAGGGGCTGGGCAGCGTGCGCGTGCGGATCCACGACTTCGACGGGCCGGCCGAGTTCCTCGAGGCGATGCGCGACGCCGACATCACCCGCAAGCACAAGAACCTCGTCTACGTGCAGGCGCTGAAGCTGCTGCAGACGACCGGCCGGCCGAAGGCGGCGAAGCGCAGCGTTCCCGACGCTAAGCCGGTGCGGGGCGGGCGGCCGCGCAAGAAACGGCGCTCGGTCGGCGGTCGGACCGGCGGCAAGACCTGATGCACGAGGCAAGAGCTGGTGCATGAGGCACGAGCGAAAGGAAGCGCGGTCGGCCCGTCAAAGAGATCGCCCAGCGTGCCGGCGACCGACGACGAGATAAGAGAGAAGTATCTGGAGCGCGCGATCCGCGAGCTCAACCAGCTGACCCACGAGTTGCAGGAGTGCCCCCACTGCCCGCGCGGCAAGCTGATGCCGGTGCTCGGCTCCGGCCACCCCCAGGCCGACGTCTTCATGATCAAGCACGCCCCCGGCGTGGCCGAGATCGAAGAGGGGGTCGCCTTCTACGGACGGGCCGGCAACGCGCTGATGAAAAGCTTCAAGCGGCTGGGGATCGACCCGCTGGTCGTTTACGGCACGCTCTGCGTCAAGTGCCCGATCGCCGAGCCCGACCTCGCCGCGGAGGAGTGCGTGCGGCGCCTGGTCGAAGAGCTGGCGATCGTGCAGCCGAAGATCGTCGTCGTCATGGGCGAGCCCGCCCTGCGCGTCCTCAACCGCCTCGAAGTGCCGCTGGCGCGCGAGGTCGAGCCGCGCGTGGGCGAGATCCAGACCTTCACCCCCACCATCGACGCTCTCTACACCCCCGACATCGACGAGTCGCTCGACGAAGAGGGGGCGAAGCAGGCGTTCTGGCGGGCGTTCAAGACTCTGGGGGAGTGGTACGAGGACCTGCCGCCGTACTGAGCGGGCGCTGGTCGCATCCGCACCCGTGGCTGACGCGCCTGGGCTGCGCATTGCGCCATCCACCTCCTCACGAATAGCTCTGCTATTCGCTCGTCGGCGGCCGTCGCACTGCTGGCCCATTCGCGCCCCCACGGGCACGTCTGCTTCCCAGCGACCGCTCAGTCCGGCGCAACAGAAGAAGCAAGGTCGCCCATCGCTTCGACGGTGGCCGATGCCAAGCCACGTACCACCACCGTGTCCAAGGCCGTATAGGCGGCAATCTGCTTTTTCGCTGTGTTGGCGTCGGCTGCCGCTACGCCGACGGTGCCCTCGGGCTCTCCTAAACGACTGAAGTGATTTCTATAGCCGTCATGGAGGTCGCGGTAGAAGGACTCCTCCTTGGCGAGGCGCTCGCTTGCGTCGGGGCCGACGGCGGTGCGGACGTAGCCGAAGACCGGCGGGCATTCTCGTCCTGCCTTGCGGGCTCCTGACTCCACTTGCTGGCGGGCGCGGGCGGCGAACTCGGGGGTCATCCAGTTGAAGAAGACGCCGTCGAACTCGGCGCCGGCGAGGGCGCACATCTTCGGGCCCATCGCGGCGAGGACTAAGCGGACGCCGGGGAGGGTGTCGCGCAGGTGGGGCAGCGACTCGCGCATCCGCGTCAGCGGCTTCTCGGAAAAGCCGGCGCCGACTCCCAGCCAGAGCTTCGAGCGGTCGAGGCCCAGCCGCTCGATGTCGGCGGCGATCTCGTCCGGCGGGGTGCGGTCGAGGGCGATCACGGCGACGCCGAGCTCGACCTCAGGCGCCGCCGCGGCGAACTCGGCCAGCGTCTCCAGGCCCTTGGCGCCGGGGTGGTCGTTCGACCAGAGCGAGTCGTAGCCGAGCTCGGCGCAGCGCTCGGCCAGCGGCCGCGCCACCTCCGGGTCGAGCCCGGCGGCAACCCCAAATCCTCGAGGCATCAGGCGGCGTCTCCTCCGCTGCCAGGCCCGGTCTTGTCGAAGACCGCCACGCACTCGATGTGGGGGGTCTGGGGGAACATGTCCACCGGCCTCACGCGGCGCAGGGTATAGCCCGCCTCGACCAGCTGCGCCGCGTTCGGCGCCAGCGTCGTCGGGTTGCAGGAGACGTAGACGATCCGCTTTGCCTCGCACTCGAGCACCCGGCGGACGATCTTCTGCGAGAGCCCGGGGCGGGGCGGATCGAGCAGGACGACGTCGGGCTTGCCGGCCCCCTCCAGCAGGGGTCGCACGCCGGTGCGCGCGCTACCGGTCATGAAGCGGGCGTTGCCGATCCGGTTGCGCTCGGCGTTGCGCTCGGCGTCGGCGATCGCCTCGGGGACGATCTCCAGCCCCCAGACCTCGCCCGCCCGCGCCGCCATCGTCAGGCCGATCGTGCCGATCCCGCAGTAGAGGTCGAAGACCCGCTCGCCGCCGCTCAGCGCGGCGTACTCGGCGGCGACGGCGTAGAGCCGCTCGGCCATCTCGGTGTTGGTCTGGAAGAAGGCGTTGTACGACATCTCGAAATCGAGATCGCAGAGCCGCTCGCGCAGCATCTCCTCGCCGAGCGCGCCTGTCGGCCCGTCGCTGCCGCCCGCGCCCGGGTCGACCACGGTGTGCAGGTCGACCGGCGGCCGTGGCAGCTTCTTCGGTGTGGTGACGAGGCGGGTCTGGATCTGCCCCGTGCGCCGTCCCTCGCGCACCACCAGGTTGCAGAGAACCCCCATCCCCGCCGGCCGGTCGTAGGGGGCGACACCCTCCTCCCGCGCCCATTCGCGCACCGCATTGCGGGCGGCGTTGCCGCGCTCGGAGGCGAGCCGGCAGTCCTCCACGCCGATCACCAAATCCCAGCGGCCACTGGCGTGGAAGCCGAGCACGGTCTCGCCTTCACGCGCGCCGAAGGAGTATTCGAGCTTGTTGCGGTAGCGCCACTGCTCCACCGCCGGCTCGATCTCCTCCAGCTCGAAGTCGTCGAGGCCGCCGATCCGCCGCAGCGCTTCGTCCACCTGACGCCGCTTCTCGACCAGCTGCTGCTCGTACGCGAGCCCCTGCCACGGCGCCCCCGGGCAGGGCTCGCCTTCGTGCGAGCAGCGGTTGGGGACGCGGTCGGCGCCCGGCCGCAGCAGCTCGACCGCGCGCGCCTCGGCGAAGCGCTTCTTCGGCTTGGTCACCTCGGCCCGAACCAGGTCGCCCGGCAGGCCGCCAGCGACGAAGACGACGTAGCCGCCGGCCCGGGCGACGCCACGCCCACCGTGGGCGAGCGAGTCGATCGACAACTCGAGCCGCTCGCCCTTCAGCACTTAGCTCAGTTTCCTGCGCGCGCGCCGCGCCGCCTGCGTCGCCTGTTTGCGCACCGGCGCGGTCCGACCGCCGACCTCTTTGCGCGCCTGTTTGATCAGTCGTTCGAGCTCCTTCAGCATGTTGTCGGTCTGCCGGCGGCCGCGGTTGATCAGGTCGGAGACCATCTTCTCGGCGTCGCCGCGGGTCATCCGCCCGCGCTTGACCGCGTCGTCGACGACCTCCTGCAGGCGGTCGCGGCTGAGGGTGACGCTGTGTTCGAGGCTCTCGCGGAAGTGCTCAACGCTCTTGTCGAGCCCGGTGGTGTTGCCGCGGCTCGCCCCTTTTTTGCCGGCTTTCGTCCCGGCTTTGGCTTTTTTCGCCGGTTTGCGAGCGGATGCTTTTTTGGCGCGGGTTCCGGCTTTGGCTTTTTTCGTCGCTTTGCCGGACGACTCTTTTTTCGCGGCCATGCTCGATGCCTCCTATCTCGCGGTGGACTGGACGACTGGGACCTGACTATCTCATCCCCGCGCTGCCGGGGTCGCGAAACACCCCTCGATCGGTGCATGGTCGGAGAGGCGCAGGGCGCGGGCGTCCTCGGCCGGCGAGCCCCTCACCTCGCGCACCTCCCGCCGCTCCGCCGGCCACAAACGGGGCGGCTCGACGACGTCCAGCCCGCGGACGAGCAGGTGGTCGATCGCGTCGGGGGCGGTCGGCCCGGCGAGGCCGAAGCCGTCGCGCAGCCGCTCGAAGATGGCCGGGTCGTGCGCGGGCCGGAGGTTGAGGTCGCCGCCGAAGAGCAGCGGCGCGTCGCCGGCCCACTCCGTCGCCGCCTCCGCCGCGCGCAGCACGTCCTCACCGGCGAGCTCGGGACGGCCGGCGGTCGCGTGCAGGTTGGCGACGCAGAGCTCGGCATGGTCGGCGCCCCCTCCGTCAGGGACACGGACGCGCGTGAACGCCATCGCCCGCCGCTCTGGTCTGCCTGCGTGGATCGTCGACTCGAGCCGCTCGACGATCTCGCCCAGCGTTCCGTGGCGATTTATGTCGGTATAGCCGACGAAACTCGCCACGGAACGGATCAGGGTGAGGTTGGAGCCTCCCTCGGCCGAGGCGATCAGGTCCGGGTTGAGGCGGGCGGCGAGCGCGCGCAATGCGCCGAGTGAGTTGCGCGAGGTCAGCACGCCGTGCGCCTCCGCGCCGCAGGCGGCCGCCAGCTCGTCCCACCAGCGCGGTGGGCACTCCTGCAGCAGGGCCACGTCCCACTCCGCCGCCGCCAGCACACGCGAGAACTCGGGCAGCAGCTCGCGGTTCACCTGCACGTGCGTCGCGTTGCGCTCCGTCGTCCGCAGCAGCCGCGAGCGCCAGGTGCGCAGCGCCGGGTCGGGCGGGAAATCGCGCCCGTGGAAGAGGTTCCAGGAGAGGGCTTTGACCTGCATCTCCCTAGTATCCGCTGCTTGAAGCGGGACTTCCTCACCGGCGAAGAGCTGGGGGCCTTCGAGCTCTCCCAGCTGCTCGACTTCGCTGCCGAGCTGAAATCGGGCCGGGCCGGCGGCGCCGGGCGCCGCGACCTCGCCGGCCGCAGCATCGCCCTCGTCTTCGAGAAGCCCTCGACCCGGACGCGGATCTCCTTCGAGGTCGGCGTCGCCGAGCTGGGCGCCACGCCGATCGTCCTGCGCGGCGACGAACTGCAGCTCTCGCGCGGCGAGTCGATCGGCGACACCGGCCGCGTCCTCTCCCGCTACCTCGACGCGATCGTGATCCGCTCCGGCTCGCACGAGGCGGTGGCCGAGCTCGCCGCCGAGGCGGAGGTGCCGGTGGTCAACGCGCTGACGCCGCTCCACCACCCCTGCCAGGCGCTGGCCGACCTGCTCACCCTGCGCGAGCGTCGCGGTGACCTTCATGGCCTGCGCATCGCCTACGTCGGCGACGGCAACAACGTCGCCCGCTCGCTGGCGATCGCCTGCGAGCTCACCGACGTGGAGCTGGTCGCCGCCGCCCCCGATGGCTACCAGCTGGAGGAGGGCCACGGCGTCAGGCTGACCGACGACCCACGCGACGCCGCCTCCGGCGCCGACGCGATCTACGCCGACGTCTGGGTCAGCATGGGAGACGAGGAGGAGGCCGAGCGACGCCGCGCCGACCTGACGCCGTACCGGGTCGACGCCGACCTGCTCGGCGCGGCCAAGGACGACGCGATCGTCCTCCACTGCCTGCCCGCCCATCCCGGCGAGGAGATCGCCGCCGACGTGCTCTACGGCCCGCAGTCGGCCGTCTGGGACCAGGCCGAGAACCGCTTGCACACGCAGAAGGCGCTGCTGCGCACGCTGCTCGCCGGCTGAGCGATGTACCCCGAGATCCACCTCGGCCCGCTGACCCTGCAGAGCTTCGGCCTGATGTTCGCCCTCGCCTTTCTCGCCGCGGGGGCGCTGATCTGGAAGCGGCTGGGGGAGCTCGACAAGCCGGTCGACTGGGCCTACGAGATGGGCTTCGCCGCGCTGATCGGCGGCGTCGTCGGCTCGCGCCTCTACTTCCTCGTCGAAAACTGGGACAGCGTCAGCGACGACCTGCTCGGCAATGTCTTCTCCGGCTCGGGCCTGGTCTGGTACGGCGGTGCGATCGGCGGCGCGCTCGCCGTCCTCCTCTGGGCCCGCTATCGGGGCTTTTTCGGCCTGGTGCTGCTGGATGTAGCGGCGCCGGCGTTGGCGCTCGGCTACGCGGTCGGCCGGGTTGGCTGCCAGCTCTCCGGCGACGGGGACTACGGCGAGGCCTGGGACGGGCCGTGGGCGATGTCCTACTCCGACGGCACCGTGCCGACCACCGAAGACGTCCACCCGACGCCCGTCTACGAGGCGCTGGCGATGGGCTTCGGCGCCTGGCTGCTGTGGCGGCTGCGCGACCGCTTCCGCCCCGGCGTGCTCTTCGCCCTCTACCTGCTCTACGCCGGGACGGAGCGCTTCCTGGTCGAGTTCGTCAGGCGCAACAGCGACGCCGCCCTCGGCCTGACCGGCGCCCAGCTGGAGAGCCTTGCAATGATTGTCGGCGGAATCGTTTGGCTGTACGTGGCCGGGCGCCGGCATGGTGGGCTGGGGACGGCGCCCGCAAGTGTCGGCTAATCTTGCGCAAATCTTTTTGAGTTAACGAGGAGGAGAGGGAGTGGACGCAGCGGAGACTGGAAGCGGGGGCGGCTTGCCCGCCGCGACCGTCGGCGAGCTGCTCGACTCGGCCGCGGAGAGGATCGCCGCGGCGGGCTGCGAAGAGCCGCGCGAGGACGCGCAGGCGCTGGTCTCCGACGCGCTCGGGATCGGCGTCGAGGAGCTCTCGCGCGACGGCGCGGCCGAGCCCTCGCCTGAGGTGGTCGCCGCCGTCGAAGCGATGGTGGCCCGCCGCGCCGACCACGAGCCGCTCGCCTACGTCCTCGGCCGCGCCCCCTTCCGCGAGCTCGAGATCCGCGTCGACCCGCGCGTGCTCTGGCCGCGGCGCGAGACCGAGCTGCTGGTCGAGGTCGCCACCGAGCTGCCTGGGGGCGCCCGCGTGCACGAGGTCGGCACCGGCTCCGGCGCGATTTCCCTCGCGCTCCTCTCCGAGCGGCCCGATCTGCGTGTGACCGCTTCGGACCTCTCGCCGGAAGCCGCCGAAGCGGCCCGCGAGAACGCCGAGCGGCTCGGCATCGAGCTGGAGGTAAACGTCGCCGAGGGCCTGCCCGAGGACGTCCTCAAGGAGGACGTCGACATGGTGATCGCCAACCTGCCCTACGTCACCGACGAGACGATCTTCGACCGCTCGCCGGAGATCCGCAAGGAGCCGCGGATCGCCGTCACCGGCGCCTGCGGCGCCGACGGCCTCGGCGTGATCCGCGGCCTGATCGAGGAGACGCCGAGCGGCTGGAAGCTGGCGATGGAGCACGACACGCACCACGGGCCGACGATGCGCGAAATGCTGCGTGAGGCGCGCACCCTGCGCGACTACATGGGCGACGAGCGCGTGACCGTCGGCCTCGCTCCCTGAGCGCGGGCCGCGGCGACCACCTAATACGGTTGGGCCATGGCTGACTCGACCACTCGCGCCGAGCCCGCGGCCGGCGACACCGAGGCCCAGCGCCTCGCCAAGGCCGAGCGGCTGCGGGCGGAAGGGATCGACCCCTATCCCTTCTCCTTCCCCGACCGCAACGCGATCGCCGAGATCCTCGAGGCGCACGACCCGGCGGAGCTGGGCGAGGGCGAGCACCGCGAGCACTCCTACCGGATCGCCGGCCGGGTAACGGGGCAGCGCGGCCACGGCAAGACGGCCTTCTTCGACGTCCGCGACCTCTCCGGCACGATCCAGGCCTACGCCCGCCTCGACGCGCTCGGCCAGGAGGCTTTCGACCGGATCGAAGACCTCGACATCGGCGACCTGGTCGGGGTCGAGGGCGACCTCTACGTGACCAAGCGCGGCCAGCTGGCGGTCGAGGTGCGCGAGTGCACGCTGCTGGCCAAGGCGCTGCGCGACCCGCCCGACCTCTTCCACGGCATCTCCGACCCGGAGGTGCGCTACCGCCAGCGCGAGCTCGACCTGATGGCGAACGAGCGCTCGCGCGAGATCTTCGCCATGCGGGCCAAGGTGGTGAAGGCGATCCGCGACCACCTCGACGAACGCGGCTACGTCGAGATGGAAACGCCGGTGCTGCAGCGGATGACCGGCGGGGCCGCGGCGCGGCCGTTCAAAACGCATCACCACGCGCTCGACCGCCACCTCTACCTGCGGATCGCCACCGAGCTGTACCTGAAGCGGACGATCGTCGGCGGCTTCGAGAACGTCTACGAGCTGGGCAAGTTCTTCCGCAACGAGGGGATGTCGCCGCAGCACAACCCCGAGTTCACGATGCTCGAGTGGTTCGTCAGCGGCGCTGACTACCACGGTGTGATGGACGTCGCCGAGGGGATCGTCGCCGGCGTCGCCGAACGGGTGCTGGGGACGACCAAGATCGAGCGCGACGGCGAGACGATCGATCTTGCGCCCCCCTGGCCGCGCCTGCGCCTGCAGGACCTGCTGGAGGAAGAGACCGGCGTCGACATCACCAAGGCGAGCCGCGACGAGCTGGCAGAGATCGCCGGTGACGACGCCGAGCCCGACGACGACTGGGCGGCGCTGGTCGACACCCTGCAGGGCAAGCTGATCGAGCCGAAGCTGATCCAGCCGACCTTCATCATCGACCTGCCGCTGGCGATCTGGCCGCTGGTCAAGCCGGTGCCAGAGCACCCCGAGCTGCTGGCGGCGGCCTTCGACGGGATCGTCGCCGGGATGGAGATCACCGGTGGCGGCACCGACGTCAACGACCCGGTCGAACAGCGGCGCCACTTCGTCGAACAGCGCGAACGGCAGGAGTCGGGCGCGATCGAGAACCCGCACGAGCACGACGAAGAGTTCGTGCGGGCGCTCGAATACGGGATGCTGACGGCGAGCGGCTCCGGCCTCGGCGTCGACCGCCTGATGATGATCCTCAGCGGCGCGAAGACGCTGCGCGACGTGATCCTCTTCCCCTCGATGCGCGAGGCGCCGGGCGAGGCTTCCGCCGACGGGTAACCGCTAGCGCGGCTGCTCGATCTGCACCAGCCGCTCCGGCTGGTGCTCGACCTGCAGCGTGCTGTGGCGGATGCCGAAGCGGCGCTCGATCAGCTCGGCCAGCTCGAGGCGGGCGCGGTGGCAGTCGGCGTCGGGCTCGACCGTGACGTGGGCCGAGAGGGCGTGGAACTCCGAGGTGACCTCCCAGACGTGCAGGTCGTGTACCTCGACCACCCCCGGCTGCTCGGCCATCGCGCGGCCAATCCGATCCGGGTCGATCCCCTTGGGTGAGGCCTCGAGGAAGACACGGCCGGAGTCGCGCAGCAGGCCGTAGGCCGAGTGGAGCATCAGGCCGGCGACCAGCAGCGAGGCGATCGCGTCGGCGCGGTCGAAGCCGGTGAGGAGGATGACCGCGGCGGCGATCGCGGTGCCGACGAAGGCGTAGAGGTCGGTGAGCAGGTGCTGGAAGCTGCCCTCGACGTTGAGGCTCTGGCGGTTGGCGCGGGCGAGGACCGCGGTGGCGGCGAGGTTGACGGCGATCCCGGCGAGGGCGACGGCGAGGACGATGCCGCCCTCGACGCCGGGCGGGTCGAAGAGGCGGCGCACGCCCTCGATCGCGATGATCGCCGCCAGCACCAGCAGGGTGATGCCGTTGACCTGGGCGGAGAGGATCTCGACCCGTTTGAGGCCGAAGGTCATCATGCCCGCGGCGGGACGCTCGGCGAGCCGGATCGCGATTAGCGAGAGGGCGATCGCCGCCGCGTCGGTGAGCATGTGGGCGGCGTCGGAGAGCAGCGCCAGCGAGTTGGCGACGATCCCGGTCACCACCTCGGCCGCCATGAAGCCGAGGATGAGGACGAGGGCGATCGACAGCTGGCGGCGGTCGGCGTCGGCCGAGGCGCCGTGAGTGTGGCCGGCGTGCGAGTGGCTCATCTAGGCCGAGTTAAGCAGGCCGCCGTCGATCGGAATGACCGTGCCGGTGATGTAGGCGGCGCGCTCCGAGCAGAGGAAGGCGACGAGGTTGCCGTACTCCTCGGGCCGGCCGAGGCGGCCGGCGGGGACGTCGCGCTCCGCGGCGGCTTCGGCAGCCTCCATCGAGCCGTAGTTGGAGGCGATCCGCTCGGTGGCGAAGCGGCCGGTGGCGACGGTGTTGACCGTGATCCCGTCGACCGCGACCTCGCGGGCGAGCGTCTTGAGGAAGCCGACGGCGGCCATGCGGTGGGCGTTGGAGAGATTGAGGCCGGGGAGCGGCTCGCGGGTGGAGGTCGAGCCGACGTTGACGATCCGACCCCAGCCGCGTTCCCGCATGCCCGGGACGACCGCGCCCGCGAGCACGCGCGGGGCGAGGACGAGCGAGCGGTAGGCCCGCTCCCAGTCGTCGAGCTCGTGCATCAGCGAGCTGCCCAGCGGCGGCCCGCCGGTGTTGGTGACGAGGATCTCGACCGGGCCGAGCGCCGACTCGACCTCCCCCGGCAGCTCGGCGAGCCGGTCGAGGTCGTCGGTGTCGGCGGCGAAGGAGGTCACCTGGCCGCCCGCTTCGATCGCGGGCTGCTCGATCGCCTGCGCCGCCTCTTCCAGCTTCTCTTCAGAGCGGCTGGCGATCGCGAGCCGGGCGCCTTCGCGGGCGAGCGCGCCGGCGATCCCCTCGCCGATTCCCTGGCTGGCGCCCATCACCAGGGCGACCCGTCCGGCGAGTCCCAGATCCATGCCTACCAGCAACCCTCAGACGGCTTCACGCCGATAAAGTAATGCAGCAGGGCGCCCGTAGCTCAGTGGTCAACGGACCCTTCACGGGGTCCAAAGAGCGTCGGTCTTTCAAGCCGAAGGTCGCGAGTTCGATTCTCGTCGGGCGCATGGGGAGGAGTGCCGGCAAGTGCCGGCCTTTTCCTTTTGTGGAGCCAAATGCTCGGTTAGAGCGTTGAGAGTCGTTCCGCGCGCTTCCCGGCGATTCCGAGGCGTTCCGGGGCATCGTGGTCACATTCTGGTCGCATTGGTTGATGGCCACCCGTTGTCGAGCGAGCTTTCGATCAGGAGGGAGCCGCGCCAGCTCGTAGGCTGCGGCAATCGTGAGCGCTGCCGAGAAGAAGGCCCGAGCCGACGTGCGCCGTCTCCAATCCGCCTTCGAGAAGGCCCAGAGCCAACGGGACAAGGCCAGCGCCGCGCGCCGCGAGGGCTTCGAGCGGGCCAGGAAAGCTGGCCTCTCAACGCGTGAAATTGCGGCCGAGACCGGCCTGCATCACAGTCGCGTCGCAGAAATCCTCCACGGTAGTTAGCTGGCTGTCGGGGTCCCCCGACACTTCTGCTAAGGTCGCAGCGACCACAAGAGCGACGGCCCGCCGTGCGCAAACACGACGGGCCGTCTGAGACACAGGAGGTATGAGCTCCCATGTCCTGCGACAACCCTACGGATTGGGCCGAGCGCTATCCCAACGACGAGGACGCCAAGACCGAGCGAGCCGTCTTGGTCTTTCTCCTCGAAGAACATCCGTCCCAGTTGACGATTCCGGAGGTCGCCCGAGCGCTGAACGCCCACCCAGGCGGCTTCAGCAGTAGCGACGCCGTCGAGCGTGCCATCCGAGAACTGGATGGCGCAGGTCTCTTGCGCTGCCGCAACGGGTTGGCTGCCCCTACCCGCGCCGCGCTCTACTTCGCCCGTTTGGAGGCAGAGTGATGGGCGTGTCGCTGGAGGTCGCCAAGCACTTCGGCGCCAACCTGCGTCGACTCCGTAAGCAAGCCGGGCTTAGTCAGGAACAGCTCGGCGCTCGCGCGTCGCTTCACCGCACCGAGATCGGCCTGCTGGAGCGTGGCGCTCGCGTTCCGCGGATCGACACCATCGTCAAGCTCGCGGCGGCCTTGGCGCTGCCTCCCAATGTCCTCATCGCCGGCATCGTCTGGACGCCCGGAAATGTCGAGGCCGGAGCGTTCACGTTCTCGCAGCCGGAGACGCACGTTGACGAGACGACGAAGGAATGAGCAGGCCAAGTTGGTCACATCGACTCGAAGCCCAAAGACAAAACCAGAATGCGACAGAGACCAAGGCCAAATCCGAACAAGCAAAAGACCCATGTGTTCTCAGATTCAGACCAGGAGTCGCAGTAGCCCAACCAAGCAGCTACTTCAGCCTCTCCAAAGCACCAACCCCGAACACACGACACACTGGGAACCCTCTGGTTCGACGCCTGGGCCGCACCTTCTTGATCTACAAGATCGCGAAGCAGATCGAGGCTCATTTCGTCCGGCCGGCCGGCGGCCGATTGTGGCACGGCTTCGCCGTGCGAACGGCCGCGCGTATGGCCGCCCGGACTCCCTTGACCTTCGGTCTCTGGCCTACCTCAAATTAGGGCTTTCTGCGATCCGGGCGATGCATTTCGCCAGTTCGCGCGACAGAGGGGGCATGGAGAGGAAAACGCCCTCAGATCCGACCTTCTTCACCGAGCGCACGTTGGCCGTCTACCTCTCGGTCTCCGACCGGACGATCCGCAACTGGATCAGGCGGGGCGAACTGCCCTCCTACAAGCTCGGCGCATCACGACGGATCGATCCAGCTGATGTTGACGCCTTCCTCGAAGCCCGCAGAGAGGAGGCCGTATGACGCATCGCGAGTCTCCGACCAAACGCCGCAACCCCTCCGGCGAGATCGTGTGGACGGCCCGATACACCGGCCGAGACGGCAAGCGTCGTTTAGCCAAGCCGACCTGGAACAGGGGCAAGGGCACCTTCGCGCGCAAAGCGGATGCTCAGCGTGCGATCGACGAGGCATACGGGATCAGCGACCGCCCCGACACCCTCGGTGACTACGCCGACACCTGGACCGAACGCCACCCACGTGCAGAACGCACCAACGCCACGTATGACCATCGAATCAGCCGAGTCCTCGACGTGGAGGTCGAGGGCATCCCGCTCAAGGACTGGCCGCTGCACGAGCTGCGCCGCCGCCACACCCTCGCCCTGGTCGATCACATGCTCAGAAACGAAGGTCGCGCCACCACCGGCGCCGTCGGCATCCTCCGCTCGCTCTCAGCGATGGCCGAGGACGCGATCACCGACGAAGTCTGCGACCTCAACCCCTTCAAGGGCATCCGTATCCGCGCCAACGATCCCAGGGCGCAGAAAAAGCCCCGCCCGATCCGCGTCTTCAGCTTCGAGGAGATGCACCGCTTCGCCAAGGCGGCCGGCCGCCACGAGGCAATGGTCCGCGTGTTCACCGACACCGGCCTGAGGCTGGGGGAGGTCCTACCCCTGCGCCACGAAGACTTCGCCGGCGAAACGCTCCAAGTCCGCCGCACCGCCCACGAGGGGCGGATCCTCGAGGGCACGAAGACCGACCACGGCGAGCCGGACGCCGGGCGCGTCGTCCCTGTCCCCGCAACCCTCGCCTGGATGCTCGAAGCCCAGATCAATCTCAACGGCTCCGACTGCGAGCTGCTCTTCCCTGCGCCACGAGGCCGCCTATGGCGCGAGAGCAACTTCTACCGCAACCTCTGGAAGCCCGCCCAGGAAGCATCCGGCCTAGACATCCGCCCCCACGAGTGCCGCCACAGCTACGTCACCCATCTCCGTGCTGCCAGCGTTAACGACGCCGATCTGGCTGAGATTGCCGGCCACCGAGTCGAGACGATGCTCGCTCGATACACCCATTCAGTGGGGCAGAGCTTCGATGCAGTGCGGGCCGCAGTCGGATAACCGCCGAGATTGTTCGATGAGCGAGGTAGCGAGCTCAAGCTATGAACTTCCGGCATTCTTGTCGAATGCGAGAGACTAAACCCGTCGTATATCTTCTGTCTCGGCCGACGGTCGACGTGGAGGCGATGCGTGCCTACCTCAGTGAGATTGGTGGAGCTTCCTGGCTCGATCAGCGAGAACGAAGCGCTGGCTCAGACGCCGAATTGCTTTTGGAGTTCGCCGGGCGCCTCTGCTATCGAAGTTGGGAGCCGGGGCTCAATCCGAATGTGCGGAAGGTTCGCACCGACCCCAATGACTACTTCGGGAACCTCTTGGCCAGCGGGCACGGCAGCGTGCTGGAGCACGCCAACTTTACCTTTGTCTTTCACGAAGTTTCTCGCGTCTTCACTCATGAGCTTGTTCGACACAGAGCAGGCTCCGCGTTTAGTCAAGAGAGTCTTCGCTACGTCCGCTTGACGGAGGTCGGCTTCAGGGTGCCGCCCGCATTGGAGCCACTCCGTGGGAAAGTGATCGAGTTAGTGGAGACCTTGGAGGACTTTCAGCGAAACGCAGCTGCGGACCTTCTCAATGAGGAGATGCCGTTTTCAATCAAGAAGGAAATCACGTCCGCCCTTCGCCGACTAGCTCCGATTGGTCTAAGCACCAGCATTGTGTGGACTGCAAACATACGGACCCTACGTCATGTAATCGCGCAGCGAACCGAGGCAGGCGCAGAGGAGGAGATGCGTCTTGTTTTCGATCGCGTTGCGAAGCTAGTAGTTGATGAGACCCCCGCTCTCTTTCAGGATTTCACCCGCCTTCCTGACGGTTGTTGGGTGCCAAAGCACCACAAGGTCTAGCGCTTAAGATGCTCGTTGCAGCGTGCTAATGCCAACTATTGAGCTTCCAAATAAGTCGTCAGCCATTGATGAAGCCGAGGCAGAGGAGATTTATTCCGGCCTGCTTTCGTCTTACAGCCTGACGGAAGAAAGCGTGGAAGTCGATTTCCGTGGGCTAATACCGGGTGTTAGCTCGGCCGACCGTGCAACCCACCTACTGCATCCTTATCCAGCAAAGCTCCTTCGACACATTCCGGCACTGGTTGTGTCGAGTCCACAACTCTGCCCTGAGAATTCGCTTGTGCTCGACCCCTTCTGCGGCTCAGGAACGACTCTCGTTGAGGCGTTTTTAGCTGGGCGTTCCGCGGCCGGGATAGATGTAAACCCTTTGGCGGTCCTGATCTCAAAGGTCAAGACCACCCCTATTGAGG
>JBKPOW010000022.1:0-15293 GCA_046733275.1 Actinomycetota bacterium
GATCGAACTGGCGGCCATCACCGCGTCGCAGCCCAGCTCCATCGCCAGGGCGGCGTCCGACGCGGTGCCGATGCCGGCGTCGAGGCCGGCCACGCCGCCCGCCGCGCCGGCCGCATCCCCCGCCGCACCCACGCCGAGGCCTCGACCCCCGAGGAGGGGCTGCCGGAGCTGTCCTGAGCGCGGCCTCGCCGTGCCCGGCCATCTACCATGGGCGGCCACGCCCCTGTAGCTCAGTTGGTTAGAGCGGCGGCCTTTTAAGCCGCGCGGCGCGGGTTCGAATCCCGCCGGGGGCATGCAGCAGGGGGCGATGCCACCAGCCCAGACTGATTACCGCCGTGGCTCGACTTCCACCGGGCAGTTGACGCTGTTCGAGACGAAGCAGCGTTCGTGTGCGTCGCGGTGCAGCGCCTCGATCCGCTCGGCATCGATCTCGCTCGCGAAGGCCACTCGCGGTCGCAGGACGACGCGGGTGAAGCGGCTGCCGTCCAACGTGCCTTCTGCATCGTCTTCGTATGACGTCACACCGATCTTCTCGGCCCGTGCCAGGGCGAGGAACCAGAGCATGTGGCAGCTCGACAGCGAGGCCACGAACAGCTCCTCCGGATCGGCCCTGTCGGAGTCGCCACCGAACTCGGGGGCGCTGGAGGCGGCGACCATCTGCCCGGCAAGCTCGATCGTGTGCGCACGAACGTCTCCTTGCTCGCCGCCGCTCCAGCGCACGCTTGCGCGGTGAAGGCTGGGCTTCATGCCGCCATTATCGTGCCGATGCGCCTGCTCTAGGCTGATCGAGAAATGTGTTTCGCTAGGCAGATGTGAGCGCAGAACCCAGCTACATCCCCGCCGCGCGCTGGCGCGTCTTCACCCGGATCTACGACCCGGTGCTGGCGCTGACGATGCGCGAAGGGCGTTTCCGCAAGGCGATGCGCGAGCGGGTCGAGGAGGCCCTCCCCCGGGGCGGCAGCGTCCTCGACCTCGGCTGCGGCACCGGGACGTTCGCGATCTCCCTGGCGGCGAGCCGGCCGGACGCCGAGGTGGTCGGGATCGACGGCGACCCGGAGATCCTCGAGCTCGCCCGGGCGAAGCAGGGGGCCAACGCGGTCGAGTGGCGCGAGGGACTGGCCGGCTCCCTGCCGTTCGAGCAGGGGCGCTTCGACGTCGTCACCACTTCGCTCGTCCTCCACCACCTGCTGCCGGCGCAGAAGCGGGAGGCGATGGCGGAGGCGAAGCGCGTGCTCAAGCCGGGCGGCGGCTTCTTCATCGCCGACTGGGGCCGCCCGCACGACCCCCTGATGAGTGGGGCCTTCTGGGTCAGCCAGGCGATCGA
Organism: Actinomycetota bacterium; assembly: GCA_046733275.1. Taxonomy (GTDB): domain Bacteria; phylum Actinomycetota; class Thermoleophilia; order Solirubrobacterales; family 70-9; genus VRUE01. The sequence continues at coordinate 1,325 of JBKPOW010000022.1, forward strand.
CGGGTTCGAGCGGACCGCCGACCACCGGGCCGGCCGCCTGCCCCGGTTCCTGGAAGAAGCCGGCTTCACCGGGGTCGAACGCTTCGACCGCCTGCGCACCGTGGCTGGCAGCCTCGACCTCCTGGCGGCGCGAGATGTCGCCTAAGGCCGGAGCCCGACGCGACCGGGAGCTGCTGCGCCAGCCCTGCGACATCGAGGAGGAGGATGAGCTGCGGCTCGACCGCATCCGCGAGGAGGTCGACGCGGGTTTCGACGCGATGCGCGACGTCGAGGAGGGAGTCTCGATCTTCGGCTCGGCCCGGGTCGCGGAAGACCACCCCTGGTACGAGCTCTGCCGCGACACCGCCGCCTGCCTCGCGGCCGAGGGATTCACGGTGATCACCGGCGGCGGCCCGGGCCTGATGGAGGCGGCCAACCGGGGCGCCGCCGAGGCTGGCGGCCTCTCGGTCGGCCTCAACATCGAGCTGCCGCACGAGCAGCACGTCAACCCCTACGTCAACCGCAGCCTTACCTTCCACTACTTCTTCGCCCGCAAGCTGATGTTCGTTCGCTACGCGCGCGCCTTCGTCATCTTCCCCGGCGGCTTCGGCACGATGGACGAGATGTTCGAGAGCCTCACCCTGATCCAGACCCACCGGATCGAGCTCTTCCCGACGATCCTCGTCGACCGCGCCCACTGGGCGCCCCTGCTCGACTGGATCGACGACAGCCTCGACGACCACGGCCTGATCGCCCACGACGACATGGAGCTCCTCGTCACCGCCGACACCACCGAGGAGGTCTGCGCCCACGTCCGCCAGGCCAGCGAGGCCCAGAAGCAGCTGACTTGAGCCGGAAGGTCAACACTCGCCTGGCCGGGCGGCGTAGTGCGGCGCCTGCTTCGCCAGCCACTGGGCGACGGCGGTGGCCATCGACTCGCCAGTGGCGAACTGGCCGTCGGCGGGGCGGGCAGCGAGGGCGACGACCGCCTGCTTGTCGCCTACATATAGGACGCCCATCTGACGCACCAGATAGCCGCCATTGAGACCCGGACCCCAGCCGCCCTTCCAGCGCGCCGGCAGGCCGGCCGAACCGAGGCCCCAGGTATCCGAGGAAACTTCGCCCATCAGGCTGAGGACGTAGTCGCTCGATTCAGGACCGACCACGCATTCCGCCGCCAACGAGCTCATGAATCGCTGCTGGCTGGCAAGCGGCCACTCGGTCTGCCCGTAAGTCGAAAATTCGCCGCGTCCTTCAGTCGAGATTCTGGTGCTTTCGTCTCCGCCTTCGCGCAGCACTTCCTCGACCGCGGCGGATGCCCCCGCAAGCCCGCCGTGGCGTCTTTCCAGGTAGGCGAAGAGGTCAGCCGCCGCGGCGTTGTCGGAGAGGGTGAGCGCGCTACGCATCTCTTCGGCCTGCGCGCCCGTGAGATCGGACGGACCGCCGACGTCCGCGAGTACGCCTAGGGCGATCGGCACCTTGCTGGTCGACCACGCCGAGCCCGATTGCAGCGTTCCGAAGGTATCGGCTTCGGTCGATCCAGGCGGCCCTATGACGGCTCCCACTTCACCGCCGAGGCTCGACGCCATCCTTTCGAAGCTGCCGACGTCGCCAGCGGCCGGCGCCACGGCCTGGCGTTCCTCGTCGCGGGGCTGCGCTTCCCGATCCCGCTTCGCTCGCACCCGCGTCCTGCGCTTGCGCAGCTCGTCGCGGAGCCGATCGAGCTTGCTGGCCAACGCGGCACGCTGCGCCGCGCCTTGCCTGGCCATTGCCTCGGACTCACTTTCGTCCTCCGTGCCGCACCCCGTGGCACCAGCGAAGAGCACCGGCACTGCCAGAGCTACCAGCAGGCGGGCTCTCACCGGACCCCCGGGCGAGAGCTGACTATGGAATCAGGGGAAATAGACCGAGGCGTCGTTGCCGCCGGTGCAGACGTGCGGCGTACCGGCGCTGCAGTACATCGTGTAGTACCGGCCGGTCGTCGGGCTGTATGAGTAGACGGTTCCAGAGCCAGACCCGATCTCAGAGTAGTAGTCAGCTTCGACGTTGGCCGCGAACCCGCACGTGGTATTCGGTCCGACCGAGAGGCTGCCGCCGCAGGAAGTCGATCCACCGCTCGCGACCGAACCCGATTCGCTCGACGGAGGCGGCGATCCTTGGCTGGCGCGTCCATTCTTCTTCAGCGACTTGAGCTGCTTTTCGATGTCGTCGATCTTCTCTTCCTGCTGAGCCTTTGCAGCTCCTTCATTTCGCGCCCGGTCGAGTTCCTCCTGGCTTGCGCCAGAGTCGCCGCAGGCACTCAGGAGGAGCGTGAACGCTGCGAAGGCGGCGATGAGACCGGAGATCTGCAGCGGACGGCGAGACATCGAGCGCTCAGCTTATGCGGATTTGTGACTCAGTGCCGGAAATGCCGGTGCTTGGTGAAGACCATCGGGATGGCGGCGGCGTCGCAGGCCTCGATCACCTCGGCGTCGCGTTTGGAGCCGCCGGGCTGGATCACGCAGTTGGCGCCGGCGTCGATCGCCGCCTGGGGGCCATCGGCGAAGGGAAAGAAGGCGTCTGAGGCGACGGCGGCGCCGGCGAGCAGGTCGCCGGCCTCCTCGCCGCGGGCGTCGCGGCACTTCTCCACCGCGAGGCGGACCGAGTCGACGCGGCTCATCTGGCCGGCGCCGATCCCCAGCGTCGCGCCGCCCTTGGCGATCACGATCGCGTTGGAGCGCACGTGGCGCACCACGGTCCAGGCGAAGAGCAGGTCCTCCCACTGCTGAGCGCTCGGCTCGGTCTTGGTCACCGTCTCCATGATCTCGCGCGGCTCGGGGTCACCGTCGCGGTCCTGGATCAGGAGACCGCCGCGCACCCGCTTGACGTCGCGTTCGCTCGGGTCGGGCGCCCGCCGCTCCTCGTCGCAAAGGATGCGGATCGCCTCCTTCTGCTGCAGCACCTCGAGCGCCCCGTCCTCGAAGCCCGGCGCGAACAGCACCTCGACGAAGTTCTGGTGCAGCGCTTGCGCCAGCTCGACCCCGATCGGCCGGTTGACGACGATCACGCCGCCGTAGGCGGAGACCGGGTCGCAGGCGAGCGCCTTGCGGTAGGCATCGAGCGCATCCTCGCCGACCGCCACCCCGCAAGGGTTGTTGTGCTTGACGATCGTGCAGGCGGGCGGCTCGAAGTCTTCGTTCAGCCGCCGCGCCGAGTCGAGGTCGAGCACGTTGTTGAAGGAGAGCGCCTTGCCGTGCAGCTTCGCCACCCCGGAGAGGACGTGGCTGCGCAGGCCGGCCTCCGAGTAGAGCGCCGCACGCTGGTGCGGGTTCTCGCCGTAGGAGAGGTCGAGCTCCTTCTCGTAGGAGACCGTGAGGTGCTCGGGGTACTCCTCGTAGGAGGTCGAGAACCAGCGGCTGATCGCGGCGTCGTAGCGGGCGATCTGGGCGAAGGCCTCGTTGGCGAGCCAGTGGCTGGTCGAGGCGGAGATCATCCCGCCCGACTCCTCCAGCTCGGCCGAGACCGCGTCGTAGGACTCAGGTTTGACGACGACGGCGACGCCCTCGTGGTTCTTGGCCGCGGCGCGGATCATCGTCGGCCCGCCGATGTCGATGTTCTCGACCGCCACCTCGGGGTCGACCTCGTGCCCGGCGACGGTCTGTTCGAAGGGGTAGAGGTTGACGCAGACCAGGTCGATCGGCTCGATCCCCTCGCGCTCCAGCGTCGCCAAGTGCTCCGGGTCCGAGCGCCGCGCCAGCAGCGCCGCGTGCAGCCGCGGGTGCAGCGTCTTCACCCGGCCGCCGAGGATCTCCTCCTGGCCGGTGAACTCGGCCACGTCGGTCACTTCCAGGCCGGCCTCGCGCAGCGCGGTCGCGGTGCCGCCGGTGGAGAGGATCTCGACCCCGGCCACGGCCAGCGTCTTGGCGAAGTCGGCGACGCCGGTCTTGTCGGAGACCGAGATCAGCGCCCGGCGCACCCGGATCGCGCCGTCGGCGACGGCCTCGGATCGGGTGTCTGCGGGAGCCTCACTCATCGGTCAGGACGACCCGTGGGTCGCTCGCATCGATCCTAACCATGCCCCTCGCGATCATGCGGATCGCCTCTGGGTAGAGCTCGTGCTCGACCGCGTGGATCGCCTTCTCCAGCTGCGTCCGGTCCTGCCCCGGCGGCACCGGCACCTCGCGCTGCAGGATCGGCGGGCCGGTGTCGACCCCCTCGTCGACGAAGTGGACGGTCACCCCGGTCGTCTCCACCCCCGCCTCGAGCGCCTGGCCGATCGCGTCGAGCCCGGGGAAGGCGGGCAGCAGGGCCGGGTGGACGTTGACGATGCGGTGGCGGAAGCGGGCGACGAAGGCGGGAGAGAGGAGCTGCATGTAGCCGGCGAGGACGACGAGGTCCGTGCCCCGCGCCTCGATCCACTCGGCCATCGCCGCGTCGCGTGCTTCGCGGCCGGTGAACTTCTCGCGAGGGAAGGCGGCCGTCTCCACGCTGGCGGCCCGCGCCCGCTCCAGCGCCCGCGCCGCGGGCTTGTCGGAGCCGACGCCGACCACCTCGATCCCCTCGCGCCCGTGCAGCGCGTCGAGGATCGCCTGCAGGTTCGTGCCGGACCCGGAGGCGAGGACGACGAGCTTGAAGGCATCCACATTGGCATTATCGCTGCGTGACCTTGCCCGAAAGCCTCGGCGTCGAGAGCCCCGTCGTCCAGGCCGGCATGGGCGGTGGGCTGAGCCGGCATGAGTTGGCGGCTGCCGTTTCCGAGGCGGGTGGACTGGGGACGATCGCGGTCTCCGGAGCCGAGGCGATCGTGCGGGAGTTGAGTGCCGCGCGAGCGCTCACCGATCGGCCTATCGCCGTGAACCTCTTGCTCCCTTTCGTGCGGCGAAGCTGGTTCGAGGCCGCGGCCAGAGCCGATGTCGTCGTCACCTTCTGGGGGCGACCGAAGCGCCGCACCGGTGGCACCTGGATCCACCAGTGCGGGTCGGTAAACGAGGGGAAGGCCGCCTATGCCGCTGGCGCCGACGCGGTGATCGTGCAGGGCGTCGAGGCCGGTGGCCACGTGCGAGGCAACCTTTCGGCCCTCGAGCTGCTGGAGCGAATCCGGGCAGCGTTGCCGGCCGATTACCCGCTGCTGCTCGCCGGCGGGATCGCCGAGCGTGCCGACGTCGAGCGGGCGCTTGAGGTCGGTGCCGCGGCGGCGGTCGCCGGCACCCGCTTTCTGCTCTCGGAGGAGAGCCAGGCCCACCCCGAATACAAGCGGCGCTTGCTCGATGCGGAAGAGACGCTCCTTACCGAGCTTTTCGGCTTCGCCTGGCCCGCTCCTCACCGCGTGGTCCGTAACGCTGCTACCGAGCATCATCTGGGCGAGGATGGCGAGGTCCCCATACTCAACCGAGCACTCAACCGGCTCAGCGGTCTCGGGGCCCGCTTCGCTCCGACTTCGATTCAGCGCCGCCTGATCCGCGCTCAACGTCCAGAGAGCCGGATGCTGACCCCCCAAGGCCCGACCGATGACGGCCCCAAGACCCTGCTCGAAGCCGGCCCGCTCTACGCCGGCGAGACCGTCGCCCGCATCGTCGAGATCCGCCCGGCGGCGGAGATCGTCCGCGACCTGACGCCCTAGCCGCCGGCCGGCACGACGGCGATGTCCTCCAGGGCGAACTTGCCGTTGGCCTCGACCGGATCGCCAAGTGGGTACCGCCCGGTGAAGCAGGCGTCGCAGTGGTCCTCGGGCGGCGTGCCGACCGCCTCGTAGATGCCCTCCATCGAGAGGTAGGCGAGCGAGTCGGCGCCGAGCTCGTCGGCGATCTCCTCGATCGTCCGCTCGTGGGCGATCATCTCCTCGCGGGTCGACATGTCGACCCCGTAATGGCACGGGTGGCGGATCGGCGGCGCCGAGATCCGCAGGTGGACCTCGCGGGCGCCGGCGTCGCGCAGCATGCCGACGATCTGCCGGGTCGTGTTGCCGCGCACGATCGAGTCGTCGACGACGACGATCCGCTGCCCGGAGACGATCTCCGGCAGCGGGTTGAACTTCAGCCGCAGCCCGTGCTTGCGCAGCTCCTGACCGGGCTGGATGAAGGTGCGGGCGACGTAGCGGTTCTTGATCAGGCCGTCGTCGCGCGGCAGCCCCGAGGCGCGGGCGAAGCCGGCCGCCGCCGGGTTGCCCGAGTCCGGCACCGAGATCACCAGGTCGGCGTCGACCGGCGCCTCGCTCCAGAGGATCTCGCCCATCCGCCCGCGCACCTGCTGCAGCACCTTGCCCTCGAGACGGCTGTCGGGGCGGGAGAAGTAGATGTGCTCGAAGACGCAGTGGGCGGGCCGTCCGGCCTTGACCACCTGGCGCGTCTCCAGGCCGCGCTCGGTCAGCGAGACCATTTCGCCGGGGCGGACCTCGCGCAGCAGCTCGGCGCCGATGATGTCGAAGGCGCAGCTCTCCGAGGCGACGACGAAGCGCTCGCCCAGCCGCCCCAGCGAGAGCGGCCGCACGCCGTGCGGGTCGCGGAAGGCGACGATCGCCCGCTTGGTCATCACCACGGTCGAGTAGGCGCCCTGCAGGCGCGGCATCACGTCGGCGACGGCGTCCTCGACCAGCTTGCCCTCGTGCGAGGAGATCAGCGCGGCGATGATCTCCGAGTCGGAGGTGCCGCGGAAGGCGATCCCATCCTCCTTCAGCTGCCCCCACAGCTCGACCGCGTTGGTCAGGTTGCCGTTATGGCCGAGCGCCAGCTCGCGGCCGTCGTCGCGCCAGACCGGCTGCGCGTTCTCCCAGGAGCCGCCGCCGGTGGTCGAGTAGCGCACGTGGCCGATCGCCATGTCGCCCTCCAGGGCGCGCAGCTTCTCCTCGTCGAAGACCTGGGAGACGAGGCCCGAGTCGCGCATCGTGGTGATGTGGCCGCCCTCGCAGGTGGCGATCCCGGCCGACTCCTGGCCGCGGTGCTGCAGCGCGTAGAGGGCGAAGTAGGCGAGGCGGGCGACGTCGTGGCCGGGTGCGTATACGCCGAAGACGCCGCATTCCTCGCGCGGCGAATCGCGATCTATCGGCTGCCCCTGGGGCGGAGTCAAAGCGCGCTTTCCTCGCGTGTGAGAAGGACGTGACGCGCAGGCAGACTGCCTACTCCGGCAGGGTAGCAGCGGGCTCGGCCCGCTCGCCGCGGTCCAGTTTCGCCCGGTTCGGCTCCGGGTAGGTAGCCGCTGACCACCGTCAACTGTGAAAGGGGTTGCTCATGGGGATCATCGGTTGGATCGTGCTCGGCCTGTGCGCCGGAGCGATCGCGAAGCTGATCATGCCCGGCGACGACCCCGGCGGCATCATCGTCACGATGCTGATCGGGATTGCCGGCGCCCTGGTCGGGGGGTTCATCGCCAGCGCCTTAGACATCGGCGACCTGGACGAGTTCTTCGACATCGGCACCTGGCTGATCGCGATCGCCGGTTCGCTGCTGCTGCTCTTCCTCTACCGCCTGATCGCCGGCGACCGTACCCACGGCGCCTACCGCTGACTTAGGTAGGGCTACCGAAGTAGGGCTAGGTCGCGGGGGCGTCGAGCCGCTCGGCGAGGGATCGCCAGGCGCGCTCGGCGTCCCCAAGCGCGACCTCGAGGCTGCGATCGCCGGCGGCGATCTCGATCCTCTCGCCGCCGACCCTGCCCAGCGGGAGGAGCTCGACGCCGTCGGCCGCCAGCGCCTCCAGCCGCTCGCGCTCGCCGCTGACCAGGAAGCCGCCTGGCCCCTCGCCGAAGAGCGCCTCCTCGGGCGAGCAGCCGCGCTCGCGCAGGTGCTGAAGGTCGACCTCGCAGCCGAGGCCGGAGCCGATCGCGCACTCGGCCAGGGCGCAGGCGAGGCCGCCGTCGCTGACGTCGTGGGCGGAGGCGACCCTGCCGGCGCGGACCGCGGCGCGGAGGGTGGCGCAGGCGGCGGCCACCGCGCTGACGTCGGGCTGAGGCAGGCCGGGCGATAGCTCGCCGCGCAGCTTCGCCAGCTCCGATCCCCGCAGCGAGGGCTCGAAGGGGCCGAGCAGGGCGATTGCGTCGCCTTCGCGGGCGAAGGCGCTCGGCGCGGCCAGGATCGGGTCGGGCAGCTCGCCGACCATGCCGACCACCGGGGTCGGGTAGATCGACCCTTCCGGGCCCTCGTTGTAGAGGGAGACGTTGCCGCCGACGACCGGCACGCCGAGCGCCTCGCAGGCGTCGGCCAGGCCCTGCACCGAGCGGTCGAGCTGCCATGCCGGTGTCGGCTTCTCCGGATTGCCGAAGTTGAGGCAGTTGGTCAGGCCGAGCGGCTCCGCCCCGGCGCAGGCGAGGTTCTGGGCGCACTCGAGCACCGCCTCGACCGTGCCGGCGTAGGGGTCGCAGGCGACCCGGCGGCCGTTGCCGTCGATCGAGACCGCGATCGCGGTGTCGGCCTCGGGGATCGCCAGCACCGCCGCGTCGGAGCTCTCCGGCCGCCGCGCCGTGCGCGAGCCGACGATCGAGTCGTACTGCTCGAAGGCCCAGCGCTTGGAGGCGATGCTGGGCGAGGCGAGCAGGGCGAGCAGCTCTTCCTCGGGCGAGACGCCCTGGGCCAGCGTGGTTCGGTTGCCGTAGATCCATCCTTCCGGTTCGGCCGGCTCGAGGTCGTAGAGCGGGCAGCCGTCGACCAGCGCCTCGACCGGCATCTCGCCGACGACCTCGCCCCCGCGCAGCACCCGCACTTGGCGGTCGTCGGTGACGGCGCCGATCTCCGCCGCGCCGGTCTGCCATTTCTCGCAGACGGCGATCACCTCGGCCACCCTGGCCCGCTCGACCACCGCCAGCATCCGCTCCTGCGACTCCGAGACCATGATCTCGAAGGGCTCCATGTCGGCCTCGCGCAGCGGCACCCGCGCCACGTCGATCTCGATCCCGACGCCGCCCGCCGAGGCCATCTCGCTCGCCGAAGAGGTCAGCCCGGCGGCGCCGAGGTCCTGCAGCGAGACCAGCAGTCCTTTCCCCAGCAGCTCCAGGCAGCACTCCAGCACCTTCGACTCCTCGAACGGGTCGCCGATCTGCACCGTCGGCCGCTTCGCCTCGTCGCCGTCGCCGAGCTCGGCCGAGGCCAGCACGGAGGCGCCGCCGATCCCGTCACGCCCGGTCGAGGCGCCCATCAGGACGACCGCGTTGCCGACCCCGGCCGCCGCCGCCCGCACCATCTCCTCCCGCTTGGCGAGGCCGACGCACATCGCGTTGACCAGGCAGTTGTGCTCATAGGGGGCCTCGAAATAGATCTCGCCGCCGACCGTGGGCACGCCGATCGAGTTGCCGTAGTGGCCGATGCCGCGCACCGCGCCGTCGAGCAGGTGGCGCGAGCGGACCGAGTCGAGCTCGCCGAAGCGCAGCGAGTCGAGGATCGCGATCGGCCGAGCGCCGAGGGCGAAGACGTCGCGCAGGATGCCGCCGACCCCGGTCGCCGCCCCCTGGAAGGGCTCGACCGCGCTGGGGTGGTTGTGCGACTCGACCTTGAAGGCGACCGCGTGGCCGCTGCCGACGTCGACCGCGCCGGCGTTCTCGCCCGGCCCCATCACCACCCGCTCGCCCTCGGTCGGCAGCCGGCGCAGCAGCTTGCGCGAGTGCTTGTAGGCGCAGTGCTCGGACCAGAGCAGGCTGAACATCGCCAGCTCGACCCCGTTTGGCTCCCGGCCCAGCTTCTCGCGGATCAACTCGAACTCGGCGTCGGTCAGGCCGAGCTCGCGGTGGGGCGAGCTGCTTGCGGCCGGAGCGCTCACGCCCGCGCTCCGGCGAGGGCCTCGAAAACGCGCAACCCGTCGGTCGAGCCGGTCATCGCGTCGACCGCGTGCTCGGGGTGGGGCATCAGTCCGAGCACGTTGCCGGCCGCGTTACGCACCCCGGCGATGTCGCGCGCCGAGCCGTTCGGGTTCTGCCCGGGCGCGTAGCGGAAGGCGACCTGGCCGTTCGCCTCGAGCTGGTCGAGCATCTCCTCGGGCGCCCAGTAGCGCCCTTCGCCGTGCTTGGCGGGAATCGAGAGCCTCTCGCCGGCTTCATCGAAGCTTTTCCCGGGCTCTGACCCGGGAAATGTTGCGATCAGCTCGACCTGGCGGCAGGTGAAGCGCATGCTCTCGTTGCGGAGCAAGGCGCCGGGGAGGAGGCCGGTCTCGCAGAGCACCTGGAAGCCGTTGCAGATCCCCAGCACCGGGCTGCCCGCGGCGGCGAACTCGGCGACCGCCTCCATCGCCGGGGAGAAGCGGGCGATCGCCCCCGCCCGCAGGTAGTCGCCGTAGGAGAAGCCGCCGGGGACGACGACCGCGTCGATGCCGGTGAGGTCGCGATCCTCGTGCCAGACCAACCGCGCCTCGCCACCGGCCAGCTCGCAGGCGAGCAGGGCGTCCCGCTCGTCACAGGAGCCAGGAAATTGAAGAACACCCCAGCGCATCAGGCGCCGTCGATGCTCTCTATCTCATAGTCCTCGATCAGCGGGTTGGCGAGCAGCTTCTCGCAGAGCTCCGGAAGCCTCGCCGGGTCCTCCGCCTCCAGCTCCACCATCCGCCCGACCCGCACGTGCTCCACCCCCTCGAAGCCGAGCGCCGGCAGCGCCCGCTCGACCGCCTTGCCTTGCGGGTCGAGGATTCCCTCCTTCGGCCGGATCAGGACCCGCGCCTTCGCCATCAGCGCCGGCTCCGCACTAGAAGGAGCGCTCCGTGATGCGCTCGTAGGCCTCGACGTACTTGGCCCGCGTCTGCTCGGTCACGTCGGCCGGCAGCTCCGGCGCCGGTGGCGTCTTGTCCCAACCGGCGGCCGTTGCCCAGTCGCGCACGAACTGCTTGTCGAAGGACGGCTGCGTCTTGCCTGGCTCGTAGCGGTCGGCCGGCCAGAAGCGCGAGGAGTCGGGGGTGAGCACCTCGTCGCCGAGGACGATCTCGGCGCCGGCGTGGCTGCCGAACTCGAACTTGGTGTCGGCGAGGATGATGCCGCGCTCGGCCGCGTGCTCGGCGCCGCGCTGGTAGACCTCGATCGAGATCCGCCGCAGCTCCTCCATCAGCGCCCGGTCGCCGACGATCTCCGCCGCGCGGTCGAAGTCGACGTTCTCGTCGTGGTCGCCGATCTCGGCCTTGGTCGCCGGCGTGAAGATCGGCTCGGGCAGCCTGTCGGACTCACGCAGCCCGCTCGGCAGCTCGATCCCGCAGACGGCGCCCCCCGCCTCGTATTCCTTCCAGCCGGAGCCGGAGAGGTAGCCGCGCACGACGCACTCCACCGGGTACATCTCCAGCCGCCGCACCCGCATGCCGCGTTCGGCCACCTCCTCGGGCACGTCGCTGGAAAGGAAGTGGTTGGGGACGATCTCGCCGGTCAGCTCGAACCAGAATTCGGAGATCCGGTTGAGCACCTTGCCCTTGTCGGGGATCGGCGTTGGCATCACCACGTCGTAGATCGAGATCCGGTCCGAGGCCACCATCAGCAGGTCGTCCTCCCACTCGTAAATCTCGCGCACCTTCCCGGAGGAGTGGAGCTTCAGATCGGCGACGGCTGACATTAAGCCGATGCTAACCATCGGCGCAGCGGAGCATCCTCGCCGCTGTCGTCTGCGACCCTATGCGGCGATGCTGCCGCCGGAACCGAAGTCGCCGCCGCTGGTGCAGACGCTGCGCTGGGCGCTGCGGCCGCTGCCCTTCATGCAGGAGTGCCGGGAGCGGTACGGCGACTCGTTCAGCGTCAGGTTCCTCGGCTTCGAGCGGCCGATGGTGATGATCTCCGACCCGGCCGCGATCAAGGCCCTCTACACGGAGCGCTCGCACGGGCTGCCGCCGGGGCGCGAGGTCGTGCTCACCCCGGTCGTCGGCCCGCGCTCGGTGCTGGTGATCGAGGGCGCCGACCACCTCGCCCACCGCAAGCTGATGCTGCCCGCCTTCCACGGCGAGCGGATGCGCTCCTACGAGCCGATCGTCAGCGAGATCGTCGATCGCGAGATCGACTCCTGGCCGCTCGGCGGGAAGTTCGCGATCCACCCGCACATGCAGGCGATGACGCTGGAGGTGATCCTGCGCGTCGTCTTCGGCGTCACCGAGGGTCCCCGCCTGGAGCGCCTGCGCGTCCTCCTCACCAAGGTGCTGGAGGAAACGGCGTCGCCCTTCGCCCAGCTGATCGGCCTGGCCGCGCGACGCTTCGGCGGTCGCGGGCCGTGGGCCAGGTTCGAGGCCCAGCTCCAGGCGGTCGACGAGCTGCTCTACGCCGAGATCGCCGAGCACCGCAAGCGCGAGGACCTGGAGGAGCGCGACGACATCCTCTCCCAGCTGATGCTGGCTCGCTTCGAGGACGGCGAGGCGATGAGCGACGAGGACCTGCGCGACCAGCTGATGACCCTGCTGCTCGCCGGCCACGAGACGACGGCGACGGCGCTCGCCTGGACCTTCGACCTGCTGCTGCGCCACCCGCGCGAGCTGGCGAAGCTGCGCGAGTCATTGCAGGCGGGCGAGGAGGACTACCTGCGGGCGACGATCGCCGAGTCGCTGCGCCTGCGGCCGGTGGTGCCTCTCGCCGGGCGGCGCCTCGCCAAAGACCTCGAGGTCGCCGGCCTGACGCTGCCGGCCGGGACCGACGTCACGCCCGCGATCTGGCTCGCCCACACCCGCGCCGACGCCTACCCCGAGCCCTTCGCCTTCCGGCCCGAGCGCTTTCTCGACGAGGCGCCCGACACCTACGCCTGGGTCCCCTTCGGCGGCGGCATCCGCCGCTGTCTCGGCGCCGCCTTCGCCGAGTTCGAGATGCGGATCGTGCTGCGCGAGGTGCTGACCCGCTGCGAGCTGCACAAGGCGAACCCGGCGCCGGAGAAGATCGGCCGCCGCAACATCACTCTCTCGCCCAAGGACGGCACCCCGGTCGTCCTCACCGCGCGCCGCCCAACGCGCGAGCCCGAGCCGGTCGTCGCCTAAGACTTCTGTCGCGTTGATGACCCCATAGGGGTCAAAAGACGACAGAAGTTCATCCGCGAGCGGCGGGGTGCTCCTTCGCCCAGTGGGCGATCGTGCTCGAGCCGGAGACGACCTCGCCATCGTCGAGCACCAGGATCGGCACCTCGTTGGTGCCGCTCAGCCTGCGCACCTCGGCCCGCTCCTCGTCGCGGCTGCCCCAGGTCCACGGCATCAGCCGGTAGGTGCCAACCACGCGCAGCTCGTACCGATATCCCGCCGCGTCGAGCGCCTTCGCCGCCTTGGCGCAGGGATGCACCGCGCCCGGCCCCCGTTTCTTCTGCCCGCAGGTGTAGAGAACCATCGGCCGGCAATCCTACTTGGCCGTTTACCGTGTGAAGCGGATGCTACGCTCGTAGCACAATGGTAGAAGTTGCGACCAGGGAGCTGAGGAACGACACCGCCGGTGTCCTGCGTCGGGTCGAGGCCGGCGAGACCGTGGTCATCACGGTGCGGGGAAAGCCAATTGCGGACCTGGTCCCGCATCGTTCCGAGGATGCGCCGCGCTGGTTGAGTCCCGCAGACGTGATGGAGATCCGCGCCATCGCCGATGGCGACCCGACCTGGGGAGCAGATCTGGCAAAGCTGAGGGACGAAACGACCGAGGACCTCGGGCCGATCCTGTGAGCGCAGATCGGGTCGGCGTAGGGCTGCTTGACACCTCCGTTCTAGTTGCGGCGGAGATGGGCCGGACCATTCGGGCGGAGGCCCTGCCTAAGAGTGCGGCCATCTCAATCGTCACCGTGGCGGAGTTGCGGGCAGGCGTGCTCGCGGCCCCGGACATCATGAGCCGCGACCGGCGGCTCATGACCCTGGAGAGGATCTCCGGCACTGCCACTCTTCCGGTCGACCATGAGGTTGCCGGCGCTTGGGCGGGGATGCGCGCCTATTTGACTGCTTCTGGTCGAAGTATCAGCGCCAACGATCTCTGGATTGCCGCGACCGCCGCCGCGCGCTCTATTCCAGTGGTTACTCAGGACCACGACTTCTACGCCCTCTCCGGCGTCAACGGATTAACCGTGGTCGAGGTCTGAGAGCGCTTCGAGGCGCTCGAAGATTGCCGGGACGTGGGTGAGAT
>JBKPOW010000023.1:0-2027 GCA_046733275.1 Actinomycetota bacterium
GAAGGGGGGTGATCGGCGCGATGTACCGCCGCTACACGCTGCGCAGCTGCGCGATTGCCTTCCCCCTCTTCACCCTGGTCTCGGTGACGGCGCCGTTCTTGCTGATCGCCTGGCTGAAGACGGCGCCCGGCGACGCCGAGCTGCTCGTCCCCTTCCTCACCCTGGCCTACCTGGTCAACATCACCACCGGGGTCGGCTCCACGATCGCGATCGGCGCCGGCCACCCGGGCGTCGCCTCCGCCAACGCGGCGCTGATCGCGGCGCTGAACGTCGTCCTCACCGTCGCGCTGGCGCCGCCGCTGGGCCTTTGGGGCGTTGTCCTCGGCACCTTCCTGGCCGTCACCTTCGGCAGCCTGCTCTTCAATGCCCGCTTCCTGCGGCTCTTCCAGTTGCCGCTGCATGACCTGCTTGCCGGCGTCGTGCCGCCGGGCGCGCTGGCGCTCGGGCTCGGCGTCCCGCCCGCGACCCTGGCGCTCGCGGTCGGCGTTCCCGACGGCCGGTTGAGCGCGATTCTCTGGCTTGCCCTCGCGACGACGATCTACGCGATCCCCTACTGGCTGATCGCCACGCGGCGCGGGTTCTTGCCCAGGCAGCTCGAGTTCCGGCCCCTGCGCCGCCGCCACTCGGTCGCCGGCCCGGTATGAGCCAGGCGGCGCGACGGCCAGGCGGCGGCGACGTCGACGACTCGCCTCGCGCCGTCGTGCTGAGCTACGGCGGCGGCGGTGAGTGCGGGCCGTTGCTGGCCTCGCTACTCGCCGAGGGCATGCCGGCCGGCCGGGTCCTCGTCGTCCACAATCCGGCCCTGCCGGGCGAACCCGACCCGGCGCTGCCGGCTGGCGTTGAGTTGCTGCGTTCAAGCCACAACCTCGGCTACGCCGCCGGCATGAATTGCGGCATCGAGCGCCAGCTCGGGCGCGGCTGCGAGCTGCTCCTGCTGCTCACCCACGACGCCCGCCTGCGTCCCGGCGCCCTCGCCCGTCTGGTCGAAGCCGCGAAGGCGCACCCGGAGCACGGGCTGCTCGGTCCGGCGCTGGTCTTTGCGGACACCGAGCGGCCGTTCTCCTTCGGCGGCCAGAGCCTACTCGGCGGCGGGATGAGGCATCGCACCGAGAAGCCCGAGGCCGAGGACGGGATCGCTCCTTGCGACTGGATCGACGGCGGCACGATCTTGGTGCGCACCGCGGTGCTGGAGCGGGTCGGCCGCTTCGACGAGCGCTTCTGGAGCTACTACGAGGAGGCCGAGCTCTGCCTGCGCGCCCGGCGGGCGGGCTTCCGCGTCGGCGTGGTCCTCGCCGCGGTCGCCGACCAGGCGCCGGGAGGCCCGGGCCGCCCGGGTCCCTGGTCCTACCTGATGACCCGCAACGGGGCCGCCTACTCCTGGCGCACCGCCGGCATCGGCGGCCTTGCTCTGGCGAGCGCCCGAGCCGCGTTCGAGGTGCTGCTCGAGCTCGCCCGCGTGCTCGCCCGCGGCCTGCGCCTGCGCCGGGGCTCGCCGGCCGAGCCGTGGGCGCTATGCGTCGGGACCGCGCGCGGTCTGCTCGACTTCTATCGCCGTCGCTGGGGTCCGCCGCCGGCCCTGCCGGGCGCCGGCGACGTCAGCAACGTCGCTCCGCCCAGCGGGGAGGAGGACCGTGGCGGCTGAGCGTCCGCGGGTTCTGCAGCTCGGCCCCGACGTGCGCGGCGGCATGCGAGCGGTGATGCGCGGCCTCTTCGCCTCGCCGCTCGGCGAGCGCTACCGGCTGGAATTCGTCGCCACGCACCACAGCACGGATTGGTGGGAGCGTCTGGCCGTCTACTGTCTGAGCCTGTGGAGGCTTGCCTGGTGGAGCCTGCGCGGCCGCGGCAGGATCGTCCACGTCCACGCCACCGTGCGGGGCAGCATGCTGCGCAAGTCGTTCGTCGTCCTGCTCGCCAAGTCCCTGCGCCGCCGCGTCGTCCTGCACATGCACTCGGGTCCCGGCGACGTCGTCTACGAGCGCACCCAGATCGGCTCTTTGCAGGCGGCGCTATTCCGGCTCATGTTCCGC
>JBKPOW010000024.1:0-4879 GCA_046733275.1 Actinomycetota bacterium
GCTCTGCAGCGCCGCCCAAGTCTCGGGATGCAGGGCGCCGGAGCGCGGATCGGCCTGGCGCATGTCGAGCACCTTCACCGGCGGCATCGGCCGGCCGTCGACGCGACGCGGAAGCTCCACTCGCGGCAGCTCCAGCCACGACTCCGGCCGCGGCGTCGCCGTGCCGGCGACGAGCGCCGCCCCGCATTCCTCGGCGCGGCGGCGGGCGACGGCGCGGGCGTCGTAGCAGGGGTCGCCCTCCTGCTTGTAAGAGGGGTCGTGCTCCTCGTCGATCACGATCAGGCCGAGGTTGCGCACGGGCGCGAAGACGGCTGAGCGGGGGCCGACGCAGACGCTCGCCTCGCCGCTGCGCAGGCGCCGCCACTCGTCATAGCGGTCGCCGGGGGTCAGTGCGGAGTGGAGCACGGCGAAGCGGTCGCCGAGCCGCGCCCGGAAGCGCGCCACCGCCTGCGGCGCGAGGCCGATCTCGGGGACGAGGACGATCGCGCCGAGGCCGCGGGCGATCGCCGCCTCGACCGCGGCCAGGTAGACCTCGGTCTTGCCCGAGCCGGTGACCCCGTGGAGCAGGAGGCTGCGGCGGGCTCCGGCCTCGGCGTCGAGGCCGGCGACGATCGACTCGACCGCCCGCGACTGCTCGTCGAGCAGCCGCGGCGCGCCCGCCTCGGCCTCGCCCACCCCCTCGTGCTCGACCCGCGGCCGCTCGCGGCGCTTGCGCACTCCCGGGTTGGGCGGCAGCGTCAGGCGCAGCCCGCGCGACGGCGTCGAGCAGTATTCGCGCGCCACCCAGAGGCCGAGCCGGACCAGCTCCGCCGGCACGCCGGTCTCGAGCGCCTCGAGCGGCTCGGCGAGGCGCTCGGGCGGCAGCTCCGAGCTCTCGGCCAGCTCGACCACCACGCCGAGCAGGCGCTGGCGGCCAAAGGGTATGCGGACGACCCTGCCGACCTCGAGGTCGGCCATCTCCGCCGGCAGGCGGTAGTCGAAGGGGCCGCGCACAGCACGGGCGGTGGTCAACGGCTCGACCTTGGCGATCGCCATTGGCGCTGACGGTATGGAGGGAGGCGGACGGCCGGGATATCCTGCGCGGCGATGGCTCTCAACCTCAGCCCAGGCGAGCGGGTGATCTTCCAGGGCCACCCGTCCTGGCGGGCGATCCTCGGGTTCTATTTGAAGGGCGTGCTCGCGGCGGCGATCGCCGGCGTGCTCGCGAAGCTGATCGGCGGCGACGGCGCCGTCTTCATCGTTGTCCTCGCCGTGCTCGGCCTCACCGTCCTGATCGGCTTCGTCAAGCGGGTCGCGACCACCTACACGATCACCGACCGGCGCCTCAACATCAAGCGCGGGATGGTCTCGCGCGAGGTCCAGGAGACGCGCCTGGAGCGCGTGCAGAACGTCAACTACCGCCAGTCGATCTACCAGCGGGTGATGCAGATCGGCGACGTCGACTTCGACACCGCCGCGACCGACGACTACAACTTCGTCTTCGCCGGCGTCGCCAACCCGGAGAACGTGGTCCACAGGGTGGACCAGGCGACCGGCGCCTCGGCCTCAGGGACCCACGGTCTCGGCGAGGCGCAGCCGCCCTCCCGGTAGGGTCGCGAAGACTCAGGCAGGGGTTGCCGCTGCTGAGCCCGCGGCCTCGCGCAATGCATCCGCGCGGTCCGTCTTCTCCCAGGTGAAGTCGTCGTCTTGGCGGCCGAAGTGGCCGTAGGCGGCGGTCTTTTGGAAGATCGGGCGGTGCAGGTCGAGGTAGCGGCGGAAGGCGCCCGGGCGGAGATCGAACTCCGCTTCGACCAGGCGCGAGATCTCCATGTCGGGCAGGCTGCCGGTGCCGAAGGTCTCGACCATCAGCGAGACCGGGTGGGCGACGCCGATCGCGTAGGCGACCTGCACCTCGCAGCGCCGCGCCAGGCCGGCGGCGACGACGTTCTTGGCGACGTGACGGGCGGCGTAGGCGGCCGAGCGGTCGACCTTCGACGGGTCCTTGCCGGAGAAGGCGCCGCCGCCGTGGCGGGCCATGCCGCCGTAGGTGTCGACGATGATCTTGCGGCCGGTGAGGCCGGCGTCGCCAACTGGGCCGCCGATGACGAACTTGCCGGTCGGGTTGACGAGGAAGCCCTCGCGCAGCTGCGCCTCGTCGAACATCCCCGCCGCCTCGGCGGTCAGCACCGGCATCACCACGTGTTGCCAGAGGGCCGGCTTGATCGTCTGCTCGGACTCGACCTCGGCCGCGTGCTGGGTCGAGATCAAGAGCTTCTCGACCTGGACCGGGCGGCCGCCGCTGTAACGCACGGTCACCTGGGTCTTGCCGTCGGGGCCGAGGTAGTCGAGCGTGCCGTCCTTGCGCACCGCGGCGAGACGCTCGGCCAGCCGGTGGGCGAGGTGGACCGGCATCGGCATCAGCGCCTCGGTCTCGTCGGTGGCGTAGCCGAACATCATCCCCTGGTCCCCCGCACCGGCGATCAGCAAATCGTCGTCGGTCGAGCCGCTGCGGGTCTCGTGCGAGGCGTCGACCCCCTGGGCGATGTCGGGCGACTGCTTGTCGAGCGAGACGAGGACCGAGATGTGGTCGCAGTGGTAGCCGTAGTCGCCGTGGTCGTAGCCGATCTTGCGGATCGTCTCGCGGACCAGCTCGGGCACGTTGAGGTGGACCTCGGTCGAGATCTCACCGGAGACGACCGCCATCCCGGTGTTGACCAGGGTCTCGCAGGCGACGCGGCCCTCGGGGTCGCCCGCCATCACCGCGTCGAGCACGGCGTCGGAGATCTGGTCGCAGATCTTGTCCGGGTGGCCCTCGGTGACCGACTCGGACGTGAACAGGTACTCCCCCTCAGCAAGCGGCTCGATGTTTGGCATGACGGAAATGTACCGGTGGACGCGCGACCGAGGGTGTCGCGTCAACGGCCTCCGCGCCGCCCCGAGTGCGGGACGAAGTCGATGATGAGCGGGATTCCCTCGAGGCCGTAGGTCTCCCGCATCCTGTTCTCCAGGTGGTAGGTCCAGTCGCGGACGATCAGCTTGCGGTCGTTGACCTGGATCGCGAAGCGCGGCGGGCTCTCGCCGATCTGCGCGGCGTAGTAGAGGCGCAGGCGGCGGCCGCGGCGCGAGGGCGGCGGATTCGTCGCGACCACATCGGCGACGAAGCGGTTCAGCTCCGGCGTCGGGATGCGCCGCGCCGCCCGGTCGCTGAGCTCGAGCGCCTTGGGCAGCAGCTTGGCGACGTTGCGGCCCCTGAGCGCCGAGCAGGTGACAACCTCCGGCCGCAGCCGTAGCTTGCGCTCGACCCGCGCGCGAGCGTCGTCAACGTCGGTCGTGCCGATGTCCCACTTGTTGAGCGCCAGCAGCGTGGCGCAGCCGGCCCGCATCGCCAGCTCGGCGATGCGCAGGTCCTCCGCGGTGACCCCGTCGCCGGCGTCGCAGACGACGATCGCGACGTCGGCCCGCTCTACCGCCAGCTCGGAGCGCAGCTGGGCGTAGTAGTCGACCGAGCCGGCGACCTTGGAGCGCCGCCGCAGGCCGGCCGTGTCGACCAGCAGGACGGGGCGGCCTTCGACCTCGAGCTCGGTGTCGATCGCGTCGCGGGTGGTGCCGGCTCGTTCGGAGACGATCACGCGCTCGCTGCCGAGAAAGGCGTTGACGAGCGAGGACTTGCCCGCGTTGGGACGGCCGACGACGGCGACGTGAACCGGCGTCTCCCCCAGCGGCGCCAGCGGCAGCTCGCCGAGCTGCTCGACGATGCGGTCGAGCAGGTCGCCGCTGCCGAGGCCGTGGGTCGCCGAGACGGCGATCGGGTCGCCGAGGCCGAGGCCGTGGAACTCGGCGGTGAGGTGCTCGTCGCCCGGCCGGTCGAGTTTGTTGACGACGACGAGAACGGGCACCTCGGCGTCGCGCAGGGTCCTGGCCAGCTCGGCGTCGCCGGCGCGCATGCCGGCGCGCCCGTCGACGACGAGCAGGATCAGGTCGGCCTCGGCGATGCCGATCCGCGCCTGCCGCTGGACGTCCTCGGCCAGCTCGCCCTCGTCGGCGAGGTCGATGCCGCCGGTGTCGAGCAGCTCGAAGGAGGCGCCGTTCCACTCGCAGGGGACCCGCTTGCGATCTCGGGTGACACCGGGCTCGGCGTGGGTGACCGCCTCGCGCCCGCCGGCGAGCCGGTTGACCAGCGTGCTCTTGCCGACGTTGGGGAAGCCGACGACGGCGACCGTGGGCGCCCTCACGCGAGGCCCCGCTCGCGGGCGAGGGCGACGATTCGGGCGACGACCTGGTCGAGCGCGAGGCCGGTGGTGTCGATCTCGACCGCGTCCTCGGCCGGGCGCAGGGCGCTGTGGGCGCGGGTCTGGTCGCGCGCGTCGCGCTCGCGCTGGGCGGCGAGGACGGCGGCCTCGTCCGCTCCCGTCTGGACGGCGCGGCGGCGGGCGCGCTCCCCGGCCGAGGCCGTGAGGAAGACCTTGAGCGGCGCGTCGGGGCTGACCACGGTGCCGATGTCGCGCCCCTCGGCGACGTAGCGGCCAGCCTCGATCAGCTGCCGCTGACGCGCCACCATCGCCTCGCGCACCGGCCGGTGGACCGAAACACGCGAGGCTGCCTCGGTGACGCGGGGCTCGCGGATCGCGGCGCTTACGTCACGCTCGTCGAGCTCGACCCGGTCGCCGTCGAGATCGATCCGCAGCGCTCCCGCCATGGCGCCGACGGCCTCGGGGTCGTTGACATCCGCGCCGCGCTCGAGCGCGGCCAGCGCCACGCAGCGATACATCGCCCCCGAGTCGAGATAGGTGAAGCCGAGCCGCGCGGCGACGGCGCGGGCGACGGTCGACTTGCCCGCGCCGGCCGGCCCGTCTATCGAGATGACCATGGCGGGACATCTATGCGCCTAGCGGGAAATGAG
>JBKPOW010000025.1:0-3057 GCA_046733275.1 Actinomycetota bacterium
CGATCGACAAGCTCAAGACCGCCCTCGGTCGGCCATAGTTCGGGAGAGGAGGGTCCGTCGGGGGTCCCCTCCGCGGGGACTCCCGCGAAGCGGCCCGGGAGGGGACCCCCGACGGCCCGCAGGCTCCGTATCCTTGGCCGACCGATCGAGACGAAAGGAACCGATGGCAACCGCCACCACTGACTACAAAGTCGCCGACATCGGCCTCGCCGACTTCGGCCGCAAGGAGATCTCCCTCGCCGAGGTGGAGATGCCCGGCCTAATGCGGACCCGCGAGGAGTTCGCGGCCGAGCAGCCGCTGCAGGGGGCGCGGATTACCGGCTCGCTCCACATGACGGTGCAGACGGCGGTGCTGATCGAGACCCTGGTCGCGCTCGGCGCCGAGGTGCGCTGGGCCAGCTGCAACATCTTCTCCACGCAGGACCATGCCGCGGCCGCGATCGCCGCCGCCGGCATCCCGGTCTTCGCCTGGAAAGGGGAGACCCTGGAGGAGTACTGGTGGTGCACCGAGCAGGCCCTGCTCTGGCCCGACGGCGAGGGCCCGAACATGATCCTCGACGACGGCGGCGACGCCACCCTGCTCGTCCACAAGGGCGTCGAGTTCGAGAAGGCGGGCGCCGTGCCCGACCCGGCCTCGGCCGACTCGGAGGAGTTCCGCGTCGTGCTCGAGACCCTGCAGCGCTCGCTCGAAGCCGACCCGCAGCGCTGGACCCAGATCGCCGCGGGGATCAAGGGGGTCACCGAGGAGACGACCACCGGCGTGCACCGGCTCTATCAGCTGGCCGAGACCGGCGACCTGCTCTTCCCGGCGATCAACGTCAACGACTCGGTCACCAAGTCGAAGTTCGACAACCTCTACGGCTGCCGTCACTCGCTGATCGACGGGATCAACCGCGCCACCGACGTGATGATCGGCGGCAAGGTCGCCGTCGTCTGCGGCTACGGCGACGTCGGCAAGGGCTGCGCCGAGTCGCTGCGCGGCCAGGGGGCCCGCGTGGTCGTCACCGAGATCGACCCGATCTGCGCCCTGCAGGCGGCGATGAACGGCTACGAGGTGCGGACGATCGAGGACGTCGTCGAGACCGCCGACATCTTCATTACCGCCACCGGCAACCGGGACATCATCACCGCCGGCCACATGGCCCGGATGAAGCACAACGCGATCGTCGGCAACATCGGCCACTTCGACAACGAGATCGACGTCGCCGGGCTCGAAGCGTCTCCCGCCGAGAGGGTCGAGATCAAGCCGCAGGTCGACGAGTGGCGTTTCCCCGACGGCCACTCGATCATCCTCCTCTCCGAGGGCCGCCTGCTCAACCTCGGCAACGCAACGGGGCACCCGAGCTTCGTCATGTCGAACTCGTTCACCAACCAGGTGATCGCGCAGATCGAGCTCTACGGCCAGCCCGACGGGTTCATGGCCAAGGACGTCACCGTGCTGCCCAAGCACCTCGACGAGAAGGTCGCGCGGTTGCACCTCGAGGCGCTCGGCGTCAACCTCACCGAGCTCTCTGAGGGGCAGGCGGCCTACCTCGGCATCCCGGTCGAGGGCCCCTACAAGCCCGATCACTACCGCTATTGACGGGGCTGGACCGCCTGAGTCGATGAGAGCGATGATTCTCGCCGCCGGGCTCGGCACCCGGCTGCGGCCGATCACCTACGCGATGCCGAAGCCGCTGGTGCCGGTGCTGAACCGGCCGGTGATGGAGCACACCGCGCGGCTCCTCGCCCGTCACGGCTTCGGTGAGGCGATCGCCAACCTCTACTGGTTCCCCGAGACGATCGAGAGCCACTTCGGCGACGGCTCGGGGTTTGGTCTCGACCTCACCTACAGCCGCGAGGACCACTTGCTGGGAACCGCCGGCGGAGTGCGCAGGGTGGCCGAGTACCTCGGCGGCTCCTTCCTGGTGGTCGCCGGCGACGCGCTCACCGACATCGACTTCAGGGCGATGCGCGAGTTCCACGAGTCGCACAACGGCGTCGCCACGGTCGCGACCAAGCGCGTGCCCGACACCGATCAGTACGGGGTCGTGATCGCCGGCGAGGACGGGCGGATCCAGGGGTTCCAGGAGAAGCCGGACCCCGCCGAGGCGCTCTCCGACCTGGCCAACACCTGCATCTACATGTTCCGCGCGGAGATCTTCGAGTTCTTCCCCGAGCCCGGCACGAGCAAGGCCGCCGGGCCCGACGACCCGCCCGAGTTCGCCGACTGGGCGATGGACGTCTTCCCGGCGCTGCTGGACGGCGACGTGCCCTTCTACTCGCACGAGATCGACGCCTACTGGAACGACATCGGCAACCTCGACGAGCTGCGTCAGGGGAACCTCGACGCCCTGCACGGCGCGGTCGCGGTCGAGCCGGGGGCGCCGCGAGTGAGCGAGGGGGTGCGCTCCGCCAGCCCGCTCGGCGAGGCGGAGGTGAAGGCGCCTGTCCTCGTCGGCGAGGGGGTCGAGATCGGCGCCGGCGTGCGGATCGAGGGCCCGGCGATAGTCGGCGACGGCTGCCGGATCGGCGACGGCGCGATCGTCCGCGACTCGATCCTGCTCGAAGCCGCCGAGGTGCCGGCTGAGGGCATCCTGATCGGCGCCATCGCAGCGCACGCCACGAAGGCTTGACACACATTTGACATTCGGCGCGCCACGCGCGCGCCGAGGGCCCGGACGATCGGCCCATGGGCCTCCTCGATACGGTCGCGACGGCGTTCGTGCCGCCGCTATGCGCGGCCTGCGGCCGCGGCTGCAGGCGCGAAGCGGTCGTCTGCACCCGCTGCGCACGGCGGCTCGCCGGCACCGAGCCGATCGAGGCTGGCGGCCCACCGGGCATCGACCGGGCGTGGTCCTCGGCCCCGCACGAGGGCACGGCCCGCGACCTGGTGACCGCGCTCAAGTTCCGCCGCCTGCTGCCGGTGGCCGAGCTGATCGCGGATCGCGTCCAGTGGCTGGCCCCGGCGACCCTGCTTAGCGGCACGATCGTCCCCGTTCCCACGGCCCCGCTCCGCGCCGCGATGCGCGGCTTCGACCCGGCCGCCGAGATTGCGGCCGCGCTGGCCCTCCGGGC
>JBKPOW010000026.1:0-16250 GCA_046733275.1 Actinomycetota bacterium
GGGCGGAGCGGGTCTGGGCGATTGGCGACTGCGCCGCCGCCCCCGACCCGCGCGGCGGCCTCTGCCCGCCGACGGCGCAGCACGCCGTCCGGCAGGGCCCGGTCGCCGCGCACAACATCGCCGCCGAGCTCGGCGTCGGCAGTCCACGCCGCTTCGAGTACCGCGGCAACGCCGCCTTCGTCAACCTCGGCCGCTACAAGGCCGTCGGCCGGGTAGGCGGGCGCAAGTTCCGCGGCTTCCCCGCCTGGTGGATGGCGCGGACCTACCACATGAGCCAGATCCCGGGGGTGGCCCGCAAGGTGCGGGCGGTGATCGACTGGACGGCCAGCCTGCCCTTCCGCCGCGACCTGGCCGAGGTCGGCTCGATCGGGCACCCGCGGCGGCTGGGCGAGTGAGCCGCCCCGCCTGCGCGACAATGGGAGCGTGGGGTTCGAGTACCTGATTATCGCCTTCTTCTTCGGCCTGGCGACGGCGATCATCGGCCACGCCAAGGGCAGCTCCTTCTGGCTCTGGCTGCTGATCGGCACGGTGCTGCCGCCGCTCGGCCTGATCGCCGTAATCCTCTACCGGCGCGAGAAGGACGAACCCGAACGCCAGTGCCCGACCTGCGGCAAGGCGGTGAAGCTCTACGTCCAGGTCTGCCCCCGCTGCGGCACCGACCTCTTCCTACCCGACCCGGCGGCGGTCCGCCATCCTGGAGTGGGATAGCCGCCCCGGACGCGGAGCGGGGGAGCGGCGACTGACGACTCAGCGCAGCCAGGTCCTGACGATCGCGTTGGCGAAGCCGAGGCCGTAGCGGACGACCGCCGGCTTCTTCGAGTGCCCGTGGAGGCGCTTGGCGACGGTGACCGGAACCTCCCTGGCGGGGATGCCGCGCTTGATTGCCTCGATCATGAACTCCGAGGTGTGGAACTGCTCCTGACGCAGGACGAGCTGCGGCAGGACGGCGGTACGCACCGCCCGGTAGCCGTTGGAGCAGTCGCTCACCTTGGTCCGCGTGATGGCGGAGACGAGGCGGTTGAAGAAGACGATCCCCAGCTCGCGGGCGAAGTGGTTGTTGTCGGCCTCGCCGAGCACGCGCGAGCCGTGGGCGACGTCGACCTGGCCGTCGAGCACCGGCTCGACCAGCCGCGCCATCTCGGAGGGCAGGTGCTGGCCGTCGGCGTCGAGCGTCACCACGACCTCGGCGCCGGACTCGACCATCAGCCGGTAGCCGGTGCGCAGCGCCGCACCGCCGCCGCGGTTGATCACGTGGCGGGCGACGATCGCGCCGTGCTCGGCGGCGACGTCGCCGGTGCCGTCGCGCGAGCCGTCGTCGACGACCAGCACCGCCGTCTCCCTGCCGCAGACCTCACCTGGCATCAGGTCGAGCACCTGGCCGACGTTCTCGGCCTCGTTGTAGGCGGGGACGAGGATCGCGACCTTGCCGCGGAAGCGCTCGGGCAGCCCCGCCTGGCGGAACTCCTCCCAGGCGAGCCCCTCGAGCACGGCGGAGAGCTGGGTCGCGTTGCGGGCGCTCTGCGAGAGGGCGCGCAGGATCAAGATGAAGAGGACGAAGATCGAGAAGACGGCGAGGCCGAGGATCCTCCCGCCGTTGCCCTGCTCGAAGGAGAAGGCGGAGAGCAGCGCGTCGGTGACTTCGGTGCCGGCGACTATCGCCAGGCCGAGCCCGGCGGCGAGCAGGATCAGCACGTCGACATTGCGCAACGAGCGACGGCGCAGCACGGCGAAGGCGACGATCGCCGCCGCGACGACCAGGCCGGCGGCGCGCAGTGCCGTCAGCTCGGGGGGGAAGATGCCTGCCTCGGAGACCATGAGCCGCTGGAGGATAGGGCCGCACCCAGCCGTGCCAGGGCAACGCCGACGAGCGGAAAGATCAGCGTCATCAGAACCTCGTTGCGCCGCGGGGCCGCCAGCGAGACCGCGCCCACGGCGGTGACCAGCGCGATCGGGGTGGCGATCGCGACCGCGTCCCACCAGCGGTGCCGCAAAACAAGCAGGGCGAGGCCGGCGAGGCCGAGCAGGACGAGGAGCACCTGCACGATGCGGCCGGCCGTCGCGCTCATCGCTTCGCCGACGCCGCCGCTCCACATCCGCCATAGCTTGCGCCCGGTCATCGCCAGGTAAGCGAGCGGGTCCTCCTCGACGTACTCGTAGAAGTTGTCTTTGCCGATCCTGCCCAGCGCCTCGTCGCGCGGCAGCTCGGGGTATCGCTCGGCGACGCGGTCGAAGAGGGGCGCCGGGTCGATCGCGTCAAGTGCCGCCGAGCCCGGCTTGAGGTTGCGGCCGAGGTAACGGCGCACCAGGGTCGCCTTGACCCGCTGGTACTCGCCGTCCGCGGGCAGGAAGGTGCCGACGTAGAGCGCCTTGCCGCCGCCGGTGGAGATCGGCACGGTGCGGTCGAGCACGACCTGATTGCGCACGGCCCAGGGCACGATCGGCAGTAGCAACGCCGCGCCGAGCAGAGCCGCACCCGCCAGGCCCGATCGCCAGCCCCGCTCCCGTCCGATGCGGATCGCGGCGAGCACGGCAAAGGCGACGCCGACAAGGAGGTACTCGGGCCGGATCAGCGCGGTGAGGCCGAACAGCAACCCCGGCAGGAGAAGCCGCCAAGGCGCCTCCGGTCCGAGCGCAGGCGGCGCCCTATCGGTCGCCCAAAGGAAGGCGAGGACGGCGGCCGGCAGGGTGAAAATGGCGGGTGGCTCGCTGAAGAGAGCGCCGGTCGAGTGGATGAACGGGGGGTAGACGGCGACGCCGAGAGCCGCGATCAGTCCGGCGGGACGGCAGTTGATCCGGCGGCCCAGCAGGTAGACGACGACGATCGCCGCCAGGCCAAGGAGTAGCTCGACGATGCGGGCGGTGCCTTCGCGGGCGCCGTCGGTCGCGTAGAAGCTGGCGGCGTAGAGGAGGGGGGCGCCGGGCGACCAATCGCTCGCGTCGCGGAATTCGGGCCCTCCGTAGCTGCCTTCCTCGTACAGCGCCTTGGAGAGGGCGTAGTAGGCGCGGGCGTCGTCACCGGGCGTGCCGAGCGGCTCGACCACGCGGTAGGCGCGCAGGCCGAAGCCGAGGATGAGGATCAGCGCCAGCAGGATCACCGTCGTTTTCCCGTGGCGCTCCGGCAACGAGCGTACCCGGGCTTTCAGCCTTGCCATCGTCGCGCCAGGCTATCCCTGCATGCAGTCACTCCTACGCCGGTCAGGGCCGCAACCAGCGGGATCGTCACCAGCACCCGCCGCGGTGAGGCGACGAGCAGGGCGCCGGTCGCGGTCGCCGCGAGCAGGACGACGCCGATCAGCAGCGTCTCCCATCGTCGCTGCCGGGCGAGGACCACGAGCCCGACCAGGCCGAGCGCGACGAGAACCAGGTGGAAGATGGTCCAAGCGGGCTCGCGCATCACGTCGCGCGGCCCGTGGGCCCAGATCCGCCAGAGCTTGGCCGCGACGAAACCGGCGTACTCGACCGGCCGCTCGCTCACGTCATCCCAAAGCCGCTCCCGGCCCATGCGGGCCAGCGCGGCGTCGGTTTCCATCCGCCGATACCGTTGTGCCGCCAGTGCCGCAAGAATCTGCTCCAGCCGAACGCGATCGAGCACGGACTCGACCGGAATCGAGCGTTGAGCGGCGAGCTTGCGAGCCAGTCCTGGGTGCCGCTCCAACACCTCCTCGCCGACCCGTTCCGGATCGCCACCCGACGGCATGTAGGAGCCCGCAAACAGAACCTGCCCGCCACCGGTAGACACAGGCACGAACCGGTCGAGGGCGATGGCGTTGCGCACGGTCCACGGCGCGACGACGATCGCCAGCCCGGCAAGCAGGATCGTGGCTTGCACGAGACCCTCGCGCCATCCGTCCCAACCGCGGCGGGCGAGGACCACCACGGCTACCGGCAACGAGATCGCCAGGTACTCCGGCCGAACGAGTACCAGCGCGCCGAGCAGCAGGCCGGGGACGATCCACCTTCCTCGCGACGGGACCCGCGCGCCAAGTGCATCGGCCCAGAGCATTGCCAGGACCGCGCCGGAGAGGAGGGTCGCCGCCAGCGGCTCGCCCATCAGCATCCCCTGGTACTCGAGCAGAGCCGGATAGACCGCCACGACCCCGGCGCCAATCAATCCCGCCGCAGATCCCGACAACCGCCTGCCGATCAGGTAGGCGAAGAGCACGGCGAGCGTGCCGATCAAGGCAAGGAATAGACGCGCTGACCGTTCATGCATGCCGCCGGTCAGCTCGTAGAGGCCCCCAGCCAGGAGCGGCAACCCCGGCGAGTAGTTGCTCGCCGCCTGCGTCCGCTCCGGACCCAGCTCGAATCCCTCGCCGCGCTCGAGGTTGGCGGCGATCGCCGCGTAGGCGACGGCGTCGTAGACGGGCGGGCGACCGTCCCAGGCCTCGGCCGTGCGCAGGCCGAGCCCGACCAGGAGGATCGCGACCAGCGCCGCAAGCCCGATTCGCCCGCCGTTGCGCGCCGCCAGATCGCTCACGGGCCGCATGCTATGGCCGTCCCTTCCGCTACCCTGCCGCGACCTATGCGCGTTCTCATTCTTGGGGGCGACGGCTACCTGGGCTGGCCGACGGCGCTGAGGTTCTCGGCCCGCGGACACGAGGTCACGGTCGTCGACAACTTCGTCCGTCGCCGCTGGGTCGAGAGCGTCGGCAGCGACTCGCTGACGCCGATCCTCGGCCTCGAGCAACGGATCGACGCCTGGGCGGAGACCTCCGGCGACCGCATCCGCAGCTTCGTCGGCACGGTCGAGGACGGCGACTTCCTCGACGCGATCGTTGCCGAGACCCGCCCCGAGGCGGTGATCCACTACGGCCAGCAGCCCTCGGCGCCGTACTCGATGGCTTCGCGCGAGCAGGCGGTGGAGACGCAGCAGGCGAACGTGATCGGCAACCTCAACCTGCTCTTCTCGATCCGCGATCACGTCCCCGAGTGCCACCTGGTCAAGCTCGGCACGATGGGCGAGTACGGCCAGCCCGAGATCGACATCGAGGAGGGCTACATCGAGATCGAGCACAAGGGGCGCAGGGACACGCTTCCCTTCCCCAAGCTCCCCGCCTCGCTCTACCACTGCTCCAAGGTCCACGACTCGACCAACATCCACTTCGCCTGCCGCACCTGGGGCCTGCGCGCGACCGACCTCAACCAGGGCGTCGTCTACGGCGTCGAGACCGACGAGACCGCCGGCGACGAGCGCCTGATCACCCGATTCGACTACGACGAGGTGTTCGGCACGGTGCTCAACCGCTTCTGCGTGCAGGCCGTGATCGGCCACCCGCTGACCGTCTACGGCTCGGGCGGACAGACGCGCGGCTTCCTCAACATCCGCGACACGCTGCAGTGCGTCGAGCTGGCGGTCGCCAACCCGGCCGCGGCGGGCGAGTTCCGCGTCTTCAACCAGTTCACCGAGCAGTTCTCGGTGATCCAGCTGGCCGAGCTGGTCAAGCAGGCGGGCGAGCACCTCGGCTACTCGGTCGAGCTCCAGCACTGCGACAACCCCAGGGTGGAGAAGGAAGAGCACTACTACAACGCTGTCCACACCAAGCTGCTCGACCTCGGCCTGCAGCCGACCCTACTCGGCGAGGAGCTGGTCGAGTCAATGATCCACGCGATCGAGCGCTACAAGGGCAAGGTGATCGAGGGCTCGATCGATCCGCACACCCGCTGGAATCCCGCCAAATCCCCTGCTGGCCGGGCATAGGGCCGCTGGTACCATCGCGGGTCTGATGACCCCCGAGCGATCAAGCCTGCGATGAGAGCCGCCGACGCGCTGATGGAAAGCCTCAAGGCCGAGGGCGTCGAGAACATCTTCGGCATCCCCGGCGGGGCCAACCTGCCGACCTACGACGCGCTGGTCGACGCCGGCTTCCGCCACATCCAGGTGCGCCACGAGCAGGGCGGCGGCCACGCCGCCGAGGGCTACGCCAAGGCTTCGGGGAGAGTGGGGGTCGCCTTCGCCACCTCGGGCCCCGGCGCGACCAACCTGGTGACCGCGATCGCCGACGCGATGATGGACTCGGTCCCGACGGTCTTCGTCACCGGCCAGGTGCGGACCGAGCTGATCGGCACCGACGGCTTCCAGGAGGCCGACATCCTCGGCGCGACCCTGCCCTTCGTCAAGCACTCCTTCCAGGTCACCGACCCGCGCCAGATCCCCGAGTACGTGCACGAGGCCTTCCACGTCGCCTCAACCGGGCGGCCGGGACCGGTGCTGCTCGACATCCCGCAGGACCTCTCTCGGGCGGAGATCGAGTACGCGCCGCGGACCGAGCCGGTCGAGCTGGCCGGCTACCGGCCGATGAGCAAGGGCAACATCAAACAGGTGCGGATCGCCGCCAAAGCGCTCGCCAACGCGCGCCGACCGATCCTCTACACGGGCGGCGGCGTGGTCAACGCCGACGCGTCGGAGGAGCTGCGCGAGCTGGCCGCGGCCGACCGCTTCCCGGTCACCTCGACCCTGATGGGATTGGGCTCCTACCCGGCCTCAGGCGAGCACTGGTTGGGGATGCTCGGCATGCACGGCACCGTCACCGCCAACTGGGCGATGGACAACGCCGACCTGATCGTCGCCATCGGCGCCCGCTTCGACGACCGCATCACCGGCAAGCTCTCGGAGTTCGCGCCGCAGGCGAAAGTGATCCACATCGACATCGACCCGGCGGAGATCTCGAAGAACGTCGGCGCCCACATCCCGATCGTCGGCAACGCCAAGCTGGTCCTGCCCGAGCTGGACCGCGAGTACCGCGCCCTGCAGACCGACTCGAGCCGGCTCGACGCCTGGTGGAAGCAGCTGCGCGAGTGGCAGGAGAAGCACCCGCTGCGCTACGACCCGGGGACGGGCGGCGAGATCAAGCCCCAGTTCATGGTCGAGGCGATGCACCGGGCGACCCGGGGCGAGGCGGTCGTCACCTCCGACGTCGGCCAGCACCAGATGTGGGCGGCGCAGTACTACGGCTTCGAGCAGCCCCGCCACTGGATCAACTCCGGCGGCCTGGGGACGATGGGCTTCGGCCTGCCCGCCGCGGTGGGCGCCAAGGTGGCCCGACCCGACGACGACGTCGTCTGCCTCGCCGGCGACGGCAGCTTGATCATGAACTGCCAGGAGTTGGCGACCTGCGTCGCCGAAGACATCCCGGTCAAGGTCTTCCTGATGAACAACGGCTACATGGGCATGGTTCGCCAGTGGCAGGAGCTCTTCTGGGACCGCCGCTACAGCGCCGTGGCGATGGGCGAGAGCCCCGACTGGGTGAAGCTGGCCGAGGCCTTCGGCGCGACCGGGATGCGCTGCGAAGTGGCTGATGAGCTCGAGGGCGCGATGACGCAGGCGCTGCAGACCGAGGGCCCGGTGCTGCTCGACGTGCGCGTCGCCCAGGAGGAGAACTGCTACCCGATGATCCCGCCGGGGCAGGCCGCAAGGGACATGGTCGAGGCACCTGAGGCGGTGAGCTGATGGAGGCCGGCACGCCGCAGGCGGTCAGGCTGGAGGACCTCCACGTCCCCGGCCAGCTGAGCGGCCGCAAGCACATCCTCTCGATCCTGGTCGAGAACAAACCGGGCGTCCTGGCGCGGATCGCGGGGCTCTTCTCGCGGCGCGGCTTCAACATCGACACGCTCGCGGTCGGCCCGACCGACGACCCCAGCATCTCGCGGATAACCCTCACCCTCGACGGTGCGGTCCACCCGATCGACCAGGTCACCAAGCAGCTGCACAAGCTGGTCAACGTGCTGAAGATCCGCGACATGGAGCCGGAGGAGACCGTCGCCCGCGAGATGGCGATGTTCAAAGTCTCCGCCGCGGTCGAGAGCCGCGCCGAGATCATCCAGTTCGCCGAGATCTTCCGCGCCAAGATCATCGACGTCTCGCGCCGCACGCTGACGATCGAGGTGACCGGCTCGGCCGACAAGATCGAGGCCTTCGAGCGGATGATCCGCCCGCACGGCCTGATCGAGATGGTGAGGACTGGCGAGATTGCGATCGCTCGAGGCGGCGACTGAAATGACGGCCCCAGAGGTCGCCATCCTGCGTCCTCGGTCGTTCTCCTCGGGTCACGCACCAATTGGTGCGCTCCCCTCGTCGGCCTCCCTGCGTCCTTGACTGGCAACCTCTGGACCACGTCATTTCCAACCCTGCGCGCAGCGGTGGAACAAGCCGCCGCTCGCGATGGGCGAACTCTGATCAGCGCGACCACCCGGATTGAGAACGTAGATCCCTGCGCCACGGTTTTTGCCTCTCGTTTGGCTTCGGACGATTGGTTCTGTTGGGAGCAGCCGGATCGAGGATTTGCCTTAGCGGCGCTGGGCCTTGCGCATAAGGCCACTTCACGCGGGGAGGGGCGTTTCCAGGACGTCGCTGCGGAGTGTCTGCGTCTTAACGAGGGCGCGGTGCTAGACGAGCCAATCGGGGTTCCGTCAGGTGCCGGCCCGGTCTGGACCGGGGGGTTCGCCTTCGATGCCGAGGGCGCCGGGTCGCCGTCGTGGTCCTCCTTTGAGCCCGCCTCGATGACCCTGCCGGAGCTCTCGCTTTGCCGTCAGGGGAAGGAGACCTTCGTCACGGTCAACGTCGTCGCCTCGCCGGGGGACGACGCCGACGCGATCGCTGGCCAGGTCGAGGCGCGCCTCGCCGCGCTGCGCCCCGACCCGCTGCCGCTGCTCGACCCTCACCCGATCGATCGGCCGGAGATTCGCAGCGTGCTGCCGCCCGGCGACTTCGAAACGGCGGTCGACGCGGCGACAACTCGGATCGCCGCTGGCGGGATGAGCAAGGTCGTGCTCGCCCGCGAGGTCACTGTGGAGGCCGCGGGGGCGCACGACCCGGCGGCGATCTTCGGCGCCCTGCGCGAGCAGTTCCCCTCCTGCTTCTGCTTCTGCCGCGGCACGCCGGAGGCGGCGTTTCTCGGCGCCAGCCCCGAGCTGCTGATCCGCCGCGCAGGCGCGGGCGCCTCGACCGTCGCCCTGGCCGGCTCGACCCGTCGCAGCTCCGACCCCGCCGTCGATGACCACCTCGGCGAGCAGCTGCTGCACAGCGACAAGAACCGCCGCGAGCAGCGAATCGTCACCGAGCGCATCGTCCGCAGGCTGCGCCCCCACGCGGTCTGGGTCGAGAGCGCGCCCGAGCCTGAGGTGATCAAGGTGGCCAACATCCAGCACTTGGCGACGCCGATCCTCGCCCAGCTCGCCGAACCGCGCTCCGCGGTCGAGCTCGCCGGCCTGCTGCACCCGACGCCGGCCGTCGGCGGCGAGCCCTGGCCCGAGGCCGCCGAGACGATCGCCGAGCTGGAGCGGATGGACCGCGGCTGGTACGCCGGCCCGGTCGGCTGGATGGACGCGACCGAGGACGGCGAGTTCTGCGTCGCCCTGCGCAGCGCCCTCCTCCGCGACCGCGAAGCCCGCCTCTTCGCCGGCGCCGGCGTCGTCGCCGGCTCCGACCCGGCGGCGGAGCTGGAGGAGACCGAGGTGAAGCTCCAGGCTCTGCTGCCGCTCCTCGCCGAGTAGGCAATCTACGTAACGCGATAGTGCAGAATGCCCGCTGGTGTTCCGGTACGTGAAAGGTCTCATGGCAGCCATCCTGTCCATGGCTGCGTTCGCCAGCGCGGCGATGGCCACCGTGCCCGCCGGTCCCCGGCTTGCCGTCGTGACCCACGATGCTCGGCGCGGGTCGGAATTGATCACGATTGACCCTACGGGCGGGACGCGGCGGCGTTTGATCGTCAGGCCGGATTCGGAGCGCCCTTCCTGGTCCGGGGACGGGAGCCTAGTCGCGCTTGCCGCCACGGGAGAAGAATGGGATGGAGCGGTGGTTGCGATCGCCGAGGGGGATGGGAGCAACCTACGGGTCTATCGACGCGCGCTCCTCAACGCCGATCAAAATCCCATCATCTCCCCGGACGGGCGCTCCGTCGCCTTTTCGCGGGCAAAGCTTGTCAAGGTGCTTCCCGGTCGGGAGAACTATCTCTTCAAGAGCTCGGTTTGGTCCCTCGACGTCGAGACGGGAAAGGTCAAGCAGCGGACTCGGTGGCTTGGCACCATCCTCACGCCGAGCTCTTACTCGCCTGACGGCAGCAGGCTGGCCCTCACCGTGTTTACCCGTCGCGGACTACAAGCGTTCGCGCTTGATCTCAGCAATGGCCGACTGTCGCTTTTGGCGCGAGAAGCGTCAGAACCCGTGTACTCGCCGGATGGATCTGAAGTGGCTTTCGTACGCTGGAAGAACTGGCGGGTGAGTGGGGTTGACGATGGCTCGCCGCCGATTAATGAGCTGCGGACGATGCAGGTCGGCTCCTCTCCCCGATCTCGGCTTCTCTTGCGCAGGCGGGAGCTGCTTGCTTGGCCAAGCTGGGACCCCTCGGGCAGCCGTCTCGCCTTTACCAGTTCCCACGTCGTCGAAAACGGCTATTCGAGCCCGGAATTGAGCAACCGATTGATGGCTATCAACGCCGACGGCACCTGCCTCACAAAGGTCTTCTCCGATCCCGACCTGACCCTCTACGGCGCAGCCTGGCAGCCGGGGCCCGGTCGCGAGGCGGGGCCGATCGTCTGCTAGGGCATTCGTCAGAATGCGCCGCGTGATCCGGCGCGCGCTTATCCTGGGGGCGATTCTGCTGCTGGTGGCGAGCGCCGCGCGGGCAGTTGGGCCGGAGGGACCGCGGCTCGCGTTCCTGGAATTTGTTAACCGGCCGGCAACCCTGAAAGTGGCGACCGGAGATGCCTCTCTCGGCGGGCGCACGGCGGTGGCTGGAGGGAGTCCCCGCAGTCGACCGTTTCCCTATCCGCTCTCCGGACCTACCTGGTCCCCCGACGGTGCCTCGATCGCTTTCGCCGGCATTAAGGGCCCGTCTCGTGGGCTGCTGAAACCGCGGCGCCGGCAGATCTATCTCGTTGCCGCGGACGGCAGCGGGCTCGCCGCAATTCCGAGCACGCGGGAAGGCTTCGCCCCGGTCTTCTTCCCGGACGGTCGGCGGATCGCCTTTGCCCGGAGCAGGTGGGGCTTGCCCGAGGTGCGCCAGAAGAGCATCTCCATCTGGAGCGTCGGCCTAAACGGCAGCGGGTTGACTCAGCTCACCGAGTGGGCACCCGGGATCGAGAACCTGCCCTCGTCGTTTTCCCCCGACGGGTCGATCCTCGCCTTCACCCATCGCGATGCCATCCGCGAACGGGTCGACGCGAGGGCCTTGCGCCTCGGCGACGGAAGCTCGCTCGTCCTGGCCAGGAACGCCAAGTGGCCGAGGTACTCGCCGGACGGCAGCCGGATCGCCTTCCTCGGGGTCGAGGCGGTGGACGGCGGCTCCTGCTGCGAGCTCGGCGACGGCTTCAGCGTCGACCTCTACACGATGAACGCGAACGGGTCGTCGCGTCTCCGGCTCACCGACACGCCGCTGAAGGCCGAGCAGCCGCCCAGCTGGGATCCCTCCGGCGAACGGCTCGCCTATATGACCAAGAACAGCCCGGCCGAAGGCTCGGGCAGCTACGTGGACTCGGTGATGCAGGTGAACGCCGACGGGACCTGCCCGTCCCGTATCTCCACGCCCGTTCTCAACTCGGATGGCAACTGGGTTGCCTTCAGCTTCCCCGCCTGGCAGCCCGGTCCGGGGCGGGAGGCGGGGCGGATCGCCTGCTAGGCGATCGCGGCGCTGACTCGGTCGGCGAGGCGGCGGTGGAGGTCGGCGTTCGTCTGACGGTCGGTGTTGACCTCGATCAGGCCGGTGCCGGCGGTTAGGGCCGAGGGCAGGTCGTCGAGCGAGTCGAGGGCGCGGTGGGGGAGGTCGAAGAGCGCTGCGGCCTTGGCGACGTCCACGCCGCGCGGGGTGCCGAGGAGGGACTCGAACTCATCGTCGGGGAGGATCTGCTCTTGGGGCAGGAAGTGGAAGATGCCGCCACCGTCGTTGTCGATGACGACGATCCGCACGGGGGTGGAGACCTCGTGCAGGGCGGCGAGGCCGCCGACGTCGTGGAGCAGGCCGAGGTCGCCGGTGACGATCGTGGTCGGCTTGCCGGTTGCCGCGGCCGCGCCGATGCCTGAGGAGACCAGGCCGTCGATGCCGTTGGCGCCGCGATTGCTGAGGAAGGCGACGTCGGCGGCCATCGCGGGCAGGAAGGCCTCCTGGTCGCGGATCGGCATGCTCGAGGCGGTGTAGACGAGATCGCCGTCGTCGTAGGCGGCGCCGAGGGCGAGCTGCAGTCCGGGCTCGGTGGGATCGGCCGCACCTGACAGCTCGGCCTCGATCGCCTCCCGGGCCGCCCGCTCGGCCGCCAGCCACATCGCCGGTGCCGGTCGCTCCTCGCCGAGGCGGGCTGCCCAGCCGGCCGCCAGCTCGGTCGGGTCGGCGCGCAGCAGCGCGGCGGCGCGGCGGGACGGCTCGTTCCAGTCCCCAGACGGGTCGACGACGATCTGGTCGGCGCCCGATTGCGCCAGCCAGGAGCGCAGCGGCTTGCTGGTCGGCATCTCGCCGAAGCGCAGCACCAGGTCGGGAGAGGCGTTCTCGCGGAAGCGCTGATCGCGCAACAGGAGGTCGTAGGCGGTGATGACGTGCGAGCGGTCGTGGGGCCCGCAGCGCAGCTGCGAGGTCGGCTCGGCGAGGATCGGGTAGCCGGCGACGCGGGCGAGGTGTGCCAGCGGCTCGCGCAGCTCGGGATCGAGCTGGCGCCCGGCGACGATCACGCCGATCTCGGCCTCGCCGATGTGGCCGGCCACCTCGTCGAGCAGGAACTGAGTGGGCTCCATGTCGATCGGCGTCACCGCGGTCAGCGGGCGCCCCTCGCGACCTTCGACCGCGAGCGGGTCGGTCGCGATCACCGCGCCCGCCTCGGGCAGCGGCGCCAGTGGCTCGCGCCAGGGGAAGTTGAGGTGCACCGGACCCGGCCGCGGCTCACCCCGCGCCGCGGCAAAGGCCCGGCAGGCGGTCGAGCGGAAATGAAGCAGGCCGACGTCGTCGGCCGCATGCGTGCCCACTTCGCAGAACCAGCGCACCGATTCGCCGTAGAGCTTCAGCTGGTCGATCGCCTGCCCGGCGCCGATACCGCGCAGCTCGGGCGGCCGGTCGGCGGTGAGCACCAGCAGCGGGACCGCCGAGTGGTCGGCCTCGCAGACCGCCGGGTGGAAGTTGGCCGCCGCCGTGCCCGACGTGCATAGGAGCGCCACCGGCGCCCCGCTCGCCTGCGCGGCGCCAAGGGCGAAGAATGCCGCCGAGCGCTCGTCGAGGATCACGGTCGTCTCGATCTCCTCTTGACGCCAGAGGGCCAGCGCCAGCGGGGTCGATCGCGAGCCGGGGGAGAGGACGGCGTGGCGCACGCCGCACCGCGCCAGCTCCTCGGCAAAGGCCGAGGCGAGAGCGGTGTTGGCGTTGGTCGGATCCATCGCCGGCAAGAGCCTATTGCTCCGCTGTTCCTTCCCCGGGACATCTAGGGATAAGGAACAGCGCAGCGGAGTGGGCTCAGAGACGGTGCGCTTGCAGGGCTTGCTCATCGATCTCGATCCCGAGGCCGGGACCGGGGGGCGGCTGCAGCAGGTCGCCCTGCAGCTCGCACTCGACCGCGGCGACGGTGGAAGCAAAGAGCCGCTGGGTGGCGAGCCCGTGGGCGAGGTCGATGCCCTCACCCTCGGCCGCCTCGCTCAGCGTCGCCGCGACCTGGGCCGCCGCGGCGATTCCGACCGGGCCGTCGAGCGCGCTCGATAGGTAGGCCGGAAGGACCTCGGCGATCTCGATCGCCTCCTCGGGACCACCCACCTTGGAGAGCTTCACGCCGGTCATCCGGCAGGCCTCCATCGCCGCCGCGCGTTCGGCGTCGGCGCGGCTCTCGATGCTCTCGTCGCCGGCGATCGGGATCGAGGTCGTTCGAGCCACCTCCATCGCCTCCTCCAGCGTCGCCACCGGCTGCTCCACCAGCTCCACCTCATAGGGCTCCAGCTCCGCCAGGGTTTGCTTCGCGGTCTCCACGTCCCAGGCGGCGTTGGCGTCCACCCGGATCCGCGCCCGCGGCCCCAGCGCCTCGCGCACGGCGCGAACCTGCGCCGCGTCGTCGCCGGTCCCCAGCTTCAGCTTGAAGCTCGAGAACCCCTCGCCGGCCCAGCGTTCCGCCGCCGAGACGACCGAAGCCGGGTCGCCTGCAACCAGCGTCGCGTTACACCGAACCGGTGCGGCGGGCCCCGCGACAACCGCTCCGTCCAGGGCAGCCCGCTTTCCCCGCAGGTCGAGCAGCGCGATCAGCGCCGCGCAGCGCGCCGGCGGCGAGAGCCCCAGCACCGTGCCGCTCAAGCCCGCCTCGTCGAGCGCCTCGTGCTTGCCAAGGCCCTCCAGTTCCTCCACCACCTCGGCCAAGCCGGCACCGCCGCGCAGCGAGAGCGGCACCGCTTCGCCCAACCCCTCGAGGCCGTCGTCGGAGCGCAACCGCAGCAACGCCATCTCGCGGCGGGTGAGCGTGCCGGCCGCGGTCACGTACGGCTCGCGGAAGGGGAGCGCGTAGGGGACGACCTCGACCGAGGCGATGCGCATGGAGAGAGCCTACGCCGCGATCACAAGGCCCAGCGAGACCAGCAGGCTGAAGGCGCCGAGCAGGGCGCCGGTCCCCGCCAGAGCGGCGTTCAGCGCCGGCCCGTCGGTGCGGTTGCTCATCGTCCGCAGCGGCCCGATCGCCACCGGCAAGGCAAGCAGGCCGATCAGCGGCCAGGCGCTCGCTTCGCCGGCGAGCAGGGCAATCGGCAGCACGACGAAGGCGCCGAGGACCAGCAGGCGGTAGAGGACCACCGCGTTCTGGCGGCCCATCCGCACGGCCAGCGTGTTCTTGCCCGCGCGCCGGTCGGTTTCGATGTCGCGCACGTTGTTGACGACGAGGATCGCCGTGGCGAGGAAGCCGACCGAGATCGAGAGCCCGAGCGGCAGCGCGTCGAGTTCCTCGATCTGCACGTAGTAGGAGCCGTTGACGGCGACCAGGCCGAAGAAGAGGAAGACGAAGGCCTCGCCGAAGCCGGCGTAGCCGTAAGGCCGCGGCCCGCCGGTGTAGAGGACGCCGGCGGCGATCGAGACGATCCCGATCAGGAGGATTACCCAGCCCGCCACGATCGTCAGGTAGATGCCGCAGGCCACGGCGACCCCGAAGGCGACCCAGGTGGCGACCAGAACCCGCTGCGGCGCGACCAGCCCCGCCGAGGTGACCCGCACCGGCCCAAGCCGGTCGACCGTGTCGGCGCCCCGCTTGGCGTCGGAGTAGTCGTTGGCGAGGTTGGTCCCGATCTGGATGAAGATCGAGCCGATCAGGGCGGCGACGAAGGCCCAGGGTCGCGGCAGCTCGCCCACCCATTCGACCGCCGCCGCCGTCCCCACCAGCACCGGCGCGATCGCCGCCGGCAGGGTGCGCGGCCGCGCCGCCATCAGCCAGATCCTCACTCGAGACCCCCGTCGGCACTCACGGCCGTCTCGGGAACTTGCCGAAGTCGGGCAAGCGCTTTTCCTTGAAGGCCTCGCGGCCCTCGCGCGCCTCCTCGCTGCCGTAGAAGAGCAGGTTGGTGTCGTGGGCCAGTTGCTGGATCCCCGCGTAGCCGTCCTCGTGCGCGTTGAAGCTCGCCTTGACCAGGCGCAGGGCGAAGGGCGAGAGCGCCAGCATCTCCCGGCACCAGGCGACCGTCTCCCGCTCCAGCTCGGCGAGCGGCACGACCGCGTTGACCAGGCCCATCTCCAGCGCCTCCTCGGCGTCGTACTGGCGGCAGAGCATCCAGATCTCCTTTGCCTTCTTGGTCCCGACCAGGTCGCGCAGCAGCGAGGCGCCGAAGCCGCCGTCCCAGGAGCCGACCCGGGGGCCGGTCTGGCCGAAGCGGGCGTTGTCGGCGGCGATCGTCAGGTCGCAGCAGACGTGCAGGACGTGGCCGCCGCCGACCGCGTAGCCGGCGACCATCGCCACCACCGGCTTTGGTAGCCGCCGCATCTGCACCTGCAGGTCGGTGACGTGGAAGCGGCCGATCGAGGCGCCCTCGGCGACGTAGCCGCTGTCGCCGCGCACCGACTGGTCGCCGCCCGAGCAGAAAGCGTCCGGCCCCTCGCCGGTGAGGACGACCACGCCGACCTCGGTGTCCTCGCGCGCCAGCTCAAGCGCGGCGGCGATCTCGAGCAGCGTCTGCGGGCGGAAGGCGTTGCGCATCTGCGGGCGGTCGATCGTGATCTTGGCTATGCCCTCGGCCGCCTCGTAGCGGATGTCCTCGTACTCGCCGGTGGCCCGCCACTCGATCGGCGCGTACAGCTCCGACTCGGGCGGAGCTTGCTTGGGGC
>JBKPOW010000027.1:0-16813 GCA_046733275.1 Actinomycetota bacterium
ACCCGCTCCCTTTCCCCGAACGGGATCTCCAGGTCGTATTCCCGTCAGACGTCCTCTGACACGGGTTCGTAGCCGGGGGCTTCGAGCCGTTCGATCTGCGGTAGGCGCCAGAGGACGCTGGCGATGGTCAGGCCCGCCGCCGAACAGGCGAGCGCCAGGAACCACTGCGTCGGCCCCAGCAGCGTCATCTCGAAGAAGTCGCGCACCGGGGTTGCGGCCAGGATCAGGGCGAAGAGGGCGCCGAGCCCGGCGACCATCGCCAGCATGTAGCTCTGGATCGCGATGTGCTCGCGGCCGGGGCCGCGCTCGAGCAGGAGGACGAAGCAGAGGCCGAGGACGATCAGCGTCGTCGTCGCCCCGGTCCGGCCCGCCTCCAGCGAGCCGCCGAAGACGGTGTCGACGAGGAAGAAGCAGAGGATCGAGCCGAGCGCGGTCGCCAGCCCGGCCGGGACGGCGAAGGCGGCCAGGGCGCGCAGCAGCCGGCCGCGGTAGAGCGGCCCGTCCGAGGGCGCCAGGGCGAGCACGAAGGAGGGGATGCCGATCGTCAGGAAGGCGGCCAGGGTGAGGTGGCGGGGGAGGAAGGGGAAGGCAAAGCCGGGCACGGCGACGAGCAGGATCAGTGCCGCCGCATATACGGACTTGGTGAGGTAGAGGCGACCGAGGCGGTGGATGTTGCGGGCGATCCGCCGCCCCTCGGCGACCGCTTCCGGCAGGCGCGCGAACTCGTCTTTGAGCAGGACGACGTCGGCGATCCCCTTGGTCACCTGGGCGCCCGATCCCATCGCCACCGCCAACCGCGCCTGCTTCAGCGCCGGCACGTCGTTGACGCCGTCGCCGATCATCGCCGTGTAGCGGCCGGAGGCGCGCAACGCCTCGACCAGCGCTTTCTTCTGCTCGGGCGCGATCCGGCAGAAGATCGTGTTACGCCGCGCTGCCTCGGCCAGCCCCTCGGGGTCGTCGGGCAGCTCCGAGCCCTCGATCACGCCGGCGTCTTGCGGCACCCCGACCGCGTAGGCGACCGCGGTCACCGTCGCCCGCGCGTCGCCGGAGATCAGCTTCAGGTCGACCCCCTCCTCGTGGATGAAGGCGATCGTCTCGGCGGCGTCGGCGCGCAGCGTCTCCTCCAGCACGACGAGCGCCACCGGCGCCAGCCGCGGCGCTGGCGCCTGCTCCGGGTCATCCGGCAGCGCCTCGCTCGACCGGGCGAAGGCGACGACGCGCCGCCCCGCCTTCGTCTCCTCCTCCAGCTTGCGCGCCAGCCCCGGCGGCAGCTCCAGCGCGCCGTTCGCCGCCAGCACGTCGGGGGCGCCGAGCACGTAGCTGGTCCCGTCCAGCCGAAGCCCGCTCCACTTCCACTTGGAGGAGAAGGGGACTTCGCCGCCGACCCGCACCG
Source organism: Actinomycetota bacterium (assembly GCA_046733275.1). GTDB lineage: Bacteria > Actinomycetota > Thermoleophilia > Solirubrobacterales > 70-9 > VRUE01. Next base: position 1,394 of record JBKPOW010000027.1, read on the forward strand.
CCGTCGAGGGGAAGGCCTCGGCGACGGTCTCCAGCGTGCGGTTGCGGTCGCCGGCGCTTGCCGCGAAGCGCCCCAGCGCCGCCGTCGCCTCGTCCGGGTCGGTCCCGTCGGCGACCTCGACCCCGCGCAGGCGCAGCTGCCCGTCGGTCAGCGTGCCGGTCTTGTCGACGCAGATCGTGTCGACCGCGGCGAGGCTCTCGGTCGCGCTCATCTGCTGCACCAGCGTGTCGCGGCCCGCCAGCCGCATCGCGGCGACGGCGAAGGTGACGCTCATCAGCAGCACCAGCCCCTCGGGGATCAGCGTGATCAGGCCGGCGGTCGCCGTCTGCGCCGCCTCGACCAGGTCGGTGCCGCGCAGCTGGAAGGTGATCAAGAGCAGCGCCGCCAGCGGCACCAGGACCCAGGTGCAGGCGACGATCACGCGGTTGACCTCGCGCTGCAGCGGCGAGGGGGGATGGCGGAATGCCCTCGCCTCGCCGGCGAGCTTGCCGGCGTAGCTCTCCTCGCCAACCGCGTCGACCTCGTAGCGGCCCGAGCCGGAGATGCAGAAGGAGCCCGAGAGCACCCGCTCGCCCTCCGGTTTGCGCACGCCGTCGACCTCGCCGGTCAGCAGCGACTCGTCGAGGGTGAGGCCGCGGCTGGCGGTCACCTCGCCGTCGGCGACGAGCTGGTCGCCGGGCTCGATCACGACGACGTCCCCCGGCACCACCTCCTCCGCTGTCAGGCTAGCGACGGAGCCGTCGCGCTCGACCTTGGCGTGGGGAGCGACGAGGATCGCCAGTTCGTCCAGCTTGCGCTTCGCCTTCAGCTCCTGGCGGATGCCGATGTAGGAGTTGACGATCGCGATCACGCCGAAGGCGGCGTCGGCGATCAGCCCCAGCGAGAGGATGAGGACGAAGAAGACGCCGATGACCGCGTTGAACAGCGTGAAGACGTTGCCGGCGACGATGCTCGAGACGGAGCGCGAGGAGGTGGCCATAAGGGGGACATTCAATAGGGTTCCCGGCGGATGGCTCTGAAACTCGGACTGAACCTCGGCTACTGGGGCATCGGCCCCGCGGGCGAGGACGCGGTCGAGGTCGTCCAGGCGGCCGAGGCCGCCGGCTACGAGTCGGTCTGGGCGGCCGAGTCCTACGGCTCCGACGCGGTCAGCGTGCTCGCCTGGCTGGCGCCGCAGACGAAGACGATCAACCTCGGCGCGGCGATCATGCAGGTGCCGGCGCGGCCGCCCGCGGCGGCGGCGATGGCCGGAGCGACGATCGACAAGCTCTCCGGCGGCCGCTTCCTCTTCGGCTTCGGTCCCTCCGGGCCGCAGGTCTCCGAGGGCTGGTACGGCGTGCCCTACGCCAAGCCCTGGGGCCGCACCCGCGAGTACATCGAAGTCGTGCGCGAGATCGTCGCCCGCGAGGGCAAGATCGACCACCAGGGCGAGCATTACCAGCTGCCGTTGCCCGGCGGCGAGGGCAAGCCGCTGAAGCTCAACTTCCACCCCGAGCGGGCGCGCATCCCCGTCTTCGTCGGCGCGATCGGGCGCAAATCGGTCGAGATGGCGGCTGAGATCTGCGATGGCTGGATCCCGATCTTCTTCTCGGTCGATGCCTTCGAGCAGACCTGGGGCGAGCACCTCGAGGCGGGCTTCGCCAAGGGCGGCCGGCAGCGCTCCGACCTCGAGGTCAGCCCCTCGCTGCAGGTGGCGATCGACGGCGACCTGGAGGCGGCGAAGAACGTGGTCAAGGCCGGGCTCGTCCTCTACTTCGGCGGCATGGGCAGCCGCAAGACCAATTTCTACGTCGACCTCGCCCACCGCTTCGGCTTCGGCGAGGTGGCCGACGAGGTCCAGCGCCGCTTCCAGGACGGCGACCGCGAGGGTGCCTTCGCCGCGATGCCGGACGAGATCGTCGAGGCGACCTCGCTGGTCGGCGGCGAGGCCGAGGTCGCCGAGCGGGTCGAGCGCTTCCGCGGCGCCGGCATCGACCGCCTGATCGTCTCGCCCGTGCACGTCGAGCGCGGCGAGCAGCTGCACACGATCGAGCGCCTGGCGTCGCTTGCGGGCGGCTGACCCACCCTGAGCCTCTTCGCATAACCTTCCGCGCCGCATGAAGATCGGAGTGCCGAAAGAGACCGCCGAGGGGGAGCGCCGCGTCGCGCTGGTCCCCGACGTGGTCAAATCGCTGAAGAAGAACGAGCAGGTCGACGTGCTGGTCGAGCGCGGCGCCGGCGACGCCGCCGGCCACCCCGACTCCCAGTACGAGGAGGCGGGCGCCGAGGTCGTCGACCCCGACGTCGCCTGGGGCGCCGACGTCGTCCTCCGTGTCGTCGCCCCCACCGCCGAGCAGATCGGCAAGCTCAACTCCAGCCAGCTCCTGATCGGCCACCTCTCGCCCTGGACCGCGGCCGAGACCAACCAGGCGTTGGCGAGCGCCGGCGTGACCAGCTTCGCGATGGAGGCGATCCCGCGGACGACGCGGGCGCAGGCGATGGACGCGCTCTCCTCCCAGGCCGCCGCCGGCGGCTACGCGGCGATGCTGATCGCCGCCCGCGAGTCGGGCCGCTTCTTCGGCATGATGACCACCGCTGCCGGCACGGTGCCGCCGGCCAAGGTGCTGGTGCTGGGCGCTGGCGTCGCTGGGCTGCAGGCGGTCGCCACGGCGAAGCGACTGGGCGCGATCGTCACCGGCTTCGACATCCGCCGCGCCGCCTGGGAGCAGATCGCCTCGCTCGGCGGCCGCCCGCTCGAACTGGACTTCATCCCCGACGCCGAAGGCGAGGGCGGCTACGCCCGTCCTCTCACCGACGAGGAGAACGCAAAAGTGGTCGAGGCGATAGGCGAGAACGCCGCCAAGCAGGACGTGATCGTCACCACCGCCGCGATCCCCGGCCGGCCGGCGCCGCTGCTGATCACCGCCGAGGCGGTGCGCACGATGCAGCCGGGCTCGGTGATCGTCGACCTCGCCGCCGAGACCGGCGGCAACTGCGAGCTGACCGAGGCCGGGCAGACGGTCGAGGAGGGCGGCGTCAAGGTCGTCGGCCCGCGCAACCTCGCCAGCGAGATGCCGGTGCCGGCCTCGCAGCTCTACGCCAAGAATCTCGAGAACCTGCTCGGCCTGCTGGTTGGGGAGGACGGACAGGTGAACGTCGACTTCGAGGACGACATCGTCGCTGCCGCCTGCATCACCAACGGCGGCGAGATCCGCAACGAGAGGGCGGCGAAATGAGCTTCCGCTGTGCCTTTTCCCCACCGTTTGCCGTTAAGGAACAGCGGAGGGGATCCGTATGAGCCTGATGACCGAGATCACGATCTTCGTCCTCGCCGCCTTCGTCGGCTTCGAGGTGATCTCCAAGGTGCCGACGACGCTGCACACGCCGCTGATGTCCCAGACCAACGCGATCCACGGCATCGTCATGCTCGGCGGCCTGATCGTCGTCGGCTTCGCCGACGACGGGCTCGAGTACACGATCGGCCTGATCGCGATCGCCTTCGGCGCGATCAACATCGTCGGCGGCTTCATGGTCACCGACCGGATGCTCGGCATGTTCTCCAAAAAGCCCAAACCGAAGGACGACTCATGATGTTCGCCGTGCTCGAGCCGGGCGGCGACGGCGCCACCGCGCTCTACATCGTCGCCTTCTCGCTCTTCATCCTCGGCGTCCGCCGCGGCACTCACCCGACGACGGCGAAACAGGGCAACCTGATCGCCGCCGGCGGCATGGCGATCGCCGTCGTCACCACGCTGCTGCTCGACGGCATGGGCAACTGGGGCATCCTGATCGCCGGCCTGGCGATCGGTACCGCGATCGGCGTGGTCGCCTCGCTGCGCGTGCAGATGACCGAGATGCCGCAGATGGTCGCCCTCTACAACGGCGTCGGCGGCGGCGCGGTGGCGCTGATCGCCTGGTCGGAGATCCGCCACGGGATCTCGCTCGGCGAGGAGATCCCGCTCGACGAGCTGATCCCGATCCTCTTCGCTGCCGTCGTCGGCTCGGTCTCCTTCTGGGGATCGAACATCGCCTTCGCCAAGCTCCAGGATCTGATTCCGACGCGGCCGCTCGCGGTTCCCGGCCAGCAGGCGATCAACGTGGGCCTGCTGATCGGCATCGTCGCCGCCTGCGTCAGCATCGCGGTCAACAACGACGACCCGAACCAGGCGATCTTCATCGCGGTCCTGCTCGCGGCGGGGCTGCTCGGCAACCTCGTCGTGCTGCCGATCGGCGGCGCCGACATGCCGGTGGTGATCTCGCTGCTCAACGCCTTCACCGGGCTCTCCGCCGCCGCGGCTGGCTTCGCCCTCGACAACGTCGCCCTGATCGTCGCCGGCACCCTGGTCGGCTCCTCGGGAACGATCCTGACGATGGAGATGGCGACGGCGATGAACCGCTCGGTCGGCAACGTCCTCTTCGCCGGCTTCGGCGGCGCGCCCGCGGGCGGCGGCGCCGGCGATGGCGAGGAACGGCCGCACGTCTCGATTGGCGCCCAGGACGCGGCGATCAAGCTCGCCTACGCCGACAGCGTCACCGTCGTGCCCGGGTACGGCCTAGCCGTCGCTCAGGCCCAGCACGCGATCAAGGAGGTCGCCGACGCGCTCGAGTCGCGCGGCGTCACAGTCAACTACGCGATCCACCCGGTCGCCGGCCGCATGCCGGGCCACATGAACGTGCTTCTCGCCGAGGCCGACGTGCCATACGAGCAGTTGAAGGAGATGGAGGAGATCAACCCGGAGATGCCGCGCACCGACGTGGCGGTGGTCGTCGGCGCCAACGACGTGACGAATCCGGCGGCGAAGAACGACCCAGACAGCCCGATCGCCGGCATGCCGATCATCGAAGTCAGCGAGGCCCAGCAGGTGATCGTGATCAAGCGCTCGCTCAGCCCCGGCTTCGCCGGCATCGACAACGACCTCTTCTACGAACCGAACACCTCGATGCTCTTCGCCGACGCCAAACAGGCCGCGTCGGATATCGCCTCCGAGATCGGCAACCTCTAGGGGGAGAGAAAGCGCCGCCCAGCCCTTGAGGGGGCGTGCGCGAGCGTGGGCAAGGAACGGTCGAGTGGGTCGCGCTGTTGGCGATCGTCGCCCTCCTGCTGACCGGCCTGGTCGCGGCGGGCGTGCGCGTGCCGGGTGCGACCGTCGCCCAGGCCATCGCCTCTCGGTTGCTCTGCGCCGCAGCTCTCGCCGATCGATGTGGGGACGAACCGGTGCTCATCGCTGCCTACGGGGACGAGGTGGGGCGGCTGGTGCGTGAGCACATGCCGACGCTTTTCTTCGAGCGGGGCTCACGGGCGCTGCCCGTGGACTTCCGCGACTGCCGCAGCAGCGCCTGCGCCGACGGCTCGGCGAGGGGGATCGTCCACGAGAGCGATGCCGGCCTGCCAGTGACGGCGTTCGTCCACGTGATCGAGCGCGGGGGCAGCCTCTACATCCAGTATTGGCTCTACTACGCCGACTCGGCGACATTGCGGGGGGTGCCGATCGCCGGCGCGCGGGGCTATCACCGTGACGACTGGGAGTCGGCGCAGGTCCGCATCGGCCCGGATGGCGAGGTCGACGAGCGCGCCTCCTCCCACCATGGCTACAACCACGCGCAGAGCGTCGCCAACGCCGGCTCGGATGCCGGGATCGGGCCGTTGAACGACGCCGCCGAGGCGGCCGGGATTCGTCCCGGCAACGGTTGGGGCGAGGAGACCGGCCTGCTCCTCGTCTCCGGCGGCAGCCACGCCGGCAATACGAACGGATTCCCGCGCTTCGACCGGGTCACGCCGGCCGGCCGCGTCCACCTCGTCCCGCTGGAGCCGATCGCCGCCGAAGCGGACGACGCGTATCGCTTCGCCGTCAGCCCACCGTGGCGGAAGCGGGTCTGGCGCGACCCGGAGGCCGCGGGCACCGATTAGCCCAGTTGCCCAGGCGATTAGACGCGGTGGCCAGCGGCGCGCTCCGGGATTTCCACAGCCGCCACCATCCACGCGCTAGGGTTTTCGCATCGCCACCGAGGTGACGGCACAGTCCAGCTCCAAGGAAGCGATCGCGGACCGGCTTGCGGAGGCGCGCAGGCGCACGTACGAGCTGATCGAGCCGCTCGACGACGCTCAGCTCAACCGAGTTTACTCGCCGATCCTCAGCCCACTCGCCTGGGACCTCGGCCACATCGCCAACTTTGAGGAGCTCTGGCTGGTGCAGACCGTGGGCGGGCGCGAGCCGCTGCGCGGCGAGCTCGGCCGCTTCTACGACGCGATCGAGAACCCGCGCAGGACGCGCGGCGAGCTGCCGATCCTGCGCGACGCCGAGCTGCGCGCCTACCTCGCCGACGTGCGCGAGCGCACGCTCGAGGTGCTCGAAGAGGTGGAAGTCGGGCCCGAAGCCGACGATCGGCTGCTGTGCGAAGGCTTCGTCTACGAGATGCTGATCGCGCACGAGCTGCAGCACCAGGAGACGATGCTGCAGCTGCTGCAGATGGTCGACGGCTACGAGCTTCCCAATGCCAGTGGGGGGTCCCCGGGTATGGGGGGACAGGTCCGAATCGCAGGTGGGGAGTATGCGATAGGCGCTCCGACCGGTGGTTTCGCCTATGACAACGAGCGGCCCCGGCACGTCGTCGAGCTCGAGCCCTTCGAGATCGATTGGGAGCCGGTTTCCAACAGCGCCTACATCGCCTATATGGACGAGACCGGGGCTGAGCCGCCGCTCTACTGGGAGCGGGACGGCGGCGATGGTTGGGTGCACACGGCGAGGGGCGGGAGCGAGCCGATCGAGCCCGACGAGCCCGTGATCCACGTGTCCTGGCACGAGGCCGACGCCTTCGCCCGCTGGGCCGGCAGGCGCCTCCCCACCGAGCAGGAGTGGGAGGCGGCGGCGACCCTCGGCGCTGAGGCCGCGGGCGCGCTCGGCACCGGCCTCGCTGGGATCGGTCGGGCCTGGGAGTGGACCGCCTCCGACTTCCTCGCCTACCCGGGCTTCGAGGCCTTCCCCTACCGCGAGTACTCCGAGGCCTTCTTCGGCGACACCTACAAGGTCCTGCGGGGCGGCTCGTGGGCGACCGCGCGCGAGGTGATGCGCCCTAGCTTCCGCAACTGGGACCTGCCGCAGCGGCGCCAGATCTTCGCCGGCTTCCGCCTCGCCGGCCCGCGCGGGCGCCAGGAGGGCGGCCGGTGAACCCGAACGCCGCCGCCGAGGCGATCGAGATCGAGGTCCACCTGCGCGCCGACGGCGGCGCCGGCATGGCCCGCGACATCCGCCTCGGCCTCACCGCCCGGCCGAAGGAGCTGGCGCCGAAGTACTTCTACGACGAGCGCGGCTCGCAGCTCTTCGAGCAGATCACCGAGCTGCACGAGTACTACCCCACCCGCGCCGAGCGCGAGATCCTCGCGCGGCGCTCGGCCGAGATCGTCGCCGCCGCCGGCAGGCCCGGCACCCTGGTCGAGCTCGGCTCCGGCTCGGCCGCCAAGACCCGCCACCTGCTGAGCGCGATGCGCGACGCCGGCTGCCTCGCAACCTACGTCCCGGTCGACATCTCCGAGCAGATCACCCGGCAGACGGCGGAGGCGCTGGTCATCGAGTACCCCGGCCTGGCGGTGCGCGGCCTAGTCTGCGATTTCGAGCACGATCTCGAGCGCATCCCCGACGGCGCCGACGGCCGCCTCGTCGCTTTCCTCGGCGGCACGATCGGCAATCTCTACCCGGCGGCCCGGCGCGAGTTCCTCACCCGCATCGCCGCCCTGCTCGACCCCGGTGACCGCATCCTGCTCGGCACGGACCTGATCAAGGACCGGCGCCGGCTCGAGCTCGCCTACGACGACCCGGCCGGCGTCACCGCCGAGTTCAACAAGAACGTGCTGCAGGTGCTGAACCGCGAGTTCGGCGGCGACTTCGAGCTCGACCGCTTCGAGCACGTGGCCCGCTACGACGCCGAGGCGGAGCGCATGGACATCCGCCTGCGCTCGCTCGCCGCGCAGACGGTGCGCCTCGACGGCCTCGACCTGACCGTGCGCTTCGCCGAAGGCGAGGAGATGCGGACGGAGATCTCTACCAAGTTCACCCGCGAGAGGCTGGAGGGCATCTACAGGGAGGCGGGACTGCAGCCCGACGGGTGGTTCACCGATCGCGCCGGCGACTACGCGCTCTCTTTAGCTTCGGTTTAAAGTCCTGGACCGTGAATATCGGGAGGAAGATGGAGGAACTGATTTGAGCCTCGACGTCTACCTCTTCGGAGAGCGGGTTGGGACCCTGTTCCCCGCGGGTGACAACGACTACAGGCTCGCTTACGATCCACAAGTGGTCGAGGCGGTGGGGGCCGGGAAAGCCCTGCTCAGCAACTCGCTGCCCGCTCGCCCCGAGCCCTACAGCGCCGAGGCGACCCGCTCCTACGTCGAGGGGCTGCTGCCCGAGGGCCAGCGGCGAGCGCGGATCGGCCGCGAGCTCGACATCGACGAGACCGACGGCTACCTGCTGCTCGCCGAGCTGGGGCAGGACTGCCCCGGGGCTGTCGCCTTCGTCCCGGCCGGGGAGACGCCGCGGCGCCGCGAGCGGGAGTCGATCGCCTGGCTGAGCGAGGACGAACTGGCCGAAGTGGTGAAGCCGCCCCCGCCGCGGCTCTTCAGCGACGAGCAGCCGCGGCGGATGCGCTTCGTCCTGCCCGGCCTGCGGCACAAGCTCAGCCTCGTCCGCGACGAGGCCTCTGGGCGCTGGGGCTGGCCCGACGCGGGGACGCCGAGCACGCACGTGGTCAAGCCGGAGACCGGCGAATATCCCGAATACGTCGCCAACGAGATGTTCTGCATGACCGTCTGCCGCCAGGTCGGCCTGCCGGTGGCGAAAGCTTCGGTCGAGGAGATCGCCGGCCGCCGCTGCCTGGTCTCGCCGCGCTACGACCGCGTCGGTGGCGAGGGTGGGCGCGAGGTCCAGCGACTGCACTGCGAGTCGTTCTGCCAGGCGCTCGGCATCCCGCCCGTCGCCGACGCCGAGAGCGACGAGGCCAGGGCTCCCGGCTGGGCCGAAGCCCGCGGCCTCCTCAGCGCCGTCAGCCGTGCCGACGAAGTGGTCAACCTGCTCACCGCCGCCTTCTGCAACTACATGCTGGGCAACGGCGACGCGCACGGCAAGAACTTCGTCCTGATCGACCGAGAAAGGACGACGCTGGCGGCGCCGGAGCGCAAGTGGCGCCTGGCGCCGCTGACCGACATCACCTCGACCGTCGTCTACGACGACCCGGTTCACCACGGCCTGGTCATATCCGAGGAGTACCAGGAAACCTCGTACCTGCTCGAACTCGCCGAAGTCTGCGAACGGTGCGAGTTTGACTTCGAAGTGCTGAGGACGCTGGCGGCGACGACGGCGAAGCGAGTCGGGATGGCGGTGGAGACGATCGCGACGCGCTCGAAGAAGGAGGGTTGGCACCAGCCGATCGTCGACAAAATCGTCGAACTGGCAGCCGACCGCTCCTTCGGCCTAGGCGCCGAGGTCGAGTACTAGGGGGCGGTCCCCGCGGCGCGGGTCGCTAGGGAGCGAGCGCCTCGATCGTCTCGGCGAGCGCGTCGGGGGCGACGATCGGGGTGAGGACGGGCAGGGTGACGCCGCCGGCGACGAAGGCGTCGAGCCGCTCGCGCATCTGCGCGGGCGTGCCGAAGACGAAGGTGTCCTCGATCAGCTCCCAGGGTGCCGCGGCGGCCGCGGCCTGGCGGTCGCCCGACTCCCAGGCGGCGACCATCGCGTCGATCCGATCGCCGTAGCCGAGCCAGCGGTAGAAGGCGGCGTAGACCGGCACGGTGACGTAGGAGGAGAACATGAAGCGGGCCAGCGGCTCGACCGCCTCGCGCTCGCCCGGCAGGCAGAAGAAGCGGCAGAGCAGCTCGAAGCCCTCGGGCGCGTCCTCGAGCTGGGCGGTCACTTTCGGCAGGCCGCCGAGCGGCAGGAAGTTGGTGAAGGCGCCCTCGGCGCGCCCCACCGCCAGCTCGAGCATCTTGCCGCGCAGGGCGGCGAGCACGATCGGCACCCGCTCCGCCGGCGCCGTTTCCAGCTTGAAGCCGCTGGCGGTGCGCTCGCCGTCGAGGGCGGTTCGCAGGAACTCCAGCGTCTCGCGCACTTTGCTCAGCGGCCGCTCGAAGGGGATCCCGTTCCAGCCTTCGACGATGCGGTCCGAGGAGGAGCCGATGCCGAGCACGAAGCGCCCACCCGAGGCGTCGGCCAGCGCCGCCGCCTCCTGCGCGAGCAACGCCGGGCCGCGCTGGAAGACGCCGACGATGCCGGTCCCCAGCCGCGCCCGCTCGGTCCAGGCGGCGCTCAGCGCCAGCGGCGTGAAGCCGTCCGGGCCGCTCGTCTCACCGCTCCAGAGGTCGGTGTAGCCGGCCGCCTCGGCGCGCTTGACGAGGTCCTCGTGGGCGTGCAGGGGCGTGCCGGGCAACGGCAAAGTCAGTCCCCAGCGCTTCATCGCCGCGACCCTATAGCCTCCTGCGCTCGATGGGGGAGACCTCGCCGCAGAAGCCCGACCGCAACCTCGCCCTGGAGCTCGTCCGCGTCACCGAGGCGGCGGCGCTGGCCGCCGCCCGCTGGGTCGGCCGGGGCGACAAGATCGCCGCCGACCAGGCGGCGGTCGACGCGATGCGCCACGTCCTCGGCTCGGTCTCGATGGACGGCGTCGTCGTCATCGGCGAGGGGGAGAAGGACGAGGCGCCGATGCTCTACAACGGCGAGCAGATCGGCGACGGCAGCGCGCCCGTCTGCGACATCGCCGTCGACCCGCTGGAGGGCACGCGGCTCTGCGCGCTCGGCATGCCCAGCGCCCACGCCGTGATCGCCCTCGCCGAGCGCGGCACGATGTTCGACCCCGGCCCCTGCGTCTACATGGAGAAGATGGCGGGCGGCGAGGAGATCGCCGACCTGCTCGACCTCGACCGCCCGCTGCCAGAGACGTTGAAGCTGATCGCCGAGCGCAAGGGGGGGAGCGTCGGCGACGTCACCGTGGTGATGCTCGACCGCCCTCGCCACGAGGACGCGATGAAGGAGGTGAGGGAGGCGGGTGGCCGCATCCGCCTGATCACCGACGGCGACGTCTCCGCCGCCCTGCTGGCGGTCAGCGACCGCTCGCCGGTCGACCTGCTCTGGGGGATCGGCGGCACGCCCGAGGGCGTCCTCTCCGCAGCGGCGCTGAAGTCGATGGGCGGCCAGCTGCTCGGCCGCCTCTGGCCGCGCAACGACGAGGAGCGCAGCGCCGCGGTCGACGCGGGCTACGACCTCGACCGGGTCCTCACAGCCAACGACCTCTGCGCGGGGGAGGACGTCTTCTTCTCCGCCAGCGGCGTCACCGACGGCGACGTGCTGCAGGGCGTCCGCTACCGCGGCGCCGGCGCAAGCACCGAATCGCTGGTGATGCGCTCGCGCTCGGGCACCGTGCGCCGCGTCCAGGCCCGCCACGACCGCGACAAGCTACGGGCGGTCATAGGCGAGCGCTACGGCTGAGCGGCCCGACTGGGCAGCCGAGTCAGTGCGGCCGGCGTGGTGGAAACATCCGCCTCGTCATCACGCCGCCGATCAGACCGGTGCCGATGAGGCCCAAAACAAACAGAAGGGCGGCGAAGTCCGGGCTGACGTCAAAGAGGTTGACAATGAGGCCGATAAGGCTGGCCAGCCCTACCGTGGCCAGTATCCCAAGCAGAAACGTTTTGTTCACAATCGACATGCTAGCTCGTGATCGCGTCGATGACAATGACCGAAGCACCGAAGAAGACGCCAAGTACCCCGCCCGCGGCGGTTGAACGCTGCAGATTTGGTGGCTCCTCGGAGCTGATCAGGGCCCAGGTCCCAGTCAGGAATCCGCCGACCGCAATCGCGGCGGCGAGCAGGCCGGTCGCGAGCGCTGTCCGTTCGAGAAACACACCGGCGAGAAGGATCGGAGTCACGAGCCTAGTGTTGCCCGTCCGAACGCACGCATGGCGCGTCAAGTCAAAAGCTTCAGCGGCGTCTTCGTAATGCGAAGCGCAATTCAGTCCAGTAGGCCGACCTGGCGCAGGATCGAGACGGAGTCCGAGTAGACGTCCTTGCGCTTGACCAGGCCGTCCTCGAAAGGGATCGAGTCGATCCCGTCCCAGCTGATCGTCCTGCCGGTCGGCCGCGCCTCGAGGTCGCCGCGGCGCATCACGTTGGAATGCATCGCGGTCGCCGTCCACTCCTGCACGACGAGCCCCTCCCGAACGTAGAGCCGCCGCGTCTCGAAGCGCAGGTCGGGCCAGGTGGCGAAGATCGAGGCGATGTGCGCCCGCACCCCCTCACCCGTCGCCGACTCCCCCGCGGTGTGGTTGGCGAAGACCATGTCCGGGGCGTGCATCGCCACGATCGCGTCGAGGTCCTGCGCGTTCCAGGCGTCGTTGTAGCGCCCGATCGCCTCGGTCAGTGCGTCGATCGAGTCCGCCTCGCTCATCCCGCCACTCTATGCCGGTGGCGGCAAATCGGCAATGTCGGGGAAATTTGCTCAGCAAATATGATCGCGAGGGCTTCGAACAATGAGCACGGACCTCTACAGCACGGTCACCTACTCACTTACCGGCCTGATCGAGAACATCGACTCCGGCGAGATCGGCCTGCCGGAGCTGCAGCGCCCCTTCGTCTGGAACAGCGCCAAGGTGCGCGACCTCTTCGACTCGATGTACAGGGGCTTTCCCGTCGGTTACTTCCTGCTCTGGGGGAACGACTCCCAGCCGGGAGCGAAGAAGATCGGCACCGGGCCAAAGCAGCAGCCGGTCCCCCGCCTGATGATCGTCGACGGTCAGCAACGGCTGACCTCGCTGTATGCAGTTCTGAAGGGAAAGCCGGTCGTCGACGGCGACTACAAGGAGACGCGGATCACGATCGCCTTCCGTCCGCGCGATCGGCGCTTCGCGGTGACGGATGCGGCGATAGCGCGCGACCCGGAGTACATCCCCGACATCAGCGAGGTGTGGAACGGAGGCGGCAGCCTTCACAAGTTCAGCAAGGAGTTCCTCGCGCGCCTCAGCCAGAGCCGAGCCCTGACGGAGAGCCAGGAAGACCGCCTCACCGAGGCAATCCATCTTCTCCACGGCCTCAGCGGATACCGGTTCACGGCTGTCGAACTAGCCTCGCGGATCGATCCGGAGCAGGTCGCCGAGGTATTCGTCCGCATCAACTCGAAGGGGGTGAACCTCAACCAAGCCGACTTCATCCTCACGCTGATGTCCGTCTGGTGGGAGGAGGGGCGCAACGACCTCGAGGCCTTCTGCCGGGCTTCCCGGATACCGTCGACGAGCGCCCCGAGCCCCTACAACCACTTCATCGAGACCGATCCCGACCAGCTCCTGCGTGTCGCGGTCGGGCTCGCCTTCCGCCGGGCACGCCTCAGCGCCGTCTATGCAGTGCTCCAGGGCCGCGACCCGGAGACGGGACAGATGTCGATCGAGCGCCGCGAGGAGCAGTTCGCGGTCCTGCGGGACGCGCAGGCGTACGTGCTCAACCTGACCAACTGGCACGAGTTCATGAAGGTGCTGGTCCGAGCCGGCTTCCGCAGCTCGAAGATGATCAGCTCGAAGAACGCTCTGGTGTACTGCTACCTCTTCTACCTGATTGGGAAGCGCGATTTCGGGGTGGAGCCGAGCGCGCTGCGCGACGTCATTGCCCGCTGGTTCTTCATGGTCGCGCTGACCGGACGGTACACCGGGTCCTACGAGTCTCAGGTCGAGGCGGATCTGGCCCGGCTGCGTGGACTCGATACCGCCGACGCCTTCGTGGCGGAGCTCCACCGTGTCATCGACGACGTGTTCACTGCCGACTACTGGGAGATCACCCTGCCGAACGAGTTCGAATCCTCGGCGGGCTTCAGCCCGACGCTGTTCGGCTACTACGCCGCGCTCAATCTTCTCGACGCTCGCGTCCTCTTCTCGAGCATGCGCGTCAACCAGCTGATGGACCCCGCCCTGAACGCCAACAAGGCGCCGGTGGAGAGGCATCACCTCTTTCCCCGTGCCTATCTCAAGTCGATGGGCATGACCGAGGTCCGCGACATCAACCAGATCGCGAACATGGCCTTGGTCGAGTGGCCGGACAACGTCCAGATCTCCGATCGTCCTCCCTCCGAGTACTTCCCGCCCCTGGTCGAGGGGATGGATCCGGCGATCCGGGAGGAGATGTACTTCTGGCACGCCCTCCCGGTCGGCTGGGCGGCGATGGAGTACCGCCAGTTCCTGGCGGCGAGGCGAGGATTGCTGGCGCAGGTGGTGAGGCGTGGCTTCGAGCGGCTCACGGCCCCCGAGGAGTCGGCCAGTGAAATCGCCGGGCAGCTGGCCGAGCTGGTGGAGGAGGGGGAGAGCGAGGCGCTCGAGTTCAAGGCATCGGCGAGGATCAATCTGTACACGGGAGAACGGGACGGCGACATCGAGGCCGCGGTGACGAGGACGGTTGCCGGATTCGCAAACTCCCAAGGGGGGACGCTGATCGTCGGTATAACCGACGACGGTGAGCCGGTCGGACTCGAGCGCGACTACGCGACCCTGAAGAAACCGGATGCGGACGGCTTCCAGCTCTGGCTGGTCGATCACCTGTCCCGGCGGATCGGCCGAACCGCTGCGGCCAGGCTGAAGGTCGACTTCCCCGTCCTTCACGCCGTCGAGGTCTGCCGGATCCAGGTGCCGCCGGCCCCCGAACCGGTCTTCGTCAACCCGCCGTCCGGAGAGAAGGTCTCGGAGTTCTTCATCCGGATCGGCAACTCGACCCGGTCCCTGCCCACCGACGAGGTCCTCCAGTACAAAGCCGAGCGTTGGGACTGAGCTGGGCGTCGTGCGCGGCGCGAGGTCGCGTGAGAGGGTTGTGCGCGTGGAGGGGATCGACGAGAAGACGCTGAGTGAGGCGCTGCGGTGAGCAGCGAGCGAGCGAGGCTCTCGGTTGACGTCGCCGTCGTCGGCGCCGGCCTCTCCGGGCTGCGGGCGGCGCGGGAGCTGGCCGACGCCGGCCGCGAGGTGGTCGTGCTCGAGGCGCGCGAGCGGGTCGGCGGGCGCCTCTTCAACGCGACTCTCCGGGACGTCACGGTCGACCTCGGCGGCCAGTGGGTCGGCTCGGACCACGTGCGGGTGCAGCGGCTCGCCGCCAAGCTCGGGATCGAGATCTTCCCCCAGCACGGCGCCGGCCGGAACCTGCTCGACCTCGGCGGCAGGCGGCGGCGCTATCGCGGCACGATCCCGCGCGTCGACCCGCGCGGCCTCTGGGATCTCTTCGTCGTCCGTCGCCGCCTCCACCGTTTGGCGAAGGAGGTCGGCGCCGAGCAGCCCTGGGCGGCCGAGCGCGCCGCCGAGCTCGACAGCGAATCCCTCGCCCAGTGGAGCGAGCGCAACGTGCGCAGCGCGATCGCCCGCGACCTGCTGGGCCTGGCCGCGCGGACGGTCTGGGGGGAGGCGCCCGAGCAGCTCTCGGTGCTGCACGTGCTCTTCTACAC
>JBKPOW010000028.1:0-2718 GCA_046733275.1 Actinomycetota bacterium
GCATCGAGCAGGGCGATGCTGCCGGCGAGTCCGAAGACGAGGCTGGAACCGCCGAGCAGGAGGAGGCCGCCGATAACCGTGCGCCGCGGCCCGACCCAGGTCGCCACCAGCCCGGCGGGAAGCGAGGCGAGCAGCGTGCCGGCGGCGTATGCGGCGGCGAGAATCCCCGCCTCGGCGCGGCTGAGGCCGAACTCGTCGACGTAGTCCGGCAGCAATGGCGAGATCGCCGCGTAGAAGGCGACGTCGAAGAAGACCATCATCGAGGCGAGGACGAGCAACCGGCGCATAGCGATATCCAATCATCGCCAATCCTTTACTCGATGTCTTTTCGTCCAGAGATTTGCCGCTAGCATCGACATATCGTCTGAAGCCCTCGGAGGGGTGGCAGAGCGGTTGAATGCGGCGGCCTTGAAAGCCGTTAGGCGTCTTTACGGCGTCTCGTGGGTTCGAATCCCACCCCCTCCGCTGCCGCTGGGCTCAGCTCTTGCGGGCGTCGAAGAAGAGCATCGGGCCGGAGCGCTCGATGCTGGTGGAGTCCAGGCCCGCGGCGGCGAGCCAGGACTCGATCTCGGCCTGGGTGCCCGGCTGGCCGAAGTCGCCGCGGCCGGGTTGGATCAGGCGCTGGCGCAAGCTGTCGTCGCCGCGTAGGAGGGCCGCTCCGACCAGCCGCCCGCCCGGCCTGAGCACGCGCGCGGCCTCGCTCAGCGCCACCGCCGGCTCGGGGAAGCAGTGAAGGCCCCAGTAGGAGCAGAAGAGATCGGCGCTCTCGGCGGGCAGCGGCAGGTCGGTGGCATCCGCTTCGACGAACTCGACCCCGGAGAGCCTCGGGCCGCGGCGCGCCTACGGGCGCGGCGGAGCATCGATGGCGAGCGGTCGGCGGCGAGGTAACGGATCGCGGCGGCCGGCGGAATGGCGCGGAAGGCGGGGCCCGCCCCGCAGGGGCAGTCGACGACCGTGCCGCCGGCCGGGGCATCGACGATCGCCTCCATGCTCTCGTAATAGGGCTTGACGTCGCCGCCCCACAGTGCCCAGCCGATCGCGCGGCTGAGTCGCGGCCGCTCCATGTACGTGCTGAAGGCCCTGCCGAAGAGCGAGGCGTAGTAGTCGTCGCGCGCCACCGGTCAACAGCTTAGGCCCGGCCTGTTCGCCGCCTCCGCTCCGTGTGAGAGGGTTGCGCCGATGGACATCGCCAAGGTCCTGCCGCTGGCCTTCGTCATGGTCGCCGGTCCGCAGATCATCAGCGCCGTCTTCTTCGCCACCAGCCCGTCGTGGAAGAAGGTCTCGGCCGCGTACGTGCTTGGCGCGGCGGTCTCGATCACGCTCATCGTCAGCGCCGCCTACCTGCTCGCCAGCGGCGCCGAAAGCAGCGGCGACGAGGACTCCGGGCTCAGCACGATCGACTACGTGGTGCTCGCCCTGCTGGTCTTCGCGGCGATCAACGCCTTCCGCAGCCGCAAGCAGAGCGAGCCGCCCAAGTGGATGGGCAAGCTGCAGGAAGCGACGCCAAAAACGACCCTGGTGCTTGGCTTTTTCCTGCTCGGCTTCTTTCCCAGCGACCTTGTCACCTCGATCAGCGTCGGCAGCTTCCTCGGCAGCCACGGCGACGAGTGGGCGGAGGCGCTGCCCTTCGTCGGTCTGACGCTGCTGCTGCTCGCCTCGCCGGCCCTGGCCGTCGTGGCGATGGGCGACCGGGCTCAGGCCTTCCTGCCGAAGGTGCGCGAGTGGATGAACACGAACTCTTGGATCGTCAGCGAGGTCGTGATCGTCTTCTTCATCGTCATCGTCCTCAGCGGCTGACGCCGCCGGCCGCCGTGCGAGGACGGCGAGGGAGCGCTACTCGGCGAGCTCGACCCGCTCGATCTTCAGCTCCTCGAGCGGGCGGTCGGCGCCGTCGGTTTCGGTCTTCTCGATCGCGTCCACCGTCTCCATGCCCTCGCTGACCCGGCCGAAGACGGTGTGCTTGCCGTCAAGCCACGGCGCCGCCTGGGTGGTGACGATGAAGAACTGCGAGCCGTTGGTGTTGGGCCCCGCGTTGGCCATCGCCAGGGCGCCGCGGACGATCTTGTGGTCGTTGATCTCGTCCTCGAAGGTGTAGCCCGGGCCGCCGCGGCCGGTGCCCTCCGGGCAGCCGCCCTGGATCATGAAGTCGGCGATCACCCGGTGGAAGATCAGGCCGTCGTAGAAACCGTCGGCGGCCAGCTTGCGGAAGTTCTCGACCGTCTTGGGGGCGTCGGAGTCGTGCAACTCGAGCACGATCTCCCCGGCATTGGTGTGGAGCGTCGCCTGTGACATGGCCGCTCACCCTACCGATCCTCTGACTTCCACCATGACCGGCCGCGAAGCTCCCGGGGCATAGGGCCAGCGCTCCTCGGCAAGGGCCACGGCGCGTAGGCGGATGTGGGCGGTGCCAGTTATGTAGCGAAACCGGTAGCGGGCGTGGAACCGGCCGCTGTGGTCGCTGCGGGTGACGAGGACCGGGCGCCAGAGCCGGGCCTCGTTCTCGTAGTACTGAATCGCAACCAGCTTGCCGCGCCGTGGCAACGGCGCCCCGCGGGTACGAACCCGGCCCCAGAGTCGCACCGATTCGCCCGTTCGGAGGCTGTGCGGGCTGACTCCCAGCGTCGCCGCTCCGCGCACGCGCAGAGCCAGCGAGGGGCGACGGGCCGCCTCCAGCCCGCTCTCCCCCGGGAAGGCGACGGTCAGGCGGCGCGAGGGGCC
>JBKPOW010000029.1:0-18325 GCA_046733275.1 Actinomycetota bacterium
GCAAAGAGGCTATGGGACTGTTTCGGCGATCACGAAAGTCGGGAGGTCGGCCAACTCGTTGCGAGTTTCCAGGGTTCTTCGCCGGAGGAAGTGCCTAAGTTGGTGACCGTGCTTAAGCGATTTGGCACCATCGGCTTACGCGATCCCGACGGGAAGCCGTCCCAGGGAATCTAGATGTGGAAGAGTGAAAACCTCCTCGACTTTGCCATTCTAATAACTCTGTGGGTTCTTGCAGTCCAATACTTCGTCAATTTCTTTGCCCGAAAGTGGCTGAAGGACCGATATTACCCGGGGAACCTAACTGAGGGGGAGGCGGATAAGAAGGTCGAGGAGTTCGAGTGGAAGCTTCGGGTTGTAGTTGTGCTAGCCCTGTCTGCTGCGGCTGTGCTGGGCACGATCGGCTGGACCAGCTCATAGTCGTCTTCGCTGCCGCTTTGCGCGAGATGCAAACTCACGGTTTGGCCACTTGCTCCTCTCCAACGGAGCAAGCAACCATGCGATGGAGCTAGCCGGACTCGAACCGGCGACCTCCTGGGTGCGATCCAGGCGCTCTTCCAACTGAGCTATAGCCCCGCGTGCGTGGCTGGTCGTACCTGCCGCGCGGAGGCCCAAGGATAGCCCGCTGGCGAGTGCAGAGCCTCTACTCCGCGGCGGCCTTGGGCCGAGCGGCGTCGGGCTGGGCGGCGCTGTGTCGCCTCAGGCTGGCGCCGCTGTCGGGGTCGAAGAGGTGAAGGCGGGCGGTGTCGGCCCAGAGCTGGACGCGTTCGCCGCGACGGATGCCGCTGGCGGCGTCGAGGCGGGCGATCACCTGCTCCTCCCCCTCACGCAGGTTGGCGGCGCCGGTCTCATCGAGGCTGTCGCCGACGAGGTCGGCGAGCTGGTCCGACTCGACTCCTTCGGACTCGATGTGGAAGTAGGCGAAGAGGTCGGAACCGAGGGACTCGATCAGGTCGACGTCGGCCTCGAAGAGGATGCCGCGCTCCCTCTTCAGGTCGTCGCCGGCGATCGAGGCGTCCTCGAAGTTCTCCGGGCGCAGGCCGGCGACCACCGGCCCTTCGTGGCTGCGCGCCGCATCGCCGGCCTCAACCTCGCCGATCGGCAGCTTCAGGCGCCCGTCGCTCAGCTCGGCCGGCATGAAGTTCATCGCCGGCGAGCCGATGAAGCCGGCGACGAAGAGGTTCTTCGGCTCGTTGTAGAGGTCGGCCGGCGCGCCCACCTGCTGAAGCTCCCCGGCCCGCATCACCGCGACCCGATCGCCGAGGGTCATCGCCTCGGTCTGGTCGTGCGTGACGTAGATCGTCGTCGTGCCGAGACGCGACTGCAGCCGCGCCAGCTCGGTGCGCATCTGCACCCGCAGCTTCGCGTCGAGATTGGAGAGCGGCTCGTCGAGGAGGAACGCTTTCGGGTCGCGCACTATCGCGCGGCCCATCGCGACCCGCTGGCGCTGCCCGCCGGAGAGGTTGGCGGGGCGGCGGTCGAGGTGCTGCTCTAGGTCGAGGATCGCGGCCGCCTCCTCCACCTTGCGGTCGATCTCGGCCGAGTCGGCCCGGGCCAGCTTCAGGGCGAAGCCCATGTTCTCGCGCACGCTCATATGGGGATAGAGCGCGTAGTTCTGGAAGACCATCGCGATGTCGCGGTCCTTCGGCGCCCGCTCGTTGACGATCTCGCCGTCGATCTTCACCTCGCCCGCCGAGATGTCCTCCAGCCCGGCGACCATCCGCAGCGCGGTCGACTTGCCGCAGCCCGACGGGCCGACGAGGATCATGAACTCGCCGTCGTCGATGTCGAGGTTGATGTCCTTGACGGCTTCGTAGCCGTCGGGGAAGACCTTGGTAATCCCGGCGAGGACTATCTCTGCCACGACTCGGTGCTCCTTGATTCAGTGCCCTGTGGGTCCCCAGAGGTGCTCTAGACGAGTGCCCGGGCGCCGCCCTGTCTAAACCCGCCCGCGTACGCCCGCCGAATCGGTTTTGGCTACCTCGAGCGGGGTAGTCAAGCGGCGGAACTCCTGGGACTCCTGAGAGGAGATGACCATGGTCAGATCCCTGTTTGCCCTGGCACTGTGCATGGCGGCTCTCGGTCTCGTCGCCTGCGGCGGCGACGACGGTGGCGGCGGAACGGAAGCTAAAACGCTCCAGCCATCGGATGCCCAGGGGGCCTCCGGCAGCGTCACTTGGTGCATCGGCAAAGACACCAGCGGCGCCTTCAAGACGGCGGTCGACCGCTTCAACCAGCAGAACCCGAAACTGGAAGCCGACCTGCTCGAACTGCCGGAAAGCGCCGATATCCAGCGCGAACAGCAGGTCCAGCGCCTGCGCGCCGAATCGAGCGAGTGCGACCTGCTCGGCATGGACGTGATCTGGACCGCGGAGTACGCTGCCTCTGGCTGGCTCTACGACCTGACTCCGGTCGTCGAAGCGCACGAAAGCGAGTTCATCCCCCCAATCGTGGAAACGGTCGAATACGAAGGCAAGAAGTGGGTGCTGCCGTTCAACACCAACGCCGGCTTCCTCTTCTACCGCACCGACGAATCCCCGCAGCCGCCGACGACCTGGGAGGACGTCTACAAAGAAGCGAAAGCGAACAACGGGCTCGTCTACCAGGGCGAACGGTACGAGGGGCTGACCGTCGACTTCCTCGAGCTGCTCTACAGCGCCGGCGGCAAAGTCCTCTCCGAGGACGGCGAAACGGTTGAAATCGACTCGCCGGAGACGCGCGAAGCACTTGAGTTTCTCGGCAACGGGGTCGAGGAAGGCGCGGTGACCAAAGCGGTAACCACCTATGAAGAGGAGAGCTCCAGGCGCGCCTTCGAGGCGGGCAACGCCACCTTCATGCGCAACTGGCCCTACGCGTACGCGCTCGGCAAAGAATCGAACATCGCCGACGACTTCGACGTGACGAAATTCCCGGGCTTCGGCGGCAACGAAGGGGCCGGCGTGATCGGTGGCTACAACCTCGGCATCTCCGCGTACACCGACAACCCGGACGGCTCGCTCGCCTTTGCCGAATTCCTCATCACCGAGCCGGTGCAGAAGGAAATGTTCATCAAAGCGACCCTGCCTGCCGTGGCGAAGGCGGTCTACCAAGACCCCGAGGTGAAGAAAGAAATCCCCTTCACCGAAGAACTGCTGAAAGCGGTCGAACAGGCCCAGGCGCGTCCGGTCTCCCCGGTCTACACGGAAATCTCCGAAGCGATCTTCAACAACGTCTTCGAAGTGCTGAACGGCAGGCAGTCGGCCGACGGGGCGACGTCGAAGATGAACTCCGAAATTGAAGATGCCCTGCAGAGGTTCTAGTGGAGGGGAAAGCCGAGAGGCTTCACCCCTCCCCCCGTAGGCGGCGCTCGCTCTTCAGCGAAGAGCGCCGCCTCGGGGCGACGATGCTGGCGCCGTCGCTGGCGGTGATCGCGCTCGTCGCCGCCTACCCGATCTGTTACGCCGTCTGGCTCTCGCTCAACGAGTACAGCGTCATCACCCCAGGCCTTTCGAGGTTCGTCGGGCTCGACAACTACGCCGAGGCACTCGGCTCGGCCGAGTTCTGGGACGCGATGAAAACCACCGTCCTCTTCACCGTCGTCTCGGTCGGCCTCGAGCTGGCGATCGGGATCGGGATGGCGCTCGTCATGCACCAGGCCTTCCGCGGCCGGGCCGTGCTGCGCGCGGTCGTGCTCGTCCCCTGGGCGATCCTGACCGTGGTCACCGCGATCACCTGGCGGACGATCTTCGAGCCCGAACTCGGCTTCGTCAACACGACGCTGAACGCGCTCTCGCTGCCGGGCGGGGACCTCGTCTGGCTCGGCGAGGAAGGCTATGCCCTCGGCGTGATGATCCTCGCCGACGTCTGGAAGACGGCGCCCTTCATGGCCCTGCTGATCCTCGCCGGCCTGCAGGGCATCTCAGAGGACGTCTACGACGCGGCGAAGGTGGACGGGGCGAACGCCTGGCAGCGCTTTCGTCGGGTCACCCTGCCGCTGCTCGTGCCGGCGATCACCGTGGCGCTGATCTTCCGCACCCTCGACGCGCTGCGGGTCTTCGACCTTCCTTACGTGCTGACGAAAGGAGCGAACGGGACCGAAACGCTCTCGCTGATCGCCCAGCAGGAACTGGTCACCAACCGCAACACCGGGCTCGGCTCGGCGCTCTCGGTGCTCACCTTCCTCACCGTGATCGGCATCTCGTTCCTCTACATCCGCTTCATGGGCGGCAACATCCGCGCCCTGACGCAGGAAGAGAAGTGACATGACCGCGAAGCAAGCATTGCTCTGGGTTGGCGTGGCGGCGATCGTCCTCTTCTGCCTGTTCCCCTTCTACTGGCTGATCAACACCTCGCTGAAGACCGGCGCCGACCTCTCCGGCGCCAACCTCGTGCCACCCAGCCCGACGCTCGACAACTACACCTCGATCTTCGAAGACACGGCCTTTACCCAGGCGCTTCGCAACAGCGCGATCGTCGCCGGGTCGGTCACCGCGCTCTCGCTGCTGATCGGCTCCTTCGCCGGCTACGCCCTCGCCCGGCTTCACCTGCCGTTCAAGTTCCTGATCCTGGCGATCCTGCTCTCGATCTCGACCTTCCCGCCGATCGCGATCGCCGCGCCGGTGTTCGAAATCTGGACCGACATCGGCCTCTACAACACCTACCTCGGCCTGATCCTGCCGTCCCTCGCCTTCGGCCTGCCGCTCACCGTCTACATCCTCGCCTCGTTCTTCCGCGACATCCCGCCCGAGCTGGAGGAGGCGGCGCTGATCGACGGGGCCTCACGCTTCCAGGCATTTCGCAAGATCGTCGTGCCGCTCGGCGCTCCCGGCGTGGTCACCGCCGGTCTGCTGGTCTTCATCTTCGCCTGGAACGAGTTCCTCTTCGCGATCACGCTGACCAGCACCCCCGACCGCCGACCCGTCCCCGCCGCGATCGCCTTCTTCACCGGCAGCCAGCAGTTCGAGGTCCCGCTGGGGACGATCAGCGCCGCATCGGTCGTCGTCACGATCCCCCTGATCGCCCTGGTGCTGATCTTCCAGCGACGCATTGTGGCCGGCCTCACGGCGGGCGCGGTAAAGGGTTGATCGGTAAAGGGTTGATCACGGGTCCAGGGCGTCGCCATGCGGCGTCCTCGATTCCTGAACTGGACTCCCTCCTCTCTCCGGACGGCTGGCCCTATGCGAGCGCCGAGCCGGTCGAGGTGGGGGACCCCGGGCGGTACCACGCCCTGTTCGGGCGCGACGCGGCGATCGTCTCGCTGCAGGTGCTGCCGGCTCGGCCCGAGGTCGCCCGCTCGACCCTGCGCGCGCTGGCCTCGCTGCAGGGCGCCGCCGAGGTCGCCGAGACCGACGAGGAGCCGGGCAAGATCGTCCACGAGTGGTGGCCCAGGGCTCCCGAGCGCCTGCGCCGGGCCGGCTGGCCCGTGCGAGACGGGGAGCTGCGCTACTACGGGTCCGCCGACTCGACCTCGTGGTTCCTCGTCTTGCTGGCCTCACTGGGCGAGCGCGCGCTCGCCTCCGAGCTGCAGAGCACCTGGCGGGCGGGGGCGGGCTGGCTGGAGAGGGCGCTGGACCGCGGCGGGGGGTTGCTCCGCCACGGGCCGCGCCGCGCCCCGGGGGGCCTGGCGCAGCAGGGTTGGCGCGATGCGGAGGATCCAGCCGACCCGGCCCATTACGGGGCCGGGATCCTCGATGCCGCCGGCGAGGCCCCGCGGCCGCCGCTGGCCGATGCCGAGACGCAGGCGGTGACGGTGGTCGCGCTCCGTGCGCTGGCGGCCCTGTCGGGCGAGGAGCGCTGGAACGAGGAGGCGGCGAGGCTGGCGGCGGCGGTCGAGCAGAGCTTCGACCCGGAGACCCTGGCGGTTGCCGGCGACGGCGAGTGGGTTGCGGGCGCCGGCTCTCAACTCGGCTGGCTGCTCTGGGCGGACGCGCTGTCGGACGCGGCGCGGCGGCGGGCGGCCGAGCGGCTTTGCCGCCCCGACGTGTTCACCCGGTGGGGCCTGCGCACGCTCTCCTCGGAGCACCCGACGTACGCGCCCGACGCCTACCATCGCGGCTCCGTCTGGCCCTTCGACTCGTGGCTAGGTTGGGGCGGTCTGCGCGCGGCGGGCAAGGCGGCCCTGGCTGATGAGCTGCGCACCGGAATCCTGGAGGCGATCGACGCGATCGGCCAGGCGCCGGAGCTGTTCTCGGTCGGGCCCCACGGCCCGGAGCCGATCGCGGTCGCCAACCGCCGGCAGGCCTGGACGGTGGGTGCACGCTGGGCCCTCGAGCAGGAGTGGGACGGTCGCACGGCGGCGCTCTTCGGATAGCGACGGCTACCCGCGTCGGGACCCGAACGCGTGGCTGGGAGGATCGTCCCAGGCCCTTCGCAGATGCCTGGATAACCCCATAGTCTTTAGGTTCCCCAGGGATCCCGATGGGCATTCTCGACGACGCGATCAAAGAGCACCTGGAGTTGAAGCGCCAGCACGGCGCCGCCGAATCCGAGCTGAAGCAGCTCGAGGACGAGGCATTCGGCGCCGCGGAGCGGCCCGGCAGCGAGGCCACGCCGCCGGATCCGCTTGCCGAGGCGCCGACCGAGTTCATGGAGCAGCCCGAGGTGGATTCGTCAGCATCCAAGCCGCAGGGGCCCGATGTGGAGGAGGCGGCGAGTCGTCCCGCCCCCCGCGCCGAGATCGCCGACCTGCAGGAGGCGCCGCCCTCGCCCCCGGCCGAAGAGGAGGCGTCAGCCACGGAACACGAGGTTCCGACCGGTCCCACGACTGACGAGCGCGAGGCGATCGCCGAGCAGCCGACCGAGATGTACGACATCGAGGAGGAGCACGCCGCTACGCAGGCCGAGGCCGTCGAGGTGGAGGCCGCCGACGCAGACACCGCCGAGGAGGCGGACGAGGACGACGAGGACGACGACTTCTGGGACGAGAAGCGACTCTCCGACGAGCTCGACCAGGCGCTGGAGGCGCCGAGCGAGACCGAGGACGAGGAGGAGGTCTTCTCCGAGCCCGAGCCAGCGGCCGAGGTGGAGCCCGAGGAGCAGCCACCCGCACAGCCCGACGAGCAGGCGCGCCACGACGACGAGGACGTGCTCGAGGAGACCCCGGACTTCCTCGAGGAGACCCCCGAGGACGACCAGCTCTGGTTCGAGCAGAAACCGCCGAAGGACTTCGACTTCGACGACTGAGGATGGAGCCAGCCGGGCTCGAACCGGCGACCTCCGCCTTGCAAAGGCGGCGCTCTTCCAGCTGAGCTATGGCCCCTCTGGCCAGATTGTAGGCGCGATTTCGCCCTAGCTTGCGGTGGCGACGGGCTCCGGCAGGTTCTGGTCGGCGTGGTAGCTGGAGCGGACCAGGGGGCCGGAGGCGACCGACTCGAAGCCCATCGCGTAGGCCTCGCGCTCGAGCGCGGCGAACTCGTCCGGGTGCCAGTAGCGCTCGACCGGCAGGTGGTTCTCCGTCGGGCGCAGGTACTGGCCGACGGTCAGCACCTGGACCTGGTGCTCGCGCAGGATGCCGAAGGTCTCGACCATCTCCTCGAAGGACTCGCCGAGCCCGACCATCAGGCCCGACTTGGTTACGACCTCGGCGCCGCCCATCTCCTTCGCCATCCGCAGCACTCGGGCCGAGCGCAGGAACTTCGAGCCGCGGCGCGCCTTCGGGTAGAGGCGCGGCACCGTCTCGACATTGTGGTTGAAGACGTCGGGCCGCTCGTGGATCACCTTGGCCAGCGGCATCTCCTGGCCGCGGAAGTCGGGGGTGAGGACCTCGACCTTGCAGCCCGGTGCCTGCATGCGGATCGAGCGGATCGTGCCGACGAAGGCGCCGGCGCCGTAGTCGGGTAGGTCGTCGCGGTCGACCGAGGTGACGACGGCGTGGCGCAGGCCCATCCGCTTCACCTGGTTGGCGACGCGAAGCGGCTCCAGCGGGTCGTTCCAGCTCGGCACCCCCGTCTTGACGTTGCAGAAGCCGCAGCGGCGGGTGCAGACGTCGCCGAGGATCATGAAGGTCGCCGTGCCGCGCTCCCAGCACTCGCCGACGTTGGGGCAGTTGGCCTCCTCGCAGACGGTGTGCAGGCCCTCGCCGCCGATCTCCGCCTTGAGGCGGCGGTAGGTCGGGCCGCCCGGCGCCGGCACCTTCAGCCACGGCGGCTTGCGGGCGCGGCGGAAGGGGACGGCGCCCTCGGTGCCGGCCGCGGTCCCGCCCGGCTTGGCGCGCGAGCGGGTGACGTGGAGGCGCTCGGCGGGTGGGCCGGGCGCGGCGGTCATCTCGGGAGGCACGCTCATGCGACGCCGAGCCTAGCGCTGTCGAGTCCCAGGCTCGCCGCCTCGGTCGGCACCGGCGTGCGCTCGAAGACCTCGGCGTAGCGCGCCTCGACCGTGTCGGCGAAAGCGCCGAGGTCCTGCTCGGCGCCACGCTCGCGCGCCAGCGAGGTAACGCGGCAGTTGTCGATCCCGCACGGCACCACCCACTCGAACGGCTGCAGGTCGTTGTTGATGTTGATCGCCAGGCCGTGCGTGGTCACCCCGCGGCTGACGTGGACGCCGATCGAGCCGATCTTGCGCGCCGCGTGGCTGCCCGCTTCCGGGCCCGGTGCCTCGCCCTTGGTCCACACCCCGGTCAGCCCCTCGATCGTCCGCGCGGCGACGCCGTGCTCGGCCAGCGCCCCGATTGCCACCCGCTCCAGCCGCCGCACGTACTCGTGCACGTCGTCCCCGTAGGGCTTCAGCGAGACGATCGGGTAGGCGACCAGCTGCCCCGGCCCGTGGTAGGTGACCCGCCCGCCGCGGTCGGTGTCGTGCACTTCGATCCCCTGCAGCTCGTACCACTCGCGCTGCATCGGCAGCTCCTCCTCGGTCGAGCGACGCCCACGCGTGTACACCGGGGGGTGCTCGAGCAGCAGCAGTACGTCGGAAACCTCGCCCTCCTGGCGGGCGCTCTCCAGCCAGCGCTGTGCAACCGACGCCTCCGCGTAGGGTACGAGCCCGCAGCGCACGACGAGGATTTCAGCGCTCACACTTGAAATCGTTGCACGGCGCTCCCCCTATGCCATTAGAACGCGAATCCCCGTACGCCTGGCTGGCCTGGCTCGGCGTCTTCATGCCCGTCCTCTTCGCGGCGGTCGCCTACATGACCCTGCGCCCGCCGAGCGTCGACCTCGCCGCGCAGCTCTTCCGCGTCGAGCTCTTCGCCTCCGACGGCTTCCTCGCCTGGAACAACTACTGGTACGGGGGCCACTACCTGCTCGGCTACAGCCTCCTCTTCCCGCCGCTCGGCGCCGCGGTGGGCGCCACCGTTGTCGGCGGCCTCGCCGCGCTCCTCGCCACCGCGCTCTTCGGCTTGCTGGCGCGGCGCCACTACGGCCCGCGGGCGCGCCTCGCGACCCTCTGGTTCGGCGCCGGGATGATCGCCACCCTGCTCAGCGGCAGGCTGACCTTCGCCCTCGGGGTGGCGATCGGCCTCGCCGCCCTGCTCGCGCTCGACCGGCGGCGAGCGTGGATCGCCGCGCCGCTCGCCGCGGCGACCTCCTTCGCCAGCCCGGTCGCGGGCTTCTTCCTCGTCCTGATCGGCGCCGCCCTGGCGCTGACCGGGGACCGCACCCGCGGCGCCACCATCGCTCTGCCGGCCGCGGCGCCGATCGCGGCGATGGCGCTCGCTTTCGGCTCGACCGGGCCGGAGCCTTACGTCCTCTCCAGCCTGGCGGGGACGGTCGCCGTCGGCCTCGGCGTCTTCCTCGCCCTGCCCCGGCGCGAACGGCTGCTGCGCTTCGGCGCCGGCCTCTACCTACTCGCGGTCGCCTGCGCCTTCGCCGTCCCCAACGCGCTCGGCGGCAACATCGCCCGGCTCAGCTGCCTGCTCGCCGGCCCACTGGTCTTCCTCGCGCTCGACGGCCCGCGCCGCCGCCTGCTGCTCGTCCTGCTCGCCGTGCCGCTGCTCTACTGGCAGTGGCAGGGGGCGATCCGCGACGTCTCCCGCGCCGCCGGCGACCCCGCGGTGGAGCGCGACTTCTACACGCCCCTGCTGGCCGAGCTGGAGGAGCGCAGCGACGGCGCGCCGGTACGAATCGAGATCCCGCCGACGCTCGACCGCTGGGAGGTCTATTACATGTCGCCGCAGTTCCTCCTCGCGCGCGGCTGGGAACGGCAGCAGGAGACGCACGACTCGCGGCTCTTCCAGAGCCGCCTCTCTCCCGCCGGCTACCGCGAGTGGCTGCTGGCCCATGGCGTCACCTACGTCGCCCTCCCCGACGCGACGCTCGACTACCTCGCCCAGCGCGAGGCGGCGCTGATCCGCGGCGGGCTTCCGTACCTGCGGCCGATCTGGGGCAACGGCGACTGGCGGCTGTACGAGGTGCAGGGAGCCCGCGGCCTCGTCGACGCGCCGGCGCGGCTTACCGCGATCGGCGCCGACTGGTTCGACCTGCGCGCGCCGCGGGCGGGCCGCTTCCTGCTGCGCATCCACTTCAGCCCCTACTGGAACGTCACCCGGGGCGGGGGCGTCTGCCTCTACGAGCGGGGGCCGTGGACGCTGGTCGAGCTCGCTCGGCCCGGCTCCTTCCACGTCGAAACCGACCTCAGTACCGGCGGGCTGCTCGGCAGGCACCGGGTCTGCGCGAGCGACTGACGGGGAGAGCGCCGCTCAGGGCTGGCCCGGCGGCAGGCCTTGCTCGCGCATGGCCAGGGCGAATTCGACGAATTCCTCCTGGAAGTGGTGCAGCTCGAGGGGATGGCCGGCGCCGTCGGGAGCGGGCGAAGGGCTTTCGGCGCCCCGCCGCACGGCCCGCGCCTGCGTCCGCCAGGCGGCGATCTCCTCGTGCAGTGCCTCGCGGCCCTCGATGTCGGTGCGCGGCTCCGCCTCCAGCAGCACCCCAAGGTGGGGTGCCCGGCGCACGCGCTCCGGCATCGCGCCCAGCGCCCCCTCCGGATCGGCGGCGAAGCGGCGCAGGACCGTCGCGATCAGGCTGGTGTGGTCGAACGTACGGTGGGAGACGAACCTGCGGACGCGGGGCCCGACGACGAGCGCCGGGACACGCACGCCCAAGGTGCGAAAGCGCGAATGGTCGTTGACCGGGGGCGGGGCGACATGGTCGTAGAAGCCGCCGTGCTCGTCGTAGACGATGACCAGCAGCGTGTCCTCCCAGGCGGGGCTATTGACCAGCGCCTCGTAGAGCTCGAGGACCAGCGACTGTCCGGCCCTCACGTCGGACGGCGGGTGGTCGTCGTTCGAGGTTGGGTCGAAGATCCGCAGGTCGATGAAGTTGGGGTCGATCCAGGAGACGTCGCGCAGCTGGCCTTTGGCGGCGTCGTCGAGGAAGCTGTCGTGGCCGACGATCGCCGCCTCGAGCGCCCGTTCCTCCCAGCGCACCTTCTTGCGGTTGAAGTAGGCGAAGTTGTCGCGGTTGAGGTGTCGGAAATCGCGATAGCGGCCGTCGGCGGCACGCAGGGTCGCCGGGTCGTGCGAGTACCAGCGCCATTGCGAGTCGTCCAGGTGGCGGGTGAACGCCGGCACGTCGAAGATCGGCGCACCCGCCAGCCCGCCCAGCACCGGCTTGCCCCGCAACCGCCTCAGCAGCCCGCCGAGGAACCCGGGCTTGTGACCGATCGACGGCCCTTCCTGCCCGGCAAGCGAGTAGAGGCGGTTGGGCCAGGTGTCGCCGGGAATCGAGCAGTGCCACCTGTCGCAGACGCAGAAGTTGCGGGCGAGGTGGTGGTACACGGGCAGGTGCTGGGCGCCGTAGTGACCCATCGGTACCCTCAGGTGCTCCGGTCCGAGCTGGACCGGCACGCCATCTTCCTCGCGGGTGGCGGCGAAGTTGGCGACGAAGCCCGTGTTCTCGTTCGCCAGCTGCTCCGCCACGCACTCGGGCGAGTGGCAGGGGTCGAGGATCTTCGCCTTGCGGCCGGGCGGCGGCTCGGGAGCCGTTTCGTCCTCGCCCCATTCGAACGGCTCGCACGGCCGCCCGTCCGGGTAGGGGTTGGCCCTCGCCGATTCGAGCCCGTCGACCTCGAGCCCCTCAGCCTGCAGGAAGCCGAGCATCTGGTCGAAGCTGCGGTTCTCCATCATCAGCACGACGACATGCTTGATCTCGCGCAGCCGCGCCAGGCTCTCCGCGTCGGCGAGCGTGGCTGCTGGCTCAGCTGGGGGAGAGGGACTCACGAATCGGCGCCACTCTTTCAGAGACCCCCTGACTACACAAGTGTTCTTTGCTCAAAGGGCCAGCGAGAGCGGCTCTTCGAGCAGCGCCCGGATGCGGGCGAGGAACTCGGCCGCGGGGGCGCCGTAGAGGATGCGGTGGTCGCAGGCGAGGTCGAGCTGCATCAGGTGTGCGGCGACGATCTCGCCACCGCGGACCAGCGGCCGCTCCTCGATCGCGCCGACGGCGAGGATCGCCGCCTGCGGCGGGTTGATCACGGCGGAGAAGCCCTCGATCCCATACATCCCCAGGTTGGAGACGGTGAAGGTGGCGCCGGAGAGCTCCGGCGGGGTGACCTGCCCGTCGCGCACTTTGCGCGCCAGCTCGCGCGACTCGGTGGCGATCTGACGCAGCCCCTTGCGGTCGGCGTCGAAGACGGTGGGGACGACGAGCGCGTCCTCGGCGGCGACGGCGAGGCCCACGTTGACCCGCGAGTAGAGCTCGAAGCGGCCATCGCGGTAGGCGCCGTTGGCGCGCGGGTGCTCGCGCAGGGCGATCGCGCAGGCCTTGACCACCATGTCGTTGAAGGAGGGGACGACGTCGCCCGGCACCGCCCGCGCCTTCACCTGCTCCCGCCCCGCCACCGCCTCGCTCATGTCGACCGTGATTCGCAGGTAGAAGTGCGGCGCCGTCGCCTTCGACTCGGCCATGCGGCGGGCGATGACCTGCTGCGTCTTCGACAGGTCCTCGTAAGAGGTTTGGCCCTTGGCCGTTTCGGCCGAGGGACCGGGGGCCTCAGCCGCGGGTCCTGCCGCGGGAGAGGGGGTGTCCGACCGTTCGCTGGGTTCCTCGCCGGACGGTTGGGCGTCTCTCTCGGACTCGCCTGGGCGAGGAACAGGACGCCGCGCCCGCCCGGACACCCCCTCCCCCACGTCACCCGCGGAAGAGGCGCGCTCAACATCCGCCTTGACGATCCGTCCCCCTGGCCCAGAGCCCTCCAGCTGCGAGAGGTCTAGTTCCTGCTCCTTAGCTAGGCGACGGGCCAGTGGCGAGGCTTTTGGTCGATGCCCGTCGCCGTCGGTGGGTGCAGCCTGGGGGGGAGCCGTGGCAACCGGCTCGGCCTTCTCGGTCTCAGCTGCTTCGGGTTCCTTGCGCTCTTCAGGCTCAGGCGCCTTGGCTTCACCACCCTCTCCCACCCGCGCAATGGGGGTCCCGATGGCCACGGTCTCACCCTCGTCGACGAGGATCTCCGTCAACGTCCCCTCGACGTCAGCTTCATAGGCCATGTTCGCCTTGTCGGTCTCGATTTCCACGAGCTCGTCGCCAACAGCGATCTCATCGCCCACGCTCTTCAGCCACTGCAGCACGGTGCCCTCCTCCATCGAGTCAGACAACCTCGGCATGACGATGTCAGGCATCAGATGTTCCCCTCCAACGCTGCCAGCGCGGCCTGCACCACGTGCTCCTCGTGGGGTATGGCTGCCTGCTCCAGCCGTTTCGCATAAGGCATGTGCACGTCGGCGCCGGTCACCCGCTGCACCGGCGCGTCGAGGTGGTCGAAGGCCTGCTCGGTGATCAGCGTCGCCAGGTTGGCGCCGACGCCGCCGTGCGGCCAGCCCTCCTCGACGATCACCGCCCGGTTGGTCTTGCGCACCGAGGCGAGGATCGTGTCGAGGTCGAGCGGGCGCAGGGTGCGCGGGTCGATCACCTCGGCCTCGACGTCGTGCTCGTTCGCCAGCACCCGCGCCGCCTCCTCGGCGACGTGGGCCATCTTGAGGATGCCGACGATCGTCACGTCGCTTCCCTCGCGCCGCACCGCCGCCTCGCCGAAGCGCAGCGGCTCGCCGTTTTCGCCCTCGGCGACCTCGCCCCGCGCCCCGTAGAGGCTCTCGTGCTCGATGAAGATCACCGGGTTGTCGTCGCGGATCGCCGCCTTCAGCAGCGCCTTGCCGTCGGCCGGGGTCGAGGGGCAGGCGACCAGCAGCCCCGGCACCTGCAGGTAGAGCGCCTCGAAGCTGTGCGAGTGGGTCGGGCCGAGCTGGTGCCCGCCGCCGCCCGGCATGCGGATCACCAACGGCACCCGCGCCTGCCCGTTGAACATGTAGGGGATCGCCGCGGCGTGGTTGACGATCTGGTCCAGCGCCAGCAGCGAGAAGTTCACCGTCATCAGCTCGACCACCGGCCGCAGCCCGCCCATTGCCGCGCCGACGCCGGTGCCGACGATCGTGTTCTCGGAGATCGGCGTGTCGCGCACGCGCCGCTCGCCGAACTCCTCCAGCAGCCCTTCGGTCACCTTGAACGCCCCCTGGAAGACGCCGACGTCCTCGCCCATGACGAAGACGGCCTCGTCGCGCCGCATCTCCTCCGCCATCGCGTCGCGCAGCGCCTCGCGCATCCGCAGCGTCGCCATCAGTCCTCGACCTCCTCGGCAACCGTCGGGTCGCCGCCCTCCTCGGCCACCTCCGGCTCGGACCCCTCCTGGGCGTCGCCGTGCTCGGCTGGATTCGGCCTGTCCTGGGGACGAGGGCCGTCCGGCTGCCCCGCGTAGGCCGCCCCCGCCTCGGCCAGCTCGCGCGCCGCCTCCGGCATCTCCTCTTCCTCGCGCTCGCCGCGATGCGGCTCGGGGCTGCGCTCGTCGACCGCGTACCAGGCGGCGCCGGTGTCGAGCACGTAGAGGCTTTCGTAGAGGGTGTCGAGCGCCGGTTCGGGCGAGGACTCGGCGAACTCGACCGCGGTGGTCACCTGCTCCTCGGCTTTCTCGCGCACCTCCTGCACCTCGCGCTCGCCCAGCACGCCGGCCTCGACGCAGCGCCGCGCGAAGGCCTCGATCGGGTCCTTGCGCTGCCACTCCTCGACCTCCTCGCGCTCGCGGTAGACCTCGGGGTCGGCGGCGGAGTGGCCGCGGTAGCGGTAGGTGAAGGCCTCGAGGATGGTCGGCCGCCGCTCCTCGCGCGCCCGGCGGATCCCCTCGGCGACGCCCTCGCGCACGGCGATCACGTCCATGCCGTCTACCCGCTCGCCGCTGATGCCGTAGCCCTCGGCCTTCTTCGAGAGATCGGTCTGGGCGGAGTGGCGCTCGACCGAGGTTCCCATCCCGTAGAGGTTGTTCTCGACCAGGAAGAAGACCGGTAGCTGCCAGAGTGCCGCCAGGTTCATCGTCTCGCCGAAGTTGCCGGTGTTGGAGGCGCCGTCGCCGAAGATGCAGACGGTGACCGCGTCCTCGCCCTTGTACTCGGAGGAGAGGGCGAGGCCGGCGGCGATCGGCAGGTTGCCGCCGACGACCCCGTAGCCGCCCATGAAGCGGCGCTCGCGGTCGAAGATGTGCATCGAGCCACCGCGGCCGCCGCTGGTGCCGTCGACGCGGCCGAACAGCTCCGCCATCACCCGCTTGGGATCGGTGCCGCGGGCGATCGCGTGGCCGTGGGTGCGGTAGGTGCCGATCAGGTAGTCCTCGTCGCGCATCACCGAGGTGGTGCCGACGATCGTCGCCTCCTCGCCGATCGCCAGGTGGAGGAAGCCGCCCGCTTTCGCCCGCTGGTACTGCCGCCCCGCCTCCTCCTCGAAGCGCCGGATCAGCGCCATCCGCGCGAGCAGCTCGTAACAGGTGCCGGCGTCGGGGAGATTCGCCACGAGGTCACATTAGCTCGCGGGACCCGCCGCCCACGCCGCCCTCAGCTCGCGGCCTCGACCGCCTCCTCCAGCCGGTCGTCCCCCCAGAACACCTGCCCGCCGACGGCGATCGAGGGGACTCCGATCACGCCCCGCTCGGCCGCCGCTTCGGTCGCCTCGATCAGCGCCCGCTTGACCGTCTCGGTGCCGCAGGCCTTGCTCACCGCGGTGGGGTGGAGCTCGCAAGCGGCGGCGGCGATCAGCACGTTGTCGTGCTCGCTCAGGTCGCGGCCGGCGGCGAATGCCTGGCGGAAGGCGGCGAGGGCGAAGGAGACGGTGCGGCCGGTCTGCTTGGCGAAGGTCGCCGCGCGCATGGCGAAGAGCGTGTTGCCCGGCCAGGGCTCGGGCCAGACGGGGCGCGGCAGCCCGTACGCGCCGGCGCGCCGCTCGACCTCGGCGATGCCGTCCTCGCGCCCCGGCCCGTTCGCCCAGGAGTCGCGGCCGAAGCGCTTGAAGAGGCCGCCGAGCAGGACCGGCTGCCACTCCGGCTGCTCCAGCTCGGCGTCGGTGAACAGGCCGCTGATCCGCTCCGCGGTCAGGTACGCGTAGGGGGAGCCGAGGTCGAAGTAGAAGGTGGCGCGCTCGCCGCTCAAGCGTGCGTCGCCCAGCCGTCCACCGCGCGGGCCGCGTCGAGGATCGCCTCGGAGATCGTCGGGTGAGGGTGGACGATCCGGGCCAGCTCCTGGTAGCCGCCCTCGAGCGCCATCGTCGCGACCAGCTCGGCGATCATGTCGCAGGCGCGGTTGCCGACCACGTGGGCGCCGAGGATCTCGCCGTACTTGGAGTCGACGACGAGCTTGACCATGCCTTCTTTGTCGTCGTAGACGGTGGCGGCGCCGACCCCGCCCAGTTTCAGCTTGCCGACCTTGACCTCGTGGCCGGCCGCCTTCGCCGCCGCCTCGGTGAGGCCGACGCTGGCGACCTGCGGGTGGCAGAAGGTCGCGCCGGCGACGAGGTTCTGGTCGACCGGGTGGGTGTCCGCGCCGGCGGCGTGCTCGACCGCGACGACCCCCTCCTCGGAGGCCTTGTGGGCGAGCGCCTTGGCGCCCGTCAGGTCGCCGATCGCGTAGACCTTCTCCCTCGAGGTCCGCTGGTACTCGTCGACCTCGACCTTGCCGCGCTCGGTCAGCTTGACGCCCGCGGCCTCCAGCCCCAACCCCTCGACGTCCGGGCCGCGGCCGCCGGCGATGCAGAGGTAGTCGACCTCGGCGCTCTCGCCGCCGTAGGTGAACTTGACACTGCTTTCACTCGCCTCGACGTTCTCGACCGGGGATCCGGTGGAGATCGCGATGTTCTGCTTCTTGAACGCCCGCTCGACCACCCGCGCCATGTCCTTGTCCTCGGCCGGGAGGATCTGGTCGAGCATCTCGATCAGCAGCACCTCGGTGCCGAAGCGGCCGTAGGCGGAGGCGATCTCGCAGCCCGAGGCACCGGCGCCGACGACGGCGATCTTCGCGGGCCGCTCGGGCAGCGACCAGGCTCTCCAGGTGTCGAGCACCCGCCCGCCGAACTCGACCCCGGGGATCGGCAGCGCGACCGAGCCGGTGGCGAGGATCACGGCCCCCGCCTCGTAGGTCTCGTCGCCGACCGCGACGTTCCCCTCGGCGGTGAGCGATCCGTCGCCCTCGATCCAGGTCACCTTGTTTTTCTCCCAGAGCATCTTCACCCCGCCCGAGAGCGAGTCGGAGACGGCGGCGCGGCGCTTGCCCAGCGCCTCCCAGTCGAGCTCGGCGTCCTTGACCACCACGCCCAGCTCGGCGCTGTTGCGTGCCTGGTCGTAGAGCTCGGCGGTGTGGAGGACGGTCTTGGCCGGGATGCAGGCGTAGTTGAGGCAGCGGCCGCCCGGTTTGTCGCGCTCGACCACCGCCGTCTTGCGCCCCAGCTGGGCCGAGCGGATCGCGGCGACGTACCCACCCGGGCCCCCGCCGATGACGATCGTGTCGAACGATTCAGCCAAGAAGCTGAGCCTATAGCTACCCGCGTTTTGGCATCTGGATGCGCGCCATCGCCTTGACCATGAAGAAGAAGAGGGTCCCGGCGACGGCGAGCAGGGCGAGGGTCACGGCGAACTCGGCCAGGCTCGACGCCTGTACGGCGAGGCCGAAGACGGCGCTGAAGATGAGGAAGACGAGCAGGAGCTGGAAGCCGAGCACGGCCCAGTAGCGGGCGCGCCACATGCCCCAGGCCATCATGCCCATGATCAGCGCCGGGGCCAGCACCTGGACGAAGCGCGGTTTGTCGCCTTCGACCTCGACCCCGGCGACGTAGCCGGCGACGATCGAGAGGGCGACGAGGCCGGCGACGACGGCGCCGATCGTCACCACCAGCGGCCGCTCGTCCTCGGCCAGCGGCTCGAGGCTCTCGCGCACCTCCCGGTTGCGCTGCTCGGCGAGGGCGTAGCCGCGCTCCATCCGCTCGCGCGGGGTGGGCTGCTCGCCGGCGTCCTGCGCGCTCCCGCCGCCGCGCCGCTTGCGCTTGCGGCGGGCGCCTGAGTCAGCCACCGGGCGCAGCCTCCCCGACGGAGGCGAGGGCGCCGCGCAGGGCCACGGCCG
>JBKPOW010000030.1:0-6331 GCA_046733275.1 Actinomycetota bacterium
CCGCCGTCTCCGAGCTGAAAGGCGACCGCGAGAGCGCCTTTGCCGCCCGCCGGCTGGCGGTCGACGCGTTCCTGGCCGCCGACCGGCCGGCCGAGGCCGCCGCCGAGCGGTTGGCGATGGCCAACCACCGCCGCGCCGGCGCCCACTACGGCGAGGCAACCGAGCTGGCCGAAGCGACGATCGGCGACGCCGAGGCCGCCGGGCGGGCCGACATCCGCGCCAGGGCGGTGGGGCTGCTGGGCGTCGCCCGGGCGAAGGGTGGCGACTACGAGGGCGGCCTCGAGACGGTGCGCAGCGGGCTGGCGCTGGCGCTCAAGGAGGACATGACCCCGATCGCGGCTGAGCTATACCAGCGGCTCAGCCTCGTCCTCTATGACTCGGCTGATTACCGCCGGGCGGAGGAGGCGCTTGACGCGGCGCTCGGCCTCTGCGGCAGCGACGGCGACGCCGGTACCGAGCTCGCCTGCGTGACCTGCCTGGTCTACGTCCTGCGCGAGCGCGGCGATTGGAAACGCGCCTGCGAGATGGGCCGCGAGCTGATCGAGCGCGGCGAGGGGGTCTGGGTCGCCGAGGGGCTGGTCGGCGCGATCCACGCCTTCGAGGGCAAGCTCTCCTCTGCCCGACGCATGCTCTCCTCCTCGCGCGCCAGCTCCTCCTCGCTCGGCCACTACAACATGTTCATGGACGCGACCACGGGGCTGGCCCGGGTCGCCGCCGGCGAAGGCGCGCTCGACGAGGCGGCGGGGCACTGCCGCACGCTGCTGGCGCGCTGGCAGGAGAGCGAGGACCATCACTACGCCGTCTGGGGGCTTCGCTGGGCCGCCGCCTTCTTCGCCCGGCAAGACGACCGCGACGGGCTGCACGCCTGCACCGCGGCGCTGACCCGGATGGCCGCCGACGGCGGCCACGACGATGCCCTGGCCGCGCTAGCGCAGGCCATCGGCGAGGCCGCCCTACTCGACGGCGACGCCGAGACCGCCGCCGACCAGCTCTGCCGCGCGGTCGACCTCTACCGCGAGCTGGCGCTTCCCTTCGAACGGGCCCAGGTCGAGGTCCGTGCCGGTGTCGCCCTCGCCGCCGCGGGCGAACGGGAGCAGGGGCTCGATCGCCTCGGCGACGCCTACCGCGCGGCCCGCAAGCTGGGCGCCCGCCCGCTCGCCTCCGAAGCGGCTCAGGAGGTGGCGGCGCTGGGCGACTCGGTCGCCTCGCGGCTGGGGCGGCGCGCGGCGGCCGACAGCGACGAGGTCTCGCTGACGCGGCGTGAGCTGGAGGTGCTCCGCCACGTCGCGGTCGGCCGGACCAACCGCGAGATCGCTCAGGAGCTGTTCCTCAGCCCGCGCACGGTCGACATGCACGTACGCAACATCCTGCGCAAGCTGGATTGCCGCTCGCGCGTCGAGGCGGCCCACCGCGCCGGCGAGCTCGACCTGCTCGGCTGAGCGCCCTATTCCTTGAGGAAGCCGGGGACGTCGATGTCGTCGTCCGAGACCCGCAGTTTGCGGATGTCGGTGTCTTCCGCCGAGATCCGCGGGCGGCTCTCGTAGCGGCGACGGACGCGCTGCGGCGAGCGAGCGAGCAGCTCGAAGCCCTCGAAGCCGGTGGCGATCACGGTGACCCGCACCTCGTCGCGCATCGACTGGTCGACGACCGAGCCGAAGATGATATTGGCGTTGTCGTCGGCTTCCGCCTGGACCAGCTGGGCCGCCTCGTTGACCTCGAACAGGCCGAGGTCCTCGGGGCCGGTGATGTTGAGCAGCATGCCGGTGGCCCCCTTGATCGACTCCTCGATCAGCGGCGAGGTGACGGCGGCCTTGGCGGCGTCGACCGCGCGCGACTCGCCCGACGCCGAGCCGACACCCATCAGTGCCGAGCCGGCGTCGCGCATGATCGTGCGCACGTCGGCGAAGTCGAGGTTGATCAGGCCGGGGATCGTGATCAGGTCGGTGATGCCCTGCACGCCCTGACGCAGGATGTCGTCCGCCTGGCGGAAGGCCTCCAGCACCGAGGTCCGCCGCTCGACGGCCTGCAGCAGCTTCTCGTTGGGGACGATGATCAGGGTGTCGACGTTGTTGCGCAGCTTCTCGATCCCCTCGAGCGCCTGCTGCATCCGCCGTTTGCCCTCGAACTCGAAGGGCTTGGTGACCGCGCCGACGGTGAGCGCGCCGATCTCCTCCTTGGCGATCTCGGCGATGATCGGCGCCGAGCCGGTGCCGGTGCCGCCGCCCTCGCCGGCG
Source organism: Actinomycetota bacterium (assembly GCA_046733275.1). Lineage (GTDB taxonomy): Bacteria > Actinomycetota > Thermoleophilia > Solirubrobacterales > 70-9 > VRUE01. The sequence continues at coordinate 2,235 of JBKPOW010000030.1, forward strand.
GTGACGAAGACCATGTCGGCGCCCTTCAGCGCCTCCTTGATCTCGTCGCGGCTCTCCGCCGCGGCGCCCGCGCCGACCTCGGGGTTGCCGCCGGCGCCGAGGCCCCGGGTCAGCTCCTGGCCGATCGAGAGCTTGATGTCGGCGTCGCAGGCCTGCAGTGCCTGCGCGTCAGTGTTGACGGCGACGAACTCGACGCCGCGAATACCGGCGTCGACCATGCGACTTACGGCATTGGTGCCGCCGCCGCCGGCGCCGACGACCTTGATCACCGCGAGATAAGTGGATTCCATCTTGAGTTGAGCCCTTTTTCCGTCCGAGGCTTTAGCGATGCTTGAGGGTCCCACCCTCCGCTGCTACCGCGGAAATTGCGCTCAACGTAGGGCATTTCGGCGGGTCTGTCAAACGTCCGGGACACATCCTGCAAGCCCCTACTCTGAAGTGCTACTTGAGGGTTTGGCCAGTCTAACCCTGTGGTCGAGGGTTTATTCGAGGGGCGGAAGCGTATGCCCAGAGCCACCTACGGCGAGGCGTCGCGGGGTATGGAGGTCGACATAATCCAGCGCTTCGGTCGAGGGATCGGCCAGCACTGCAGCGGCCGCCTTCCACTTCAACGCGGCCTGGGAAGCGTCGCCGAAGCGTAGTTCGATCCCCGAGCGCAGCTCGACGTCGACCCCGCTGTCGCCGTAATAGCTCCTCTCGACGTACGGCCGTAGGTCGGCGGGCGCGGCGCCGAGGACCAGTGCCTGCTGCAGCGCCGGGCCGGCAAGCCGGCCGCTCGGCGGGGGCTCCTCGAGCGGCAGATAGGGCAACGCGGCGTCCTCCGGCAACGGCAGCCAGGCGAAGACCTGGCCTTGCGGGCCGACCGCCAGCGCCTCCGCCCCGGTGCCGATCGTCGCCGTGGCCCGAGGCACTTTCAGCTGCGGCTCCGCGGTGCGGGCGCCGAAAAGGAATTGATACGCGGCTACGGCGACGATCACGCCTAGGACGACCCAGACGAAGCGCAGCCTCCTCACAGCTGCCAGCCCTCCGGCCAGCGAACCTCACCCAACAGCTGCACCTCGGGCTCGAGCACGACACCGAAGCGCTCGTACACGCGGTGCCGGCCGGCCGCCATCAGCTCTAGCACGTCGGCGGTCGTCGCCCCGTCCACGTTCTCGACGAAGTTCGCGTGCTTGGGCGAGAAGCGGGCGCCGCCCCTCGCGAGACCCTGGCATCCGGCCGCCTCGAGCAGCTGGCCGGCGGTGCGCCCGCCCGCACGCTCGTCGTCGGGGTTCTTGAAGGTCGAGCCGAAGGTCTTGATCCCCGAGGGCTGGGCCTCGTGGCGCCGCTCGCGCATGCCGGACATCGTCGCCTTGATCTCCTCCGGGTCGCCGGGCTCGAGCTGGAACGAGGCACGGGCGACGACCTCCTCGGGGCGAAGGTTCGAGCTGCGGTAGGCGAAGCCGAGCTGCTCCGGCCTGCGGCGATCGCCGCCCCCAGGGGTGATGACGTCGATCCACTCCAGCACCCGGGCAAGCTCGCCGCCGTAGGCGTTGGCGTTCATCTTCACCGCGCCGCCGACGGTGCCGGGGATGTTGACGCCGAACTCGAGGCCGGCGAGGCCCCACCCCGCGGCTTTGGCGGCGGCCGAGGGAAGCCTGGCGCCGCCGCCGCAGAGCAAGCGCTCGCCCTCGCGGGCGACGGTCGCCAGCTCGCCGTCGAGCTTCAGCGCCAAGCCATGGAAGCCCTCGTCGGCGACGAGCAGGTTCGAGCCCGAGCCGACCACGCCGATCGTCAGGCCCTCCCCGCCCGCCCAGGCGAGAACCTCCTCCAGCCCCTCGACGTCGCCGGGCCGGGCAAACCACTCGGCGGCGCCACCGGTACGCACCGTCGTCAACCGCGCAAGCGGGAAGTCGCGCTCGACCGAGGCGGGCGGCGCGCTCACGTCCCGCCTCCCGTCGGGGCGCCGCCAGCAGTTCTGTGCTCGTGCGAAGGAGGCGCGCCCGCGACAAGCCCGTCCGCCACCCGGAAGACGTCGCCGGCGCCGAGGGTGACCAGCACCACCTCCGGCCCCAGGCGCGCTTCGAGTGCCGCGCGGGCGCCGTCCAGGCTCGGCGCCCAGACGACGCGCCTTCCCCCCATCCGGTCGGCGGCGGCACGGGCGACATCGAGGCCGCTCACCCCCGCCAGGCCTCCGATTGGCTCCTCGCGGGCCGCGTAGACGTCGAGGAGGATCGCCTCGTCGGCGAGGGCGAGGGCGGCGCCGAATTGCTCGGCGAGCACCTTGGTCCGCGAGTAGAGGTGCGGTTGGAAGGCGGCGATCAGGCGGGCCGGCCCCATACCCCGCAGCGCCTCGAGCGCGGCGCGGACCTCGGTCGGGTGGTGGGCGTAGTCGTCGTAGACGCGGGCGCCGTCGCGTTCGCCCTTGAGCTCGAGCCGGCGCGCCACCCCTGGGAACCCGGCCAGGGCTTCCGCGACCGCATCGAGGTCGAAGCCGGCGAGTCCCGCGGCGGCGAGGGCGGCGCGAGCGTTCGAGACGTTGTGCCGACCGGGCACGCCAAGCCGGAGCTCGGCCGGGCCGGGCGAGTCGGCGCCGAACTCGGCGACCCGCTCGGCGCTCGCGGCGAAGCGATCGAAGGCGGTGCGCAGCTCGGCCAGCGAGCCCCAGCGCGAGTGGTGGTCCATCTCGACGTTCGTGATCACGGCGATCTCGGGCTTCAGCTCGAGGAAGCTGGCATCGCTCTCGTCGGCCTCGGCGACGACCCACTCCCCCTCCCCCCAGCCAGCGTTGGCCGCCGCGTCGTCGGGCCCCAGGCCGGGGACCTCGCCGCCGACGAAGAAGGCCGGCTCGGCGTCGATCTCGCGCAGCGCCCAGGCCAGCATCGCCGTCGTCGTCGTCTTGCCGTGCGTGCCGGCGATCGCGATCAGGCGCTTCTCCGCGCAGAGCCGCGCCAGCAGCTCGCCGCGGCGGGTGACCTCGAGACCGCGCTCGCGTGCCAGAACGAGCTCGGGGTTCTCGTCGCCGATCGCGGTCGAGACGACGACCTCGGCGTCATCCGGGAGGTTGGCCGCGTCGTGGCCGACGGCGGGGTCGAGCCCGGCGACACGCAAGCGCTCCATGTAGGAGGAGTCGGCGCGGTCGCTGCCGCTCACCTCGGCGCCGAGCCGCCGGCAGACCAGCGCCAGGCCGCTCATCCCGGCGCCGCCGATGCCGACGAAGTGCAGCCGCCGTCCCCTCCACTCCCGCTGCGCTGTTCCTTTTCCTCGCATGCCGGGGCTAAGGAACACCTGCGGGTTGGTTTGCCGCGGCCAGCGCCTCGCCGGCGATGCGCCGCGCGGCGTCGGGCATCGCCAGCCGCGCCGAGGCAGCCGCCATCGCCCCCAGCCGCGGCCCGTCGCCGAGCAGCTCGCCGATCTCGGCGGCGAGCCTGTCCGGCTCGAGCTCCTCGTCGCGGACCACGGTCGCCGCTCCGGCCTCCGCCATCCAGGCGGCGTTGGTCTCCTGGTGGCCGGCGGCGGCGTGCGGGTAGGGCACCAGCACCGCCGGCCGCCCGGCCGCGGTCAGCTCGAAGATCGAGCCGCCGGAACGGCCCAGCACGAGGTCGCAGGCGGCCAGGCACTCGCCGAGATCCGGCTCGTAGGCGAGCAACGTGTAGCCGCGATTATGCGGAGCGGCGGCGAGGCGTCGCTCGAGCGCGCCGAAGTCGCGCCGACCGGCGAGGTGGATCACGTCGAACTCGCGGCCGTCGCGCTCGGCCAGGGCTGCGATCGCGCACTCGTTGATCGAGCGGGCGCCCTGGCTGCCCCCCATCACCAGCAGGCAGCGCGCGTCCGCGGCGATGCCGAAGCGCTCGCGCGCGGCGCCACGCTCGGCAGTCAGCACCGCCGCCGGCACCGGGCGGCCGGTGACGACGTAGCGCCCTCCCTCCCGTCCGGCGATCGGGAAGGCGAGGCAGACGCACCGCGCCCAGCGCGCCAGCAGGCGGTTGGCCAGGCCGAGGTGGCTGTCGGCCTCGGTGAGGACGAGCGGGATGCGGGCGAGCGAGGCGGCGACGCCGGCGGGGCCCGCCACATACCCGCCGGCGCCCATCACCGCGTCCGCCTGGCGCCGCTTCAGC
>JBKPOW010000031.1:0-10896 GCA_046733275.1 Actinomycetota bacterium
GGCTGAAATAACCGATCGCCCCCGAATAGACACCGCGCGCCCGGCCCTCCAGCTGGTCGAGGATCTCCAGCGTGCGCAGCTTCGGGGCGCCGGTCATCGAGCCGGGCGGGAAGCAGGAGCGCGCGCACTCGGCCGCGCTCAACTCCTCGCGCAGCAGGCCTCGCACCGTCGTCACCAGCTGGTGCACGGTCTCATAGCTCTCGACCTGCATCAGGTCGGGCACGTGGATCGTGCCGACCTCGCAGACGGCGCCGAGGTCGTTGCGCAGCAGGTCGGCGATCATCAGGTTCTCCGCCCGGTTCTTCTCGTCGTGGCGCAAGCGCTCGGCGAGTCGCACATCCTCGGCGGGCGTCTCGCCGCGCCGGCTCGTCCCCTTGATCGGCCGCGCCTCGACCCAGCGGTCGCGGCCGGCGCGGAGGAAGCGCTCGGGCGAGGAGCTGAGCACAGCGGTATCGCCGAAGCGGAGGAAGGCGGAGAAGGGCGCCGGGTTGACCCGGCGCAGGGCGCGGTAGAGGTCGAGCGGGTCGTGTTCGGGTTCGCCCTCTGGGTCGGTGCCGGGCGCAAGGTCGACGAGGACCTTGTTGGTCAGGCAGACCTCGTATGTCTCTCCGGCGGCGAGTAGCCGCTTGCACTCGGCGATCTCCTCCAGGTAGCGCTCGCGCGGTCGGACGAGCCGCAACCCGGCCGAGTCGCCGACGGAGGCAGCGGCGGCAGCGGGCGCGACAGACGCTAAGGCAGCGGACGGGGCGGACTCCAGCGCGGGCAACGAGCGCAGCCGCCGAGCTGCCGCCTCGATCCAGGCCTCCGCCTCGGCCTCGCCCTCCGGTTCCGAAAGACAGAGCAGGTAGGTGTGCTCCGCCGCGTGATCAAAGGCGAGCATGCGGCCGGCGAGGACGAACGCGGCGTCGGGGAGAGGCGAGGAGTGCGCAGCGTAACCCCCGCACTCGGCCTTGAGCTCGTAGCCGAGCCAGCCGGCGAGGCCGCAATCGAACTCGAACGGCAGTGCCTGCGTAAGCCGATCGGACGCGGCCCCGGGTCCACCGACGCGGTCCAGCTCGCCGGCGAGGTAGTCGAAGATCGATTCCCTGCGCAGCTCAACCTCGCCGTTCCGCTCGACACTCACCTCGCCCTCGGCCACGTCGTAGGTCACCTTCGCCCCCAACGGCCCGCCGTCATCCCCCATGAAGGAGAAACGACCCCGCTCTCCCACCTGGCTGCTGTCGAGCCAAAAAGCGTTCTCGCTCTCTCCATAGAGGCTGGTGAACACCAACTCCGGATCGAAGAGCTGATCGAGCCGCTTCACGATGAGCTTTTGTGAAGGGGATGACGGGGACACCCCTGCCCGGACAAACGTCGGGACAAACGACGGCCTAATTAGGCCGTCGTTTTGAGTATCCGCCCGTTCAGGGGTGTCCCCGCCCTCCCCCCTCGAAGCGCTGAAGACAGGATGCGGAGATTCTTCGCTGAGCGTGTGGAAGTTCTCGAGGAGTCGTCGGCCGTGTTCCGCACAGACAGACTCGGGATGGAATTGCACACCCCAAAGGGGGCGCTCACGGTGTTCAAGCGCCATCAGCACGCCGTCGCTTGTCCAGGCGATCCCGCGCAGCGCCTCCGGCAGCGGCTGCTCGACGCAGAGCGAGTGGTAGCGGACGGCCTGGAACTCGCGCGGGATGCCGGCGAAGAGCGGCGAGTCGTCGTGGAGGACAGCGCTGAGGCGACCGTGGACGGGCTCGGGCGCGGGCACGGTCGCGGCACCGCAGAGGGCGCCAAGTCCCTGGTGGCCGAGGCAGACGCCGAGCAGCGGCAGCTCAGTACGGCGGATCGCCTCGGCGCAGACGCCGAAGTCGTCCTCCCGGTCGGGCCTGCCCGGCCCGGGCGAGAGCACGATCCGGTCGAAGCCTGTCGCCGCCAGCTCATCCCAGCTCGCCTCGTCGTTGCGGACGACGATTGGCTCCTCGCCGCTCACCTCGCCCAGCAGCTGGAAGAGGTTGTAGGTGAAGGAGTCGTAGTTGTCGATCAGCAGTGTTGCCACAATGCGGCCGTGGCCCAGCCTAGGCGACCGGACCCGGCGCGGGGCGTCTTCGAGACGCTGCTCGTCCTCGACGGCCGCCCGGTCGAGCTCGAGGGCCACCTCGCCCGCCTCGAGTCGAGCCTCGCCGAGCTGTTCCCCGGCCGACCGGCGCCGGACTTAGAAAAGGGGGATGTACCGGAGGAAGACTGCGTGATGCGAATTGACGTCATGCCGCGCGACGACGGTCTCGAAGCGGAGATCTCGTTCCGGAAGGCCGAACAGCGATCGGATACTGCCAGATTGCGCAGCTTCCCCCTCGCGGGAGGCCTCGGGCCGCATAAGTGGAGGGACCGCTCGCTGCTCGACAGAGCAGAGGCGCAACTCGAGGCCCTGCCTTTGATCATCGATGGGGATTCTGTGCTGGAGGCAGCCCGCGCGAACGTCTTCGTTGTACGCGGTAAGACGCTCTTCACGCCGCCCGCAGACGGCCGCATTCTCCCCGGCGTCACACGCGCGCGCGTGCTGGAGATCGCGGAGACGATCGATCTCGATCTGCACGAGGAGGCGCTGACCTACGACGACCTACTCTCTGCAGACGATGTGTTTCTAACTGGTTCGGTCCGTGGGATCGAGCTTGTCGACTGTCTCGACGGGACTCGTTGCCAGAACGACAGCGCGATCGGCAATCGCCTCAGCACCGAGCTGCAACTCGCCTGGACAGGCACGAAAACGGTTCTTTAGAGAGTCCCGACCGAAATCAGCGCGAGACCGGATGAGGTCCGCGCTGATTTTGGGAGGGGCTCTCAGATAGGGTTCCGCGCCGCTATGCGCTTTTACGAGTACGAGGCACGCAAGATCGTCGAGCTGGTGGGGATTCCCGTCACCAAGTACGGCTTCTGCAAAACCGCCGATGAGGCCCGCAGGGCCGCCGAGGAGATCGGCGGACCGACCGTGATCAAGTCGCAGGTGCTGAGCGGCGGGCGGATGAAGGCGGGCGGCGTCAAGTTCGCCGACACGCCGGAGGAGGCCGCCGAGCACGCCGAGGCGATCCTGCGGCTCGAGATCAACGGCCACATGCCCCGCGGCGTCCTCGTCGACCCCAAAGCCGAGGTCAAGCAGGAGTACTACGCGAGCGTCGTCTGGGACGGCACCGCGAAGCGGCCGCTGATGCTTTTCAGCGACATGGGCGGCATCGACATCGAGGAGGTCGCCGAGAAGCACCCCGACCACGTCGGTCGCGGCCACCTCTCCAACCTCCTGCCGATAGCCGACTTCGAGGCCAAGCAGGCCGTCGCCGCGACCGGCGTCACCGGCTCGCAGCTCAACCGGGCGACGCCGATCCTCGCCCGCCTCGCCCGCCTCTTCCGCGACAACGACATGACCCTGGCCGAGATCAACCCGCTGGCCGAGCTGACCGACGGCAGCTTCGTCGCCCTCGACGCCCACATGGAGATGGAGAACGAGGCGGTGGGCCGGCAGAAAGCGCTGTTGCGCAAGCACCTGGAGATCGCCGAGGAGGACACCCGCGAGACGTACGAGCCCTCCGAGTTCGAGCGCAACGTCGGCGCGATCGACGCCGCCGACCACCGCGGCGTGATCCAGGGCAAGGACCACGGCTTCGAGGGCAACCTCGGCCTCGTAATCGGCGCCGGCGGCGGCTCGTTGACCCTTACCGACGCCGTCCGCAGCCAGGGCGGCAAGCCGGCCAACTACTCGGAGATCGGCGGCAACCCCTCGGTCGCCAAGGCCTGCGGCCTGGCCAAGGAGGTGCTGGAGAAGGACGGTGTCGAGAAGATCGCCGTGATGATGTCGATCGTCTCCAACACCCGGGTCGACATCGTCGCCCGCGGCGTGATCAAGGCCTGCCTCGAGCTGGGCAAGGATCCCGGCGAGACGATCGCGATCTTCCGCATCCCCGGCGCCTGGGAGGACGAGGGCTTCAAGATCCTCGACCGCTACGGCGTCGAGTACTGCGACCGCTCGGTCTCGATGTGGGAAGCCGCCGGCCGCGCGGTCGAGAAGATCCAGGGAGTGGCGGCCTGATGTCGATCTTGCTCAACGAGGACACGACTTTCATCGTCCAGGGGATCACCGGGCGCGAGGCCGTAAACCTGACCAAGGAGTGCCTCGATTACGGCTCCAAGGTGGTCGGCGGCGTCACCCCCGGCCGCAAGGGCCGCGAGGTGCACGGCGTGCCGGTCTTCGACACGGTCGCCCAGGCGGTCGAGCACTACGGCGGCCCGATCGACGGCTCGGTCGTCACCGTCCCCCCCGCCTTCACCAAGGACGCGGTGCTGGAGGCAATCGAGAACGGGATAAAGCTGATCGTGATCGTCACCGAGCGCATCCCGCGCCGCGACGTCGCCCAGATGGTCGAGCTGGCCGAGATGCGCGGGGCGCGGATCATCGGCCCCAACTGCCTCGGCCTGATCGTTCCCGAGGTCTGCAAGATGGGCGGGATCGGCGGTCCCGCCAAAGACGCCGCCAAGGCCTACGCGCCCGGCCCGGTCGGCGTGATGAGCCGCTCCGGCGGGATGACCACCGAGATCTCCTCTTCGCTGACCCAGGCCGGCCTCGGCGTCTCGACCGCCGTCTCGATCGGCGGCGACGCGATCATCGGCTCGACCTACGCCGAGCTGATGCCCTACTTCGAGGCCGACGAGCAGACCCAGGCGATCGTCATCTACACCGAGCCCGGCGGCCGCATGGAGGCCCAGCTCTCCGAGTGGGTCAAGGAGAACGACTCGCGCCTGCCGATCGTCGCCTTCATGGCGGGCAAGTTCATGGACGACGAGGAGATGAAGGGAATGAGCTTCGGCCACGCCGGCACGATCGTCGAGGGCAAGGAGGACACGGCGACGGAGAAGATCGCCCGCCTCGAAGCCGCCGGCATCCGCGTGGTCGAGCGGATCGACGAGATCCCCGACGCGGTCAAGCAGAAGCTCGGGGTGGCGGCCTGATGGCCGAGACGCTGAACAAGGTCTTCATCGAGGTCGAGGTCGACGACTCGATCGCCGGCGACGCCGAGCTGGCCAAGAAGCTGGAGGAAGTCTGCCCCGTCGACATCTTCGCCGCCGGCGACTCCGGCGTCGAGATCGTCGAGAAGAACCTCGACGAGTGCGTCCTCTGCCGCCTCTGCATAGAAGCCGCCCCCGCGGGCACCGTGCACGTCAAGAAGCTCTACGACGGCACCGAGCTGTCCTAGCGTGCGTCCGGTCACATAGACCTGGACATCGATCGGTGTCTCGGTTACGTTTGCACCGATTCATGTAGCGGGTAGTCGCGGCGGGAGGCTCCCAGCCCCTGCACGCCTGGTATCGCCACTCCAAATCGAAAGGCTCGACGTTGACTGACAGTCCCCGTCGCGTTGCCGTCGTCGGCGGCAACCGGATTCCCTTCGCGCGCTCCAACTCGGTCTACTCGCGTGCCTCCAACCAGGACATGCTCACCGCCGCGCTCGACGGCCTGGTCGACCGCTTCTCGCTTGGCGGCGAGACGATCGGCGAGGTCGCCGGCGGCGCCGTGCTCAAGCACTCGCGCGACCGCGACCTCACCCGCGAGAGCGTGCTCGGCACCCGGCTCGCCCCCGAGACCCCCGCCTACGATGTACAGCAGGCCTGCGGCACCGGCCTCGAGGCGACGATCCTGGTCGCCAACAAGATCGCTCTCGGCCAGATCGACTCCGGCATCGCCTGCGGCGCCGACACCACTTCCGACGCGCCGATCGGCCTCAACGAGGACCTGCGCGAGGTGCTGCTCGACGCCAACCGCGAGAAGTCGACGGTGGGGCGGCTCAAGCAGCTGACCCGGCTGCGGCCGAGCCACGTCGTGCCCTCGATCCCGCGCAACGAGGAGCCCCGCACCGGCCTCTCGATGGGCGAGCACTGCGCGGTGATGGCGGCTGAGTGGGGCGTCGGCCGGGAGGAGCAGGACGAGCTGGCGGTGCAGAGCCACCGAAAGCTCGCCGCCGCCTACGAGCGCGGCTTCATGGACGACCTCGTCAACCCGTACCTCGGGCTCGAGCGCGACCAGAACCTGCGGCCCGACTCCTCGGCCGAGAAGCTGGCCAAGCTCGGCCCCGTCTTCGGCGGCGAGGACGGCACGATGACCGCGGCCAACTCGACCCCGCTCAGCGATGGCGCCTCGGCGCTGCTGCTGGCGAGCGAGGAGTGGGCCAAGGAGCGCGGACTGCCGATCCTCGCCTGGTTCGTCGACGGCCAGACCGCCGCGATCGACCACGTGCACAAGCGCGAGGGGCTGCTGATGGCGCCCGCTTACGCGATGCCGCGCATGCTCGACCGCAACGGCCTCGGGCTGCGGGACTTCGACCTCTACGAGATCCACGAGGCCTTCGCCGCCCAGGTGCTCTGCACCCTGCGCGCCTGGGAGGACGAGCGCTTCTGCCGCGACCGCCTCGGCCGCAACGAGCCGCTCGGCGCGATCGACCGCGAGCGCCTCAACGTCAACGGCGGCTCGCTCGCCGCCGGCCACCCCTTCGCCGCCACCGGCGGCCGCATCGTCGCCTCGCTGGCCAAGGAGCTGCATGAGCGCGGCGAGGGGCGCGGCGTCATCAGCATCTGCGCGGCCGCCGGCCAGGGCGTCGTCGCGATCCTCGAAGCGCCCGGAAAGGACGGCAAATGAGCGACCTCTACTCGCAGCTGGTCAACTCGCCGCCGGGGCGGCTGATCGCCCCCCGCATCGGCCTTCCCCGCCCGGCGAAGCTCGAGCGCCGCTCCTCCAACGGTGTCGGCGGCGCCGGCCCGGTCCTGCTCGGCGCCGCCCCCGGCGGCCGCCTCGGCAGGCAGGTCGAGCGCGTCCTCGGTGAGATCGGCGCACCACGCCCACAGAAGTCCGACAGCCCCGTCCACGGCCTCGTCTTCGACGCCTCCGGCATCTCCGACTCGACCGCGCTGGTCGAGCTGCAGCGCTTCTTCCACCCCAACGTCAAGCGGGTCGAGACCTCCGGCCGCGTCGTCGTCCTCGGCACGTCGCCGGCCGGGCTGCCGCCCCGGGCAGCGACTGCGCAGCGGGCACTGGAGGGCTTCACCCGCTCGCTGGGCAAGGAGATCGGCTGCGGCATCGCCGTGCAGCTCATCTACGTCGCCGAGGGCGCCGAGGACCAGATCGACTCGACTCTGCGCTTCCTCCTCTCCCCCCGCTCCGCCTACGTCTCGGGCCAGGTGGTCCGCGTGGACAAGGGCGTCGCCGAGGCTGCCGAGATCGATTGGGAGCGGCCGCTCGCCGGCCGGCGAGCGCTGGTCACCGGCGCCTCGCGCGGGATCGGCGAGGCGATCGCCGAGACCCTGCGCCGCGACGGCGCCGAGCTGGTGCTGCTCGACGTCCCCGCCCTCGCCGGCGACCTCAGCGCGGTCGCCAAGCGGCTCGACGCGGAGACGATCGAGCTCGACATCACCGCGGAGGACGCGCCGGCGACGATCGCCGAGCGCCTCTCCGGCGGCGTCGACGTCGTCGTCCACAACGCCGGCGTCACCCGCGACCGCACGATCGCCAAGATGCCCGAGGATCGCTGGACCTCGCTGTTGGAGATCAACCTCTGCAGCGAGGAGCGGATAAACGACGAGCTGCTGAGCCGCGACCTGCTGCGCGAGAACGGCCGCATAGTCTGCGTCTCCTCGATGAGCGGCATCGCCGGCAACTCGGGCCAGACCAACTACGCCACCTCGAAGGCGGGCGTGATCGGCATGGTCGAAGCCCTGGCGCCCGAGCTGGCCAAGCGCAGGGCGACGATCAACGCGGTCGCCCCCGGCTTCATCGAGACGCAGATGACCGAGGCGATGCCGATCGCGATCCGCGAAGCCGGCCGCCGCATGAACAGCATGTCGCAGGGCGGCCTGCCGGTCGACGTCGCCGAGACGATCGCCTGGTTCGCCGGTCCGGCTTCGACCGGGGTCAACGGCAACGTAGTCCGTGTCTGCGGGCAGAGCCTGTTGGGAGCCTGATGGCGACGCGTACGCTCGACAGCTCCCCAGCGATCCTGCCGCTCTACGCGCGCGCGGCGGCGCCGCTGATCCCCGGCGCCTCGCTGCTGCCCTTCGTCCCCGGCCGCGGCAGGGACGTCCCCGAGCTCGAGCTGGACCTCGCCCACGTGCGGCCCGACCCCGAGAAGGTCGCCGCCTACGCCAAGGTCTGCGGCTTCGCCCTGCGCGACCAGCTGCCGCCGACCTACCCGCACCTGCTCGCCTTCCCGCTGCACATGGCGGTGATGGCCGACGGCTCGTTCCCATTCGGCGCGGTCGGCCTCGTCCACGTCGAGAACCGGATTGTCCAGCACCGGCCGCTCGGCCTCCATGAGGAATTGAAAATCTGCGTACGACCGACGAGCTTGCAGCCGCACAAGCGCGGTCGCACCTTCGGCCTCGTCACCGAGGTCTGGGCCGGGCGACAGAAGGCCTGGGAGTCGGTCAGCACGATGCTGCGCCGCGGCAGCGGCAAGGCCGACGGCGCGCAGCCGTCCCGGTCGCAGGCATCCGAGCGGAAAGGGAAGGGGAGCGACGAGGACCCGGACTTGACCGTGAGCGCCGAGTGGCGGCTCGGCGGCGACCTCGGCCGCCGCTACGGCGCCGTCTCCGGCGACCGCAACCCGATCCACATGCACTCGCTGACGGCGAGGCCGCTCGGCTTCCCCGGCGCGATCGCGCACGGCATGTGGACCAAGGCGCGCTGTCTGGCGGCGCTCGAGGGACGGCTGCCCGACGCCTTCGCCGTCGACGTCCGCTTCCGCAAACCGATCCGCCTGCGCGGCAGGGTCGAGTTCCTCGACGACGCCGACGGCGAGACGATCCACTTCGCGGTGCGCGACGCAAAGCGCCACACCCCCCACCTCGACGGCGTCGTCGAGCCGGTCGAGGGGAAGACGAAGCCAACGAAAGCACCCAAGACCAGCGGGAGGCAAAAGTGAACGGCAACGGCAAGGGCGGCGGAGTCGCCGAGCGCAGCATGGGCTTCGGCCTGCGAGCGCTGAACTGGCTCGCCGGCTCGGACCTGCTCGATCGGATCCGCATGCGCAAACAGGTCGAGCGGGCGCTCTTCCAGGGCACCAAGGGCGGCTTCCGCACCGCGACCGCCGCCGGCCGCACCTTCAGGGCGGCGCAGAAGCTGGGCAAACCGGCGCGCCAGGCGACGGGCAAGCCGCGCAGCCTCTTCGACATCAGCCCCGACGACGAGCAGCAGATGTTCCAGGAGGCGGTGCGCGACTTCGCCGAGGCGAAGGTGCGACCGGCCGCGCAGGCGGCCGACGCGGAGCGCAAGACCCCGGCCGAGCTGGTGTCCCAGGCGAGCGAGCTCGGCGTCAACATGCTCGGCATCCCCGAGGAGCTGGGCGGGGTGATGCACGAGCAGGCGGCGACGACCAGCGCCCTGGTCGGCGAGGCGCTCGGCCGCGGCGACATTGGGATCGCCTACGCGGTCCTCGCCCCCGGCGCGGTCGCGACCGCGATCGGCCACTGGGGCAGCGCCGAGCAGGAGGCGACCTACCTGCCGGCCTTCAGCGGCGAGGACGCCCCCGCCGCGGCGCTGGCGATGCTCGAGCCGCGACCGCTCTTCGACCCGCTGAAGCCGGCGACCACCGCCCGCCGCGACGGTGAGGACTGGGTCCTCGACGGGGCCAAGTCGCTCGTCGCCCGCGCGACCGAGTGCGAGCTCTTCCTCGTCGCCGCCGCGGTGGAAGGCAAGGACCCGGCCCTGTTTGTGATCGAGTCGGGGGCCAAGGGCCTCTCGGTGCAGGACGAGCCGGCGATGGGCCTGCGGCCTGCCGCCACCGGGCGGCTCCTGCTCGAGGGCGTGCGCCTGCCCGGCGACGCGCTGCTCGGCCAGGGCAGGCGCGAGGACTACGTCGAGTGCGTGCAGCGGGCGCGGATCGCCTGGTGCTCGCTCGCCGTCGGCGCCGCCCAGGCGGTGCTCGACTACGTCATCCCCTACGTCAAGGAGCGCACCGCTTTCGGCGAACCGATCTCCAACCGCCAGGCGGTCGCCTTCGCCGTCTCCGACATCGGCATCGAGAGCGAATCCATGCGGCTCGCGACCTACCGCGCTGCCAGCCGCGCCGACCAGGGCCAGGAGTTCGCCCGCGAGGCGGCGCTGGCGCGCAAGCTCTGCGCCGCCAAGGGGATGCAGATCGGCTCCGAAGGGGTGCAGCTGCTCGGCGGCCACGGCTTCGTCAAGGAGCACCCGGTCGAGCGCTGGTACCGAGACCTCCGCGCAGCGGGCGTGATGGAGGGCGCCCTGCTCGTCTAGGGCGCGCCCGCGAGCGAAAGCAGAACCATGATCAATCTCGAGATACCGAAGAAGTTCAGGCCCCTGGCCAGCCAGGCCAACCAGGTCGCGACCGAGGTCTTCCGACCGATCTCGCGCAAGTACGACGAGGCCGAGCACTCCTACCCGAAGGAGCTCGACATGCTCGCCTCGCTGATCGACGGGATGAACGAGGGCTCCGACATCGGCGGCGCCGGTGCCGCCGGCGTGCGCCGCGATGCGAGCAACGACGGCGACGGCGGCAACCGCAACGGCTCCAACCTCTCCACCGTGCTCGGCATCATCGAGCTCTGCTGGGGCGACGTCGGCCTGCTGCTCTCGATGCCCCGCCAGGGCCTCGGCAACTCGGCGATCGCCTCGGTGGCGAGCGACGAGCAGCTCGAGCACTACGGCGGCAAGTGGGCGGCGATGGCGATCACCGAGCCCGAGGCGGGCTCCGACTCGGCCGCGATCCGCACCACGGCCGAGCTCGACGGCGACGAGTACGTGCTCAACGGCGAGAAGATCTTCGTCACCTCGGGCGACCGCGCCGACCTGATCGTCGTCTGGGCCTCGCTCGACCCCTCCAAAGGCCGGGCGGCGATCAAGTCGTTCATCGTCGAGCGCGACAACCC
>JBKPOW010000032.1:0-7174 GCA_046733275.1 Actinomycetota bacterium
GGCGGGCGGGCATCGCCGGCACCGGCGTCCGCCACGGCGAGGGGACGCAGATGGCGCTGCCGTTGCGGACGCCGGGGGCGCCGGCGCTCGAGCCACTGGGTGAGTGGGGGGAGGCGATCGCCGACTACAGCATGACCGGGATGACGCTGGGTGAGCACCCGATGGGCCTGATGCGCGCCGGGCTCGATCCGAAGCTGCTGCGCAGCTCCGATTTAGAGAGCGTCGAGGACGGGGCGAACGTCGAGGTGGCGGGGATGGTCGTCGCCCGCCAACGCCCCGAGACCGCCAAAGGGATCGTCTTCATGCTGCTCGAAGACGAGCGCGGCACGGTCAACCTGATCGTGCCGCCGCCCGTCTACGACCGCCGGCGCGCCGAGGTTCGCACCTCGCCCTTGGTCCGCGCCAAGGGCCGGCTCGAGCGCCGCGAAGGCACGACTAACGTCCTCGTCTCCGAGGTACGCGAGCTTCACCGCGAGCAGACGCAACGGCCCGCCGAACGTCGTGCCGGGCGCGAGCAAGCAGCCACACAGCTGCGGAAAGTCGCTCCTTCCGGCCACAGCTTCGGCCGTCGCGACTAGTGAGGGGAAGAAAGTACGTCGCTCAGCTCTTGGACGGCCCATGCGGGTGGCGATGATTCAAGATGACCATGATATAGTGACCATGGTCATGTCTCAAGGGTCGAGGGAAATCACCGCCTCTCAGTTCAAGGCCAAATGTCTGCGCCTGCTCGACGAGGTCGCAGAAACTGGCGAGACCTTGATCGTCACCAAGCACGGCAAGGCAGTGGCCCGCGTCCTGCCGCCGTTGCGCCTCGACGATCTCCAAGGAACCGGCAAGATCAATATGACTGACGAGGAGTTGATTTATTTCTCGATGGGGCCTTGGGACTTGGAGCAAGACGAGTGATCCTCCTCGACACCCATGTTCTTCTCTGGCGCGCGCTGGAGCCGGATCGTGTGAGTGAGGCGGCCAAGGAGGCGATCCTCCAGGAAGAATCGCGGGCAGTCAGCGCTGTCACGTTCCAAGAGGTCGCCTACCTCGTGGCTCGCGGCAGGGTAGAGCTGGACAAACCGGCTGGACGGTGGCTCGGCGATGCGCTCGGTGCGATCGAAGGCGTCGCCATCTCACCATCCACCTCGATCGCACTCCGCGCCGGTTCGCTGAATCCGCACAGCTTCCATGGCGATCCGATGGACCGCCTCATTTACGCCACCGCGCTCGAGCATGACGCCCAACTCGTTACCGCCGATGAGCGCCTTCGCCAGTTCGATCCCGAACGGACGGTCTGGTAGCCAGTTCCATAACTCAGGATTAATTCAGGTAAAACTTGGGTAAGGGCGGCACGCTCCGCCGTCCTTGGCTCGCAACCGATCGAGAGGAGATGGAGATGACCCGTTCGACCCAGTCAAGCTCGCGGGGTCGCCGGCGCGTGGGAGGCCTCGTCCTCGCGATGCTGGCGCTGCTCGCCGCCTTCGCCGGCGCCGCTCGCGCCGCCAACTACGTCGCCCTTGGCGACTCCTACGCGGCCGGCCCGGCGATCCCCAACCAGATCGCGCCCTTCGGCTGCCT
Source organism: Actinomycetota bacterium (assembly GCA_046733275.1). Classification (GTDB taxonomy): domain Bacteria; phylum Actinomycetota; class Thermoleophilia; order Solirubrobacterales; family 70-9; genus VRUE01. The sequence continues at coordinate 1,570 of JBKPOW010000032.1, forward strand.
CAAGTCCGACCACAACTACGCCCACTTGGCGGCGCCGACGATCGGCCTGCCGCTGAAAGACGCCACCTGCAGCGGTGCGACGACCGAGGACATGACCGAATCGCAGTCGACCGAACTCGGCTCCGTTCCGCCGCAGTTCGACTCGCTCAGCGCCGAAACGACGCGCGTCTCGCTGACGATTGGCGGCAACGACATCGGCTTCTCCGACATCGCCCTCGACTGCGTCACGCTCAACCCCTTTAGCACGCCGTGCAAAGACAAATACACGGCGGGGGGCAAAGACCAGATCGCCGAACGGATCGCGGCCACGGCGCCGAAAGTCGACGCGGTGCTAGACGGCATCAAAGCCCGCTCGCCCTCGGCGAAAGTCTTCGTCGTCAACTACGCGGCGATATTCCCCGAGACCGGCTTCGGTTGCTGGCCGCAGATGCCGATCGGCTTCGGCGACGTGCCGTATCTGCGGGCGAAGCAGAAAGAACTGAACGCAATGCTCGCCACGCAGGCCGCCGCCAACGGAGCGACGCTGGTCGACTGGTACAAAGCCAGCATCGGCCACGACGCCTGCAAGGGCACCTCGACGCGCTGGGTCGAGCCGGTCGTGCCGACCAACCCCGCGGCGCCGATCCATCCCAACCTGGCCGGAATGACGGGCGCAGCGGCCATCCTCGGCCCGGCGGCGAAATGAGTTAAACGCCCGCTCCGCTGTTCCTTTTCCTCGCCATATCGGGCTAAGGAACAGCGGAAGCGATTTGGGCGCACGGCTCGGGCATCGGGAAGGAGGCGAAGAAGCGCCTCGCCTCCTTCTTCGTGCCCTCGATGCTGACCGCGCCCGAGTCGACCGCCTCGTCGAGCGGCATCTCGCCGCTCAGCAGGGCGGCGAGCGCGCCCGGCTCGGCGACCGCGATCGTCGCCAGGGGCGAGCCGGCCGCGCCGCGGCCGAGCTCCAGCTCGCCCCCGGCGATCTCGACCCGGAAGCGTTCCTCGCCGATCCGCAGCTCGTAGCTCCCCTCCAAGCCGCCCGCCGCGTCCGGGTCGAAGAGCGAGCGCAGGGCGAGGACGATCGAGTCGGCGCCGATCTCGCGGTGCTCGGGCGGGACGGGCGAGCGGGCGCCCCAGGCGCCGAGCCTGGTGACGACGGGCTCCAGCTCCTCGCCCCACTCGGTCAGCTCGTAGACCTGGGCCGCCGCCGGCGGGGGAAGTTTGCGACGATGGACGACCCCGCCCTGCTCGAGCTCGCGCAGGCGCCCGGCGAGGATGTTGGGGCTGGCGTGGGGCAGGCCCCGCCGCAGGTCGGTGAAACGCTTCGGGCCGAGCAACAGCTCTCTCACTATGAGCAGGGCCCAGCGCTCGCCGACCAGGTCGAGGGCATAGGCGAAGCGGCAAGCATCGCCGTACGAGCGCTTCGTCGTCGTCATGTCACCCAGTTTAGCCGTTTGATACAAAATTACAACTAAGCAGTTGTGTTTTGCAACCATCTGCTAGGGTAGCCGCCATGCATATGACAAACGAATCTCACAACCGCTGGCTGGCCCTCTACGTGCTCTGCGCCGGAATGCTGATGATCGTCCTCGACATCACGATCGTCAACGTCGCCCTGCCTTCGATCCAGGACGACCTCGGCTTCTCGCAGAGCAACCTCGCCTGGGTGGTCAACGGCTACCTCGTCCCCTTCGGCGGCCTGCTGCTGCTCGCCGGGCGGCTCGGCGACCTGCTCGGCCAGCGCCGCATCTTCCTCACCGGCCTGGCGATCTTCACCACCGCCTCGCTGCTCTGCGGCCTCTCCCAGAGCCAGGGGATGCTGATCGGCGCCCGCTTCGTCCAGGGCATCGGCGGGGCGCTGACCTCGGCGGTGATCCTGGGGATGATCGTGACGATGTTCCCCGAGCCGCGCGAGCAGGCGAAAGCGATCGGCGTCTACGGCTTCGTCGCCTCCGCCGGCGGCACCATCGGGTTGCTGATCGGCGGCGTCCTCACCGAGGCGATCGCCTGGCACTGGATCTTCTTCATCAACATCCCGGTCGGCATCGCCACCGCGGTGATGGCCCGGCGCCTGCTCGCCGACCCGCCCGGGATCGGCTTCGGCGAGGGCGCCGACATCCTCGGCGCGACCCTGATCACCGGCGGCCTGATGCTCGGCACCTACACGATCCTCGGCGTCGAGGAGCACGGTTGGGGCGCCACCCAGACCCTCGTGCTGGGAGCGATATCGCTGGCGATGGGCGCCGCCTTCCTGCTGCGCCAGGCGCGGATCGCCAACCCGCTGATGCCGCTGCGGCTGTTCCGCTCGCGCAACGTCTCCGGCGCCAACGCGCTGCAGATGCTGCTCGTCGCCGGGATGTTCTCGATGTTCTTCCTCGGCGCCCTCTACATGCAGCGGATCCTCGGCTACGACCCGCTCGAGGTCGGCCTCGCCTTCCTGCCGGCGACCCTGGTGATGGGCACGCTCTCGCTCGGCTACAGCGAAAAGCTGATCATGCGCTTCGGCCCGCGCACGATGCTGATCCCCGGCATGGTGCTGGTCGGCACCGCCCTGCTGCTCTTCGCCCGCACGCCGGTCGACGGCTCCTACCTGACCGACATCCTGCCGCCGATGCTGCTGATCGGCATCGGCATCGGCACCTCCTTCCCGGCGTTGATGACGCTGGCGATGTCGGGCGCGACGCCCGAAGACGCCGGCCTCGCCTCGGGGATCGTCAACACCAGCGCCCAGGTCGGCGGCGCGATCGGCCTCGCCGTGCTGGCGACGCTGGCGGCGGAGCGGACCAGCACGCTGGAAGCAGGCGGCACCGCCTTCGATGCGGCGCTCAACTCCGGCTTCCACCTCGCCTACCTCGTCGGCGCCGGCCTGGTCGCGGTGGCCCTGGCGATCGCGATCTTCGTCCTGCGCTCCGAACCGCTTCCGGAGCAGGGCGAGCAGGTGACGGGGGAGCCCGCCTACTCGGCCGAGGCGGCATAGGACTTGGAAAGCGACGCCTGCGCGTCGGTAAGAAGGAGGAGAGATGGGCAAGCCAGTCGTTCACTTCGAGGTCATAGGCAAGGACGGTGCGAAGCTGCAGAGCTACTACGCCGAGCTCTTCGATTGGAGCATCGACGCGAGCAACCCGATGAGCTACGGGATCGTCAAAGGCGAGGACAACCCCTCGCCGATGGGCAGCATCGGCGGCGGCGTCGCTACCGGCCCCGACGGCTACGAGGGCCATGTCACCTTCTACGTCGGCGTGCCCGACATCGAGGCGGCGCTGCAGAAGGCCGAGGAGCTCGGCGGCACCCGCGTCATGGGTCCGGAGAAGGTGATGGACCAGGTCGAGCTGGGCCAGTTCAAGGACCCGGAGGGTCACCTGATCGGCCTCGTCCGCGACTCCTCCTAGCCGGCGGCTTCGGCACGCTTGAGCCCACCTCGCGCCCAGAGGGCAAAGAGCACGGGCATGACCGCGGCGATCGCGAAGGCCGCCGTCACCAGGGTCGGGTCGCCGGCGATGAAGCCGCGGCCCGACTCGAGCATGGCGGTGAGCGGGTTGACCGAGGCGACCGCGTGGATCCAGCCACTGAGCAGCTCCAGCGGCACGTAGACCGGGGCGAGGAAGAGGATCAGGAAGGCCGGGAACTGCATCAGCGGCCCGCCCTGGATCGAGCGCACCCGCATCGCCACGCCCGCCGCCCATAAAGTCGCCGCCAGGTTGACCAGGATAGCCAGGCCGTAGAGGCCGACCAGTTCGGCCCCGTTCCCGCCCACCTCCATCCCGGCGACCAGCGCGACGGCGGTGAGGATCCCCCAGGTGATCAGCGCCCGGACCAGCGCCGCGATCGCGTAGCCGGCGACGATCCCACCGCGGTTGCTCGCCGCCAGCAGGTAGCGCCGGGCGAAGCCGGTCTCGAAGTCGCGGGCGATGCCGAAGCCGGTGAAGACGCCGCCGAAGGCCGCCGACTGGAGCAGCACGAAGACGAACTGGAAGGCGGTGTAGCCGCCGGGGTAGTCGAAGCCGGGGGCGCCGGCGATCGCCGAGAGGCCGCCGGCGAAGGCGGTGAAGAAGAAGAGAGGGAAGAGGATCCCCGGCGCCAGGAAGGCCGGGTTGGTGAGGAAGTTGTGGATGCTGCGCCAGGCGACGGCGAGGGCGATCTTTCGGGTCACGTCCTCACCAGCCTCGTCTTCAGGGCGGCCGAGGCGGCGGCCATGCCGACGATGAGGATCGCCGCCGCGATCGCGAAGCCGAGCGCCAGGTCGCCGAGGTTCCAGCCTTCGATCAGCAGCGAGCGGAAGGCCTGCAGCAGGTAGGAGACGGGGTTGGCGGAGGCGACGGCGTGGAACCAATCGGTCTGCAGCAATTCGAGCGGCAGCGCCATCGAGGAGAGGAAGAGGACGACGAAGAAGAGCGGGAAGAGGCCCTGGACCGCCTCGCCCGAGCCGGTGCGCAGCGCGGCGAAGAGGCCGATCGTGCCGAAGGCGACGGTGATCGAGACCGAGAGGGCAACGATGACGAGGGCGCCGCCGAAGCCGGCGGCGAGGTCCGCTCCGGCGATCAGCCCGACCCCGAGGTAGGTCGCCGCCTGGACCAGGCCGAGGACCACCGCGCCAGCCAGCAGGCCGCTGAGCAGCGCCGCGCCGTGCAGCGGCGTCAACGCCAGCCGGTTGAGGAAGCCGGTCTCGATATCGCGGGCGAGGTCGGTGCCGGCGTTCATCACCGAGAACAGCGCCCCCTGCATGAAGGGCACGGCGAGGGCGAACGTCAGATAGGAGTCGGTCGGGAAGCCGGGCAGCTCGGTCGCGTCTTGCAGCCCGCCCGAGTTGACCGCGAGCAGGAAGAGGGGAAAGACCAGCGCCGGCACGATCTGCGCCGGTTGGCGCAGGGTGCGCAGCACCGAGCGGCGCGCCAGCTGGCCGACCTGGGTGGCGAGGGCGGAGCTCGTCACACCCCCACCGCCTCCATTTCCTCGCTGTCCGCCCCGGCCTCCTCCTCGCCGGCGCCCTCCAGCGAGCGGCCGGTCTTGGCGAGGAAGACGTCGTCGAGCGAGGGCGCGTGCAGCTGCAGGTGCTCGATCGCGATGCCCCTCGAGTCGAGCGCGCGGACGACGTCGGCGAGCTGCGCCTCGCCGCCGGCAAGGAGGACCGCGGCGCCGCCGCGATGCGCTGCGCCGACGGCCTCGCCGAAGGGGACGAGCGCCTCGGCCACGCCGGGCTGGTCAGCCGGGTCGCGGGGGACCGCCTCGACGGTCGGCCGCCCGATCTCGGCCTTGAGCGCGGCCGGCGTGCCCTCGGCGACGATCCGGCCGTGGTCGATGATCCCGACCCGATCGGCGAGCGCGTCGGCCTCCTCCAGGTACTGGGTGGTGAGGAAGACGGTGACGCCGTCCTCGGCGGCCAGCCGCGCGACCTCGTCCCAGAGCGCGGTGCGGCTCTGGATGTCGAGCCCGGTGGTCGGCTCGTCGAGGAAGAGAATGCGGGGCCGGTGGACGAGCGCCAGCGCCAGGTCGAGCCGCCGTTTCATCCCGCCCGAGTACTCGCCCACCTTGCGGCCGGCGGCCTGGGAGAGGCCGACCCGGGCGAGCAGCTCGCGGGAGCGCTCGACGCGCTCGGCCTTCGGCAGGCCGTGCAGGGCGGTCTGCAGGC
>JBKPOW010000033.1:0-6543 GCA_046733275.1 Actinomycetota bacterium
CTCCTGCGCGCGGTCGACGACGCCGAACGCGCCGGCGCGATCAGCCCCCTGCTCGCCGGCCCCCTGCGGGCGGCGCTGCGTCAGATCCCGCTCGACCAGGCGATCGAACTGATCAACGACGCCGAATCCGTGTTCGACAACCTGCAGGGCTTCCTCGGCCCGGCGCAGGGGCTGCTCGAACAGTTCCTGCCGTAGCCGCTAGCCCTGGCGACGGCGAGGATGTGCGGAATGGCCTGTGCGCCTCTTGATCACCCGCTCCTCCATCCAGAGATGCAAAAGATACGTTGAGGCGATGACGGCAGCCAAGATCGCATACATCGCGCCCCGTCCCCACTCGGAGGCGTCCGCAACCAAGATCAAGAGCGAGAGAATTGCCACGGCGATGGCATAGGGCACTGTCCACGTCAGAAGCATACTCAGACAATACCTGACGCTCGGACGTTTGTCAGCACATACAGCACCAGTCCGGTCGCTGTCCCATAGTAGCTTCCTTTGGCCGACCGTCGCATCCGAACGTCCTCATCTCCACCCTTGGCCCAAGCCGCGGTGTACCCAAGGAACCCGCCTATGATCGCCCCGAAGGCAACCACGCCCGGCTCGGACAGGTTCGGCAACGCTGCAGACGGGAGCATGCACGGACCGTAAGAGGCCCAGACGCACGTATGGCGCGCACAGAGTGATTTTTGTGCAACGGCTCAGCGGAGCGCTACGCCGCCGGCTATTTCTTGAACTGGAACTTCTGCGACTTGACGTTCCAGCTGATGCCGGTGCAGAGCTCTTCAGGCGTCACGTTGAGGGCGCTGGAGAGCTTGATGATCGTGCCCAGCCGCGGCTCGCGCCCGCCCCGCTCGAGCAGGGAGATCTCGGTCCTGTGCAGATCGCAGCGAAAACCGAGCTCCTCCTGGGAGATTTCGGCCTTTTTGCGCGCTTTGCGCAGGCTGACGGCAAATCGGTCGCGTGGTTTCATGGATGAGATTCTCTGTGTTTGAGACAGGTGTACTACAGACAGTGTACTTCAAATCGAAACGCGCGCGTTTATCCTAGTTATCGCGCCCCGCTAAGGTCATCCGGTGCCCGATTTCAAGCTGAACCCCGCCTACACGCCAACCGCCGACCAGCCGCAGGCGATCGCCGGCCTGGCCGAGGGGCTGCGCGCCGGAGAGCGTTTCCAGACCCTGCTCGGCGCGACCGGCACCGGCAAGACCTTCACCATGGCGGGAGCGATCGAGGCCGTACAGCGGCCGACCCTGGTGATCGCCCACAACAAGACGCTTGCCGCGCAGCTCTGCAACGAGTTCCGCGAGTTCTTCCCCGACAACGCGGTGGAGTACTTCGTCTCCTACTACGACTACTACCAGCCCGAGGCCTACGTCCCGGCCCAGGATCTCTACATCGAGAAGGACTCCTCGATCAACGACGAGATCGACCGCCTGCGCCACGCCGCCACCGCGGCGCTGTTCGCCCGCCGCGACGTGATCATCGTCGCCTCGGTCTCCTGCATCTACGGCATCGGCTCGCCCCAGGTCTACAACGAAAAAATGCAGCTCTTCAAGGTCGGCGACTCGATCGACCGCGACGAGGTGCTGCGCAAGCTGGTGAAAATGCAATACCAGCGCAACGACCAGGTCCTCGGCCGCGGCGCCTTCCGCGTGCGTGGCGAGGTGCTGGAGATCATGCCCTCCTACGCCGAGTCGGCCTACCGGATCTCGCTCTTCGGCGACGAGATCGAGGCGGTCCACCACTTCGACCCGCTCAGCGGCGAGATCCTCGACACGATCGACCACGTCTCGGTCTGGCCGGCCTCGCATTACGTCACCAAAGACGAGACCCTGGATCGCGCCGTCGAGGAGATCCGCCACGAACTGAACTCCCGCACGGCCGAGCTCGAGGACGAAGGCAAGCAACTCGAGGCGCACAGGCTGCGCCAGCGCACCGCCTACGACATCGAGATGCTGAAAGAGCTCGGCTTCACCTCGGGGATCGAGAACTACTCGCGCATCCTCGACGGCCGCCCGCCGGGAAGCCCGCCGCACACGCTGATCGACTACTTCCCCGACGACTTCGTCGTCTTCGTCGACGAGTCGCACCAGACGATCCCCCAGATCGGCGGCATGTACGAGGGGGACCGCTCGCGCAAGACGACGCTGATCGAGTACGGCTTCCGCCTGCCCTCGGCGATCGACAATCGGCCGCTCAAGTTCGAGGAGTTCCTCGCCCGGGTCGACCAGCTCGTCATGGTCTCGGCCACCCCGGGCCCGTTCGAGCGGGCCGAAGCGACGCGCACGGTCGAGCAGATCGTCCGCCCCACCGGGATCGTCGACCCGGCGATCGACGTGCGCGAGACGAAGAACCAGATCGACGACCTGATGAACGAGATCCGGGCCCGCGCCGACGCCGGCGATCGCGTTCTCGTCACCACGCTGACCAAGAAGATGGCCGAGGACCTGACCAATTACCTGCTCGAGTACGGGATCAAGGTGCGCTACCTGCACTCTGAGATCGACACCCTGGAAAGGATCCAGATCGTCCGTGAGCTGCGCCTCGGCGAGTACGACGTGCTGGTCGGCGTCAACCTGCTGCGCGAGGGTCTCGACCTGCCCGAGGTCTCCCTGGTGGCGATCCTCGACGCCGACAAGGAGGGCTTCCTGCGCGGGGAGACCAGCCTCGTGCAGACGATCGGCCGCGCCGCCCGCAACGTCAACGGGCGGGTGTTGATGTACGCGGACAAGGAGACCGACGCGATGCGGGCGGCGATGCGCGAGACCGACCGCCGCCGGGCGATCCAGCTCGCTTACAACGAAGAGCACGGGATCACGCCGGAGACCGTGCGCAAGGGGATCTCCGAGATGACCGAGTTCCTGGCGATGGAGGACCGGGCGCCGAAACGCCGCCGACGCAAGGCGAGCGGGGACTTCGCCAGCCCGGAGGAGCTGGAGCGGACGATCGTCTCGCTGGAGGAGGAGATGCTCGCTGCCGCCGACGACCTGCGCTTCGAGGAGGCGGCCCGCATCCGCGACGAGCTAAAGGAGCTTCGAAGGGATCTCGACGGGATGACGGCGGGGGCCTGAGCGCGCCCGGCCCCCGCCGGTTGCCCTACGCCAGGACCTTCGCCGCCTTGGCGCTGTCGCCGTAGAACTCGCCGCGGACGATCTTGCCGTCGGCGAACTTCATCAGGTGGGCGAACGGCGCCTCGAAGCTGCCGGCGTCGTTGCCCGCCCGCTGCGTGCCTTTGACCACCACCCAATCGCCGCAATCGATGAACTCCTCCGGCTCGACGCTGAACGACGACCAGTAGTTGGGGATCTGGGCGAAGTTGCCGAGGATCGCGTCGCGGCCGTGCGTTTCGCCGCCGAGCGGCAGCTCGTCGGAGGTGAGCCAGGTGCCGTCCTCGGACAGCATCTCGCTCAACGTCTCCATGTCGCCGCGACCGAAGGCGTCATAGGCGGCTCGGGCGGTGTCGACGTTGGACATAACTACCTCCTTTGGTGGAAGTTCCCCGCCCAAGAAGGACCGTACGCCGATCCACCGCCAGTCGCAAGAGGAGATCTTCCTCAGGGTGGCGAGCTCCGATTCGTCGCCCAGAGGTCAGCGGCGGGCCAGCTCGACCACGTCGTCCTTGTCTATCCGGAAGCCGTGACCCTTGCCCGCCCCTGCGACATCGGTGCATGCAATTCCGGCGGCACTCGAGGTGCAGCGAAAGCCGGAATCCTGGGTGGTCTTCCCGACCTCGAGAACGGGAACGTGGTCGCTGGGACGCGGCCAATTCTGGAAACAGCCCTGCGGCACTTTCGAGCCTTCCGGATATTCGGTCCGCAAGACCGAGCAGAGGCTCACCTTTCCGTTTGGCTTCAGCTCGGCTGAATGGGTCGGCGGCTCCGGTTCCGTCCCGCACACTGCGCTGAATGAGTAGATCTGGCACCACACCTTGCGATCCGGGCTCATGAAGTCCGTCAGGTGTAGTGCCCCGCCCGAGCCACCTGGAACGCCTACCGGATCGCCGCTTCCTGGCGTGAAGAGGCCGATGGCGTGGTGCTGGCGCTGGAGGCAGCGGGGCGGATAGTTCGCCGGGGGCGGAACCGAGATTCGCAAGCAGCGGTAGACGCGGTGCCCGTGGAAGACCCCAGGCCGGGAGAGCCTCACTCTCGCCCAGGTGACGATGCGATCCCCTTCGGCGGCATTGGGATCGCCGGTGCTGGAGCTGCTGAGGCCCTTGGCCGTGGCGACCGCTGAGCCCCAGCCCGACCACCTCAGCTTTTCCAGCACCCACTGTCCGTCTTCGAACAGCGGCATGCCCCCGGGCTGGACGACGAGGGGGTTGTGAACATGAAAGCCGGTGCCGCCGACGGGCGAGCTGGGCCTCGCGAAGAAGTAGATCTGCCTCGAGCCGCCCTTGGCCCGCGCCGAGAAAGCCGTGCTCGAGCCAGTCGCCGGGAAAACCGCTGCGCCGGCCAGGGCAACGGCCAGCAGGGTTATGAACCGCGACGCCTTCAAGCGTCAGCGAGTCTCTCCATCATTCGGCCAAAAGTCAAGAATGTTTGACACATTCCGACGTCGAACCCAGAGGGGATGCCCGCCCTATGAGCCTTGCGCGTGATCTGCTACGGCGATGCTTGGGTCGTTTGCGCCTGTGGTGCGCCATGGTCTTCGATCCGGGTACGTCGTGTGCCCTTGCGTGTACCCTAAGTCTATGGCCGAGCGGAACCGCCGCATCAACGTCACCCTCGAGCCGGACTATGCCCGGAAGCTGACGAGCCTGGCGGAGCGCATGCATGTTCAGGAGGGGACGTTGGCTCGCTCGCTTCTTTCCAGTGCACTCGACGAAGCCGATCCGGATGCCTCGCGGATCACTGAGATCCTCGACGGGATTCCTGGCGCCTGGGAGGGGGCACAGGAGTCGATCGAGCAGGCTCGCCGTGGCGAGACCGTGCCGCTCTCCGAGCTCTAGTCGATGCCGGATATCGAGGTCACGCGCCAAGCGCGTGATGAGCTTCGCGGTCTGATCGAGACCCGCCTGCTTCCAGCCGACACGCGGGCGCGGGTCTCGCGCGCGCTGCTTGTGTTGGAGGAATTCCCGCGGGTGGGCAAGCAGCTCTCCGGTGTCTGGCGGGATTGTCGGGCCTTGATCGGTCCGTGGGGCTGGTCGATCGTCGTCTACATGTACATCGAGGCCGAGGATCGAGTCATCGCCATTGCCTTCCACGACGCTAGGACGTCCGATGCCGCGATTGCCAGTGCTTGAACGGGGCCCGGCATTCGCGACGCTCAAGCTGCGCTCCACCAAGGGCTGACCGGCTAGCCAGCGAAGATTGGCGGCATGAGTGTGCCGCCGCCTCGCAAGCCGCGCCCGCCGCTGCCCGCGGGGCCTTTCCTGGTCGTCGGGCTGGCCCGTTCCGGTTGCGCCGCGGCGCGGATGTTGGCGGGGCGTGGGGAGGAGGTGCGGGGGGTCGATTCCGGCCATCCGTCTGCCGCGGCAGGGCTCGGTACCGAGGGCGTCGAAGTCCTCCTGGATACGGATGGAGTGGCTCAACTGGACGGAACGCGCACCGTCGTCAAGAGCCCGGGCGTGCCCCGGGAGGCGCCGGTGATCGCCGCCGCCCTGGAGCGCGGCCTGGATGTGATCGGCGAGCTCGAGCTCGCCTGGCGGGCGATCCCCAACCGCACCGTCGCCGTCACCGGCACCAACGGCAAGACGACGACGGTCGAGCTGCTCGGCCACGTCTACCGCACCGCGGGCGAACCGGTCGCCGTCGCCGGCAATGTCGGCACGCCGCTCTCCGAGCTGGTGGGCTCGATCGAGGCCGACGCGGCGGTCGTCTGCGAGGCCTCCAGCTTCCAGCTCGAGGACACGACCGCCTTCGCGCCGGAGTGCGCGGTCTTCCTCAACCTCGCCCCCGACCACCTCGACCGCCACGCTGACCTTGACGCCTACCTGGCGGCGAAGCTGCGCGTCTTCACCAACCAGGGCAACGACGACATCGCCGTCTACAACGCCGACGACCCGGCCCTGGCGGGGACCGACCTCGGCGGCTGCGCCCGCCGGATCGCCTTCTGCCACGGCGCCGCCCCGGATTGCGAGGTCGCCCTGGCCGAGGGCACCGTCTTCTACGACGGCAAGCCGCTACTCGACGTCGACGAGCTCGATCTCTTCGGCGAGCACAACGTCGCCAACGCGATGGCGGCGGCGACGGCGGCCCTCTCGCTGGGCATCGAGCGCGACGCCGTGCGCGAGGGGCTGCGCAGCTTCGCCGGCGTGCCGCACCGGCTCGAGCAGGTCGCCGAGATCGGGGGCGTGCGCTTCGTCAACGATTCCAAGGCGACCAACGTCGCCTCCGCCGTGGTCGGCATCGGCGCCTTCGCCGGCGGCGTGCACGCGATCCTCGGCGGCAGCGAGAAGAACGAGCCCTTCGCGCCGCTGGTCGAGCCGGTGGCCGAGCGCTGCGCCGCCTGCTACCTGATCGGCGCCACCGCCGACCGGCTCGCCACCGAGCTGGCGCCGGTCGTTGCGCGGGGCGTGCCGCTGCACCGCTGCGACGACCTCGAGGC
>JBKPOW010000034.1:0-7457 GCA_046733275.1 Actinomycetota bacterium
GCGGTCACCCCTACGCCTACGAACACGCCTTCGTCGGCCACCTCGGCCACTACACCTGCCCGAACTGCGGCGCAGACCGCCCGCGGCCCGACGTGGCGGCGACGCGGATCGAGCTGAGGGGCATGAGCGGCTCCTCGCTCACCGTTCGCACCCCCGACGGCGAGCTGGCGATCGAGCTTCCCCTGCCGGGTCTCTACAACGTCTACAACGCCCTCGCCGCGATAGCCGCGGCGCTGGAGCTGGGAGTCGGTCCCCAGCGGATCGCGCCGGCTCTGGCCGAGATGCGCGGCGCCTTCGGCCGGGTCGAGACGGTGACGATCGGCGCCAGGCGGGTCTCGATCCTGCTGGTCAAGAACCCGGCCGGTGCCAACGAGGTCCTGCGCACGCTGCGACTCGAGGCGGAGAGGGGCGAGCTCGACCTCTGGATCGGGCTCAACGACCGCATCGCCGACGGTCGCGACGTCTCCTGGATCTGGGACGCCGACTTCGAGCTGCTGGCCGGCGTCGTGCGGCGCGTCACCTGCGCCGGCACGCGCGCCGCGGAGATGGCGCTGCGGCTGAAGTACGCCGGCTGGCCGGAGGAGGCGATCGCGGTCGAGCCGGAGATCGAGGCGGCGCTCGACGGCGCCGTCGCCGACGCGTCCGCGCGCCTCTTCGCCCTGCCGACCTACACCGCGCTGCTCGAGTTGCACAAGGTGTTGTCCTCGCGGGGCCTTACCCAGGAGTTTTGGCGATGATCGGCGCCCGTGTCGCCTGGCACGACGTCGAGTGCGGAAGCTACGCGGCTGACCTCCCCCTCTGGGAGGAGCTGGCGAGGGACCACGGCGGTCCGATTCTCGACCTCGGCTGTGGGACCGGGCGGGTCGCGCGGCACCTGGCCAGGCGCGGCCAGGTCGTCACCGGAATGGACAGCGACGCGGTGCTGGTGGCCGCACTGCGCGAGCGAACGGTGGACTTGCCCCTCGATGCGGTCGTCGGCGACGTACGAAGCTTCGAGCTGGGCACCGAGTTCGCCCTCGCCCTTCTGCCGATGCAACTGGTGCAGCTGCTGGCCGACGCAGCGGAGCGGGCCGACTGCCTGCATGCCGTCGCCGCCCACCTCGCCCCTGGCGGGCATGCGGCGTTTGCCATCGTCGAGGAGATGCCCGATCCCATCGACGGCGGTCCTCCCCTGCCCGATACGCGCGAGATCGACGGTTGGGTGTACTCGAGCTTGCCGCTCGAGGCCCTCCTCGACGCCGGCGAGATCCGCGTGCGGCGCCTGCGCCAGACCGTCTCGCCCGATGGCGAGCTGAGCGAGGAGCTGCATGAGATAGGCCTGCACGCGCTCGACGCCTCGACCCTCGAAGCAGAAGCGGAGGCGGCCGGCCTGAGGCCGGCGGGACGCAGCGCCATCCCCCCCACCGAGGCCCACGTAGGGTCGACCGTCGTCCTCGTGGAAAGGGCGGGCTGATGGAGCTCCGCGTCCTCGCCCTCTATCCCGAGCAGATGAACATCTACGCCGACCGCGGCAACCTCCTCTTCCTGCGGCGGCGCTGCGAGTGGCGCGGCATCGCGTTCGCCCAGGCGGCCGCGGGGCCCGCCGAGAAGATCGACCCCGGCACGCACGACCTGCTCTACCTCGGCGGCGGTCAGGACCGCGACCAGCGCGCCGTCGCCGCCGACATGGTCGCAACCAAGCGCGAGGCGCTCGCCGCCGCAATCGGCGACGGCGTCGCCATGCTCGCTGTCTGCGGCGGCTACCAGCTGCTCGGCCACAGCTACCAACTGGACGAGGAGCGGCTGCCGGGCCTCGGCCTCGCCGATCTGGAGACCGTGCGCGAGCCGGGGAAGCGGCTGATCGGCAACGTCGCAATCGAGGCCGACCTTGGCGAAGGTCCACGGACGGTCGCCGGCTTCGAGAACCACGGCGGGCGCACCTATCTCGGTCCGGGCGCGACCCCCCTCGGGCGCGTGCTGAAGGGCTTCGGCAACAACGGTCGCGACGGCTTTGAGGGCGTCCGCCGCGACAACCTGATCGGCACCTACATGCACGGCCCGCTGCTGCCCAAGAACGCCTGGCTCGCCGACCGCCTGATCGAGCTCGCCCTGGAGCGCCGCTACGGCACCCCGCCCGAGCTGGAGCCGCTGGACGACGAGCTGGAGCGGGCCGCCGAGAGCTGCGCCCGCAAAGCCGCCCTGCGCACCTGAGTAGACACACGCGGGTTCGGGTAGCAGTGGACGTGGTGCGCAGGAATCTCTCGCTACTGGCTGCGACGGCGGCTACCTTTGCCCTGCTGATCGCCGGAGCGGCGCCGGTTGGGGCCGCGCCGACCTGCGAGGAAGGCCCGCAGATCGTCGGCAGCGTCTACTACGGCACTCCCTGTCCGGACGTCATCCGCGCCCCACGCGGCGTCACCACGGTCAACGGCGAAGGCGGCGGCGACACGCTGTACGGGCAGCGCGGCAACGACTTCCTCAACGGCGGCGAGGGAGACGACCGGCTCTACGGTGGCATCGGCGACGATCAACTTCGCGGGGGCCCCGACAACGATCGCCTCTCCGGCGGCTTCGGCGCCGACTCCCTGCTCGACGGCGAAGCCGGGAACGACTTCGTCCGGGGCGACGCCACGATCGACGCCATCGAGAACACCGGGGGCGGGATCGACACGCTCAGCTACGCCACCGGGAGCACCCCCGGCTTCTTCGACAGGTCAGGGGACCCGTACTTCTTTCCCGACTTCTCCGTCTACGGAGGCTTTCCGCAGTCGCCGGAGGGACGTGGCGCATACGTCGATTTGGGGACCGGTAGGGGCGACAACGGCCGGGCGCCAGACGGCGGCGGCTTCGACGAAGACGTCGCCGGCCCCGAATTCGACGTCGTCATCGGCACGCCGTTCGCGGACTACATCGTCGGCACGGCTTCGCCACAGACGTTCTACGGAGGCGGCGGCGCCGACGTGATCCTCGGCAAAGGCGGCGGCGACCAGGTTTTCGGCGGGGCCGAGGGCGACTATTGCGAAGCGACCGGCGCCACGATCTCCGAGTGCGAGTTCAGCGGCAGTGACGAGGAAGTCGAGCCCCGCGATCCGAGCGGTGTGAGCGCCGGGAGCATGGCTCCCCAGGCCGGCGAGCCCGCCGCGCTCTACCTGAGCGGCAGCGATGGCGGCGAGTCGCTTGTCGCGAGCTACGCCGACCCGGTCGGGACGGGCGTCCAGGTAGTGCTGTCCGCCGCCGGCAGCCCCGTAGCCTCGTTTTCCCTCGACGAGCCCCCCGATTCGGTCGTCGTCGCCGGCCTCGAGGGCGACGACACGCTCGCTGCCTCCAACTTCCCGCCCACCACCTCGGTGATCCTGCTCGGCGGCGAAGGTGAGGATGGCCTGGCCGGCGGGCCCACCGAAGACGCCCTCGTCGACGGCCCCGGTGACGATGTCGCCGCCGCGGGCCCGGCCGACGACGCGGTGACGAACAACGGCGGCGCCGACCAGCTCCACGCCGAAACCGGCGAGGACCTGTTCGTCTCCGACGCCGTCTGCGACGGCGGCCTGCTCGACGGTGGCCCCGATCGGGACAACGCCAATTGGGCGAATTTCAGGACGGCGGGCGTCTCAATCGAGATGGCCGCACAGCGAGTCGGGCTGATCGGGACGGGCGGGGCCCCGCAGTGCGCGAGCTCCGCGCTGCTCACGACCCTCGCGGCGATCGAGGACACCGAGGGGACGAGCTTCGGTGATTTCATGGTCGGCGACGCGGGGCCCAACCAGCTACTCGGCCGGCCGGGGCCGGACTCCTACTTCGCCGCGGCCGGGAACGACACGATCCTCGCCAACTCGGGCAAAGACGTCGACGATCCAGATCCGACAATCGATTGCGGTGAAGGTTGGGACACGGCCCAGATCGACTTCCCGGAGAACGGCCCCGACGCAACTCCGATCGCCTGCGAGGAGGTCGAGGAACGCGAGCCGAACAGCTTCAGGCCGCCGGGCACCCCACCCGATCCCAACCCGCCGCCGCCCGTAGCCGAAACCTCGACCAGCTCGAATCCGCCGCCGCCGAAACGGCCGCGGCTCGACCGGATCGCGCCGCGCACCTCGATCCTGCGCCGGCCCGGGCGGGTCGTCTTCGCCACGACCAAGCGCCGCCGAGTCGCCTTCGCCTTCACCGCCAACGAGGCGGGCTCGACCTTCCGCTGCAAGCTCGACCGCCGGCCGGCGAGGCGGTGCCGCTCGCCGCGCGCCTACACCGTCCTCATCGGCCTCCACGCCTTCCGCGTCTTCGCGATCGACGCCGCCGGTAACCGCGACCGCACCCCGGCCACTTTCAGCTTCCGCGTCCGCCGCCGCTAGCGGCCGCTGGAGCCGAAACCGCCGTCGCCGCGAGCGGAGTCGCCAAGCGCCTCGACCTCGACCGGCTCGGCCAGCGCGATCGGCGCTATCACGAGCTGCGCGATCCGATCCCCCGGCTCGACTCGGAAGACTTCCGCCGGGTCGGTATTGAGCAGCAGCACCCGCAGTTCGCCCCGGTATCCGGCATCGATCAACCCCGGGCTGTTCACCAAGGCAATTCCGTGATCGCGCGCGATGCCCGACCGCGGCAGCACCAACCCGGCATGCCCCGCGGGAATTTCCACCGCGACCCCGGTCCCCACGCTCCACCTCTCCCCAGGCCCCAGATGCGCCGCCTCACAGGCATAGAGATCCAGCCCCGCGTCCCCCTCATGGGCGCGCGCAGGAACCCGCGCCTCGTCCTTCAGCTTCGCGACCCGGAGCTCCACCGCGCGCACCCTACAGCGCTCGCGAAGGGAGGATGTGGGTATCCGCCTGCGGGAACATTGGAACCCTCCCCGGTAAGAACCCTTGAGGCTGGCCCCTATGCGGGTTCGCGCAGGCGGATACCCGCGTCCTCCCCTTACGCAACGATCTGAAGGTCGTCGAAGCGGTGCAGCTCCGCCCGCGGCACCTTGGCCCGCACGAGCACGCCGTCGCCCCGCTCGGTCCGCTCCAGGTCGCCGGCCACCTCGTGCAGCTCGTGCAGCCGCGCCCCCTCGCTGTAGGGGACGAGCAGCTCGACCTCGGCCAGGGTGTCCTCGAATGCCTTCTCGACCCGATCCGTCAGCGCCTCGATCCCCTCGCCGGTAAGGGCCGCGACCAGGACCGCGCCCGGGTGCCGCAGCAGCGCCTCGCGCCGCTCCTCCTCGTCCAACAGGTCGGCCTTGTTGAGCACCAGCAGGCGCGGCTTGCCCCCGGCGCCGATCTCATCCAGGACCGCGTCGACCGCGGCCAGGTCGGCCTGGCGGCGCTCCTCGGGGGCGGCCGCGTCGACCACCTGCAGGATCAGGTCGGCGAGGACGGTCTCCTCCAGGGTCGCCTTGAACGCCTCGACCAGCTGGTGGGGAAGCTTCTCGATGAAGCCGACCGTGTCGGTGAAGAGGAAGTCGCGGCCGGAGAGCGGCACGCTGCGCGTCGTCGGGTCGAGGGTGTGGAAGAGCCTGTCCCCCACCCCCACCGCCTCGCTGCCGGTGAGCGCGTTGAGCAGGGTCGACTTGCCGGCGTTGGTGTAGCCGGCGAGGGCGACCCGCGGCAGCGAGGAGCCCTCGCGCCGCGCCCGCATCACGCCGCGGTTGCGCTCCAGCCGGACCAGCCGGCGGCGCAGCGCCGCGATCCGGTTGCGCGCCAGGCGGCGGTCGGTCTCGATCTGGCTCTCGCCCGGGCCCCGGGTGCCGATCCCGCCGTCCATGCGGCCCGCCCCGAGGCGCTCGAGGTGCGTCCAGAGGCCGCGCATGCGCGCCATGTTGTACTCGAGCTGCGCCAGCTCGACCTGCAGCTTGCCCTCGGCCGAGTGGGCGTGGTCGGCGAAGATGTCGAGGATCACGGCGGTGCGGTCGATCACCGGCACGCCGAGCGCCGCCTCCAGGTTGCGCTCCTGGCGTGGCGCCAGCTCGTCGTCGCAGGCGACCAGGTTGGCGTCGCAGGCCTCGATCAGCTCCTTCACCTCGGCCAGCTTGCCGCGGCCGAGGTAGCGATCGGGATCGGGCGCGCTGCGCTGCTGCAGCGCCTCACCGGAGGTGGCGACGCCCGCGGTGCGCAGCAGCTCCTTCAGCTCGGCGAGCGGCTCGCCATCCTCACTGCCGTCGGCGATGCCGATCGCCAGCGCCCGCTGGCGGGCGCGCGGGTTGGAGACGCCGGCGCCGTTGGCGGCGTAGTGCGTCTGCTTGTCGCGCCCGTTCCTGGATCGATCCACTCGGCCTGATTGTAGGTGGCGGGCCATCCCAGATCGGCCCTCCAGGTAGGCTGTGCGGCCGTGAAGGCCTTCGTCACGGGGGGAACCGGCTTCATCGGCGGCGAGGTCGTCCGCCAGCTGCGGACGCGCGACGACGAAGTCGTCTGCCTCGCCCGCAACCCGGAGAAGGCAGCGAAGCTCGCGGGGCTGGGCTGCGAGATCGTCGCTGGCGATCTCGGCGACGCGACGGCGATCCGCGACGGCATGCAGGGATGCGATGCCGTCGTCCACGCGGCGGCGATGTACGAGGTCGGCATCCCGGCCCGACAGCGGCCGGCGATGTGGGAGGCCAACGTGGCCGGCACCGAGACGGTGCTCAAAGCCGCGGGCGAAGCCGGCGTCTCCAAGCTGGTCTACGTCTCGACCGTAGGGATCTTCGGCAACACCCACCGCCAGGTGGTCGACGAGGCCTACGAGCACCCCGGCAAGGAGTTCACCTCCTACTACGAGGAGACCAAGCTGGAAGCGCACAGGATCGCCAAGCGGATGATCGAGGACGGGCTGCCGGGTGTGATCGTCCAGCCGGGCGGCGTCTACGGCCCCGGCGACACCTCGCAGGTGGCCGACCTCTTGCAGGAATTCTTCGCCGGCAAGCTGGTGCTGATGCCGTTCCCCGAGTTCGGCATCTGCCTCACCCACGTCGAGGACATCGCCGGCGGCATCCTGCTGGCGCTCGACAGGGGCCAGGTCGGCGAGACCTACGTGCTCAGCGGGCCGGTGACGACGATGCGCGAGGCGATCGAGACCGTCGCCAACGCCACCGGCCGCAAGGCGCCCAAGCGAGCGATGCCGGTGGCGCTGATGAAGGCGCTGACGCCGATCGGCCCCTTGGTCGGCAAGCTGATGGGGCAGCCGCCCAACCTGCGGGAGCTGATCTCCTCCGCCGACGGCGTGACCTTCTGGGCCAGCCACGAGAAGGCCAGCCGCGAGCTTGGGTATGCGCCGCGTGGGATGGACGAAGGCTTGCGGCAGACGCTGGAAGGCGACGAGCGCTTCCCCGCACCAGTCTCTGCCTGACGCGACCACGATGCGCGTCATAGATGTCATGCACCTGGGGCGACCGCACGTGATCGGTTGCTGGGAGGTGGAGGGCGCTTTGGTCGATCCCGGGCCTGAGTCCTCGTTGCCGACCCTGCTCGAGGCGCTAGGCGAGGAGCGGCCGCGGGCGGTGCTGCTCACGCATATCCACCTCTGTCTCT
>JBKPOW010000035.1:0-18228 GCA_046733275.1 Actinomycetota bacterium
ATCGGCGTGCGCACCGCGTCGAGTAGATATGCCTCCGCCATCGCGGGAATTAAAGGCGAAGCGACCTTGCGCGCGTATGCTGGACCGGTATGGGCTTCATCTTCCTGACCGTCGGCATGCTGGCACTCATGATCGGCGTCCTCTTCCTGATCGGCCACTACTACCAGGGCAGCAGCGCCGATCTTGTCGATTGGCGCCCGACCCGCAGCCCGGAAGTCGAGGCACAGAACGAGATCGACGACGTGCGGCAGATGTTGGAGGCGCAGAACGAGATGCGCCGGCGCCGCGGCGCGCCCGAGGTCGACGAGGGGGCGCTGCGCGCCGAGGTGGAAGAGGAGGAGCTCGAGAGGCTACGGCGGGGCGACCCGTTCGCGGGATGAGGCGGGCTTGGCGCGGGCGCTGATCGTCGGCTGCGGCAGTCGCGGCAGGGAGCTCGGCAAGCGCCTGCTCGAGCAGGGCTGGGAGGTGCGGGGGACGAGTCGCGACGAGGCGGGGCTGGAGGCGATCGATGCGGCCGGGATCGAGCCGGCCCTCGCCGATCCCGCCCGGCCCGGCACGGTGCTCGACCTGATCGACGGCGTCGCCGTGGTGATCTGGCTGCTCGGCTCGCTGGATGGAGCGCCGGACGAGCACTCCGCGATCCACGGGACGAGCCTCGAGCGGGTGCTGGAGCGGCTGGTCGAAACGCCGGTGCGGGGCTTCGTCTACGAGGCCGCCGGCAGCGTCGAGCCGGACCTGCTGGTGCGTGGCCAGGCGGCGGTCGAGGCGGCCGCCGACACCTGGCAGATCCCAGTCGCCTGCGTGTTCGTCGACCCGAACGACGACGAGACCTGGGGCGATCCGCTCGACGTCTGGCTCGAATCGATGAGCAATTCGGTGCTCGATATGACCAGCCGGGCCGAGTGAGAGATATCTCTAGACTCGGATTGGAAACACGGCAAGCGCTGAAAACGAGTATCCGAGAGGGGCGAAACGATGACGCTGAAGCTTGGTGACGAAGCACCCGATTTCGAGGCCGACACCACCGAGGGCCGGATCGCGTTCCACGACTGGATCGGCGACTCGTGGGCGGTGCTGTTCTCCCACCCGAAGGACTTCACCCCGGTTTGCACGACGGAGCTCGGCTACATGGCGAGCATCGAGCCGGAGTTCGCCAAGCGCAACGTGAAGATCATCGGTCTTTCGGTCGACCCGCTCGACAAGCACGAGGACTGGGCGAAGGACATCGAGGAGACCCAGGGCGCCGCGCCCAACTACCCGATCATCAGCGACGCCGACTTCGAGGTCTCAAAGCTCTACGGGATGCTGCCGGCCGACGTTTCAGGCGACGCCGCGGAGCGTACCCCGGCCGACAACCAGACCGTCCGCAACGTCTTCGTCATCGGCCCCGACAAGAAGGTGAAACTCATCCTGGTTTATCCGATGACCACCGGGCGCAACTTCGACGAGGTCCTGCGGGTGATCGACTCGCTGCAGCTCACCTCAAAGCACAAAGTGGCGACTCCCGCCCAGTGGCAGCGGGGAGACGACGTGATCATCTCCGGCTCGGTCAAAGGCGACGAAGCGAAAGAGCTGTTCCCCGAGGGCTGGGAGGAGCCGCGGCCCTACATACGCATCGTCCCCCAGCCGGAAAAGACCTCGAGCTGACTACGTCGCCTCGAGTCGATCCAGGAGATCGCCGAGGATCCTTGCGGTCGCGCCCCAGATGAGGTGGCCTTCGACCTCGTAGGTGGGGGTGTGGAGGGGGACGCCGCGGCGGATCAGCCGGCGCATCGCGTAGCCCGCGCGCAGCACGTCGAGCGAGAAGGTGAGCACGGTCTCGACCTCGGCGGGATTGGGCGTGAGGCCGAGCTCGCCGGGGTGGGGGATGTGGCCGACGAAGGGGTGGATGCGGTAGCCGGTGACGAAGGTGCCCGTGGTGGGGAGCTCCTCGTCCAGCTCGACCTGGGAGGGGTCGAGGCCGATCTCCTCCTGCGCCTCGCGCAGCGCGGTGGCGGCGAGGTCGGCGTCGCCCTCGTCCACCCGGCCGCCGGGGAAGGAGATCTCGCCGGCGTGGCGTCGCAGGTCGGCACGCCGCTCGGTGAAGACCAGGCCCGGTTCGTCTGGCCAGCCGTAGAGCGGCAGCAGCACCGCCGCGTCGGTCATGGCCACTTAGTCCCCATATAGGGGAGTAAGTGGCCACGCGGCGATCAAATGATCACCTGCACCGTGCCGCCATCGACCGACCAGGCGGCGCCGCTGACGTAGGAGGCGCGCTCGGAGCAGAGGAAGACGATCGCGGCGGCGATCTCGCCGACCTCGGCAAGGCGGCCGATCGGGCGCTTGGAGCCGGCGGTCGCCAGCGCCTCCTCGCGACTCTCGGCGCCGGACATCTCCTGCGACTGGTCGAGCAGGCCGCCGGGCTCCATCCACAGCTCGGCCTCTACCGGCCCCGGACAGATCGCGTTGACGAGCACGCCCTCCTTTGCGTAGCGGTCGGCGTAGAGGCGCGAGAGCGAGAGCTCCGCCGCCTTGGCCACCGAGTACTCCGGCATCGCCGCCGAGGGTCGCTTGCCGGCGGTCGAGCAGACGTTGACGATTCGGCCCCAGCCGCGCTCGGCCATCGCCGGCGTGGCGGCGCGCATCGCCCGCAGCGGCGCCATCACGTTGAGCTCGTACTGGGCGTACCAGTCCTCGTCGGGCACGTAGTCGAGGTGGCGCCACTGCGCGGCGCCGGCGTTGTTGACGAGCACGTCGAGGGAGCCGAAGCGCTCGCTTGCGACGGCGAGCATGCGCTCGCCCGCGTCCGCGGCGGTGACGTCGAGGACGAGCGACTCGGCCCGCCCGGCGGTCGCAGCTTCCTCGACGGCGGCCGCGAGTCGCTCCTCGTTGCGCCCGACCAAAAGGACGTCTGCCCCCTCGGCGCAGAGCAGCCGCGCGGTCTCACGGCCGATGCCGCGGCTGGCGCCGGTGACGACGCAGGCGCGTCCCTTCAGCCCGAGGTCCATCGCGCCGCCCCCTAGGCCTTGCGGCGACCCTCGAACAGGGCGGGGTCGTCGACGTCGGCGAAGCGGGCCATCGCGTAGGCGAGGTCGGAGGCGCGGTTGACGAAGTGGATCACGGTCTCGCCGGCCAGCTCGCCTTCCTCGGCGAGGGCGGTGATGCGGCGCTCGGCGCGGCGGATCGTCGTGCGGGCGACGTCGAGCTGGGCGGAGAGCTGGTTGCCGCCGGGGATGACGAACTGCGGCGGCAGCTCGACCCGTTCCATGTAGCGGTCGATCGCTCCCTCCAGCTCGGCGACCATCGCCTCGGTGGTGCGGCTGATCCCGTCCTCGAGACGCTCGCTCGCCTCGGGTGCGGTCGCCAGCTCGGCGCCGGCGACGAAGAGGTCGTCCTGGAGGCGGAGGACGTCGGCCGCCAGCTCGGCCTCGCCGGGCCCGCAGAGGGCGCGGGCGACGCCGAGCTGCGAGCAGGCTTCGTCGAGCGCGCCGTAGGCCTCGGTGCGGCCGTGGTGCTTGGGCACGCGGCCGCCGTACCAGAGCGAGGTGGTGCCGTCGTCGCCCTTCTTGGTGTAGATCTTCACCACGCGCCCATCCTACGGCGCGCGGCCGCCGCTCTCAGCCGACTGGGTTGAAGACCAACCCGGTCAGGACCTTCGGGAAGAAGTAGGTCGACTTCGGTGGCATGTTCTCGTCGCTCTCGCAGATCGCCTTCACCTGGTCGACCGGGATCGGGCGGAGGATGAAGGCGACGTCGTAGGTGCCGTCCTCGAGCAGTCCGAGCGAGTCCTCGACGCTCTTCGAGTAGCCAAGCCCGCGCTTGGCGAGGATGTCGTCCTCGCTGAGGCCGGCAATGCCCTTCAGGACCAGGGTCTCGAGGATCGCCGCGTCGAGGCGGCGGTAGGCCTCGGGCTTGCCGGCGAGCTGCTCGTCGAGCGCGGAGACCGCGCTCTCCTTGAGCCGCAGGCGGAAGGCTTTGCGGTGGAAGGCGTCATAGAGGCCGAAGACGCCGGTCCCCTCCTCGCCCAGCGGGTCGAGCTGGTCGAGCGGCACCTCGGTCGCCTCGAAGAGCTCGCGCAGGCCCTCGCCGAGGCGGCGCTGACGCTCGGGATCGTCGCGCAGGCCGGAGAGCAGGCGGTGGGTGGGGAAGACGGTGAGGCCGGGGTCGTCGAGCCCGGTCAGCGCCATCAAAGTGAACTCGTGGTTGCCCTCACCGCCGACCTCGTCGCGGTAGGCGATCGCGGTCTCGTAACGGTGGTGCCCGTCGGCGATCAGCAGCTGCGCGTCGGCGAGCAGCTCGGTCACGGCGGCGTGGATCGCCGGGTCGCCGATGCGCCAGACCTTGGTCACGGTGCCGCCTTCGTCGGTGGCCTCGCCCCAGGGCTGCTCGCCCTCGACCGCCGGCGCGACCAGCGGCCAGGGGTCCTTGGTGCTGAGCGAGAAGATCGCCGAGAGGTTGTGCTTGGTGGCGTGGGTGAGGTCGAGCCGGTCCTTCTTCGGCCCGGGCAGGGTGCGCTCGTGCGGCAGGACCTGGCCGGCGGAGAAGTCCTCGACCCGGACCCGGGCGAGGATGCCGTGGCGGGTGCGGGCGGCGCCGTCGGGGCCGGTGTAGTCCTGGGTCATCGCCCAGATCGCCGGCTCGGAGTCGGCGACCAGGGCGCCGGCCCCCCGCCACTCGTCGATCAGCCGGGCGGCGCGCTCGTAGGGGTCGTCCTCCGTCTGCTGCGGCCCGGTCTCGCCATAGGGTTTCGGCAGGTCGATCGCGACCGCGTTGTAGGGGGAGCGCTCGAGCAGCTCGGCCCGCATCTCCGCGTCGATCACGTCGTACGGCGGCGCCGCGACCTTCTGCAACGACCCGACCACGTCCAGGTCGTAGTGGGTAGCGAAGATCGGGCGCACGTCGGCCATCGGGCGGCACGCTAGCGATTCGAGCCGTCCGATGCTGATGGGAACATATGTTCGATGGGGGAATGGCTTATCCGAGCTACATCAGAGAGAAAGCCCGGCAGCTTCGCTCAGACAAGAAGCTGACTATCGACGAGCTCTCTGAGCGGCTTGCGATACCGCGGACGACGATCTACGGCTGGGTGCGGGACCTGGAGATTCCGCGAAAGCCGAATACTGGTTGGCCTGAATCAGCGCGGCGCAAGGGCAATATGGCGATGCAGTCGCGTTACCGGGGCCTGCGCGAAGCCGCATATGAAGACGCGCTGCTTTTCTACCTTCACCTCAGTGAGATCCCGAGCTTTCGAGATTTCTTGGTCTTGTTCATCACCGAGGGCCATCGACGTTCGTCCCACAGGGTGTCCATTGCCAATTCCGACCCCGCGGTCATTCAGCTAGCTGCTTGCTGGATGCGAAGCTTGTCTGCTAGGCGCCCCACCTATTCGATTCAGTATCACGCCGATCAAAAGCTGGACGAGATTCAAGCCTTTTGGAGTGCCCACCTTGGTATAGCTCCGAATGAGATTCGACTTCAGCGGAAGTCAAACAGCGGCCGCCTACGGGGACGAAATTGGAGATCCCAATTTGGAGTTCTCACCATTACCGTTGATGACACTTACTTTCGTGAAGCGATGCGGGCCTGGACAGACTGCCTGCGGGACACATGGCTAAACTCGACCTCAGTCGGGGCGTAGCGAAGCCTGGTTATCGCGCCTGCTTTGGGGGTAGGAGACCGCTGGTTCGAATCCAGCCGCCCCGATTTGAAGTGGCTGGGGATCTCCGTTGCGTCGTTGGCCTTCGGGCTGCCGCCGATCGCGTTCGCGGTCGCGCTTGCGGTGGTCGACGGGCACGCCGGCATCGCCTACTTCGAAGCGGTGGCGCAGATCATCCCGATCGTGATCCTCGCCCTGGCGATCGAGCTGCGCTACTTCTCGCCCGGTCGCGAGCCTCCCCGGACGCTCGGTCTGCTCTTCCGCGATCCCGCCCGCGCCCGCTTCGTCGGGGCGATCTACGCGGCGGCCACCCTGCTCGCGCTCGTGCTCAGCGAGGCGCTGGCGCTCTGGGTCCTCGCCGAGGGCAGCTCGAGCCGGCTGCAGCTGAGCATCACCACCGCAGGGCTGACGGCCGGCGCGGTGGCTCTGGTGGCGGCAATCCTCCTGCCCGCCGGGGAGGAGCCGGTGCGCTGACGATCGTCTGGACGCTTATACATTTACGAAATCCCTGGAAACAACCGATAACGCCGGCATGAGAGCGGAGCCTGCGCCGGAGCGGCGCCGGGAACGAGTCGTATTCGAAACCGATCGACACCTGGTCGTCGGCGACCTGACCCTGCCGCCGCACGGCTACCAGAGCCGCTTCTCCGACGCGATCAACCGCGGCGACGTCGCCTTCATCCCGATCGTCGACGTCGAGATCTCACCGCTGGCCGGCGGCGAGGTGGAAAAACGCGACTTCATCGTCCTGGCGAAGCGGTACATCCGCCTCGCCTACCCGATAGACGAGCGCGCGTAGGTACCCGGACCCGGCGGCCGGGTCATCCTCGGCCGGCGACAGGTCGCCGGCGTCCCTAGCGCGTCTGCGCACGCCGCCTACCGCCGCCGGCGAAGGCGCCGATGTCGACGAGGAAGGCGACGACGACGATGAACCACTCGAAGCCGAGGACCCCGTCCGAGGAGGACCACAGCACCGCGTAGGCCAGCGTCGTCCAGGGCAGGAGGAAGAAGCCGAGCAGGGGAACGAGCCAGCTGTCGAATGCGCGGCTGAGCAGATCGCTGAAGAGGAAGAGGACGAACAGCGCCAGCCGCGGCGAGATCAGGGCAAAGAGAAGCGCGAGGCAGCCGATGGCGGAACGCTACCGTGTGGTGACGATGCAGCACGCGGTACTTGGCACCCCGATGGAGCCCCCGTTCCCGGACGGGATCGAGACGGCCTACTTCGCCCTCGGTTGCTTCTGGGGCGCCGAGCGCCTCTTCTGGACGCTCGACGGCGTCCACACCACGGCGGTCGGCTACATGAACGGCACCACGCCCAACCCCACCTACGAGGAAGTCTGCACCGGGCGCACCGGCCACGCCGAGGCGGTCCTCGTCGCCTTCGACCCCCGGGCTGTCTCCTATGCGCGCCTGCTCGAGGTCTTCTTCGAGGAGCACGACCCGACCCAGGGGATGCGCCAGGGCAACGACGTCGGCACCCAGTATCGCTCCGGCATCTACTTCAGGAACGACGCGCAGAAGGCCACCGCCGAGATGGCCCGCGACGCCTACGACGAAGCCCTCCGCGCCGCCGGCCACGCGCCGATCACGACCGAGGTCGAGCCCGCCGGCCCCTTTTACTACGCCGAGGACTACCACCAGCAGTACCTGCACAAGGTGCCAAACGGCTACTGCGGCCTCGCCGGCACCGGCGTCTCCTGTCGCATTCCGGCCGCCGCCGCCGAGTAAGAGCCTGTCTCGCCCCCCGGCCCGGCGAATAGCATCCTGCGCCGGTGACCCCGTCCTTCGGCTCCTACATCGGCGGCTGCCTGGCGACGATCGGCATCGTCTCGGCGCTCGCCCTCGGCGGCTACTGGCTGCGGCGCTGGATCGTGCCCGAGTTCTCCGGCGCGCTGGCCCGCCTCGCCGACGCGACGATCGCCGTCGCCCTCCTGATCCTGGCGCTGCAGCTGCTCGGCACGCTCAGCATCCTCACCGTCGGCTGGACGGTCGTCGTCTGCATCGCGGTCGGCCTCGGCGCCGCCGCGCTGGGCTGGACGATGGCGCCGGCGCAGAGCCGCGAAGTCAGCGCCCCGCAGGTGCAGACGGCGGCGCTCCTGATCGCGCTCGGGGTCGCCTCCTGGGTGGTCGCCGAGTGGACCTTCCCCTCCCAGCTCGCCCTCGACCACGGCATGTTCGGCGGCGACACCACCTGGTACCACATGCCCTTCTCGGGCCGGATCGCGCAGGACGGCTCGACCGTGGCGCTGCACTTCACCGATCCGCTGCGGCTCGTTGCCTGGTTCTACCCCGGCAGCTCGGAGCTGGTCCACGCCGCCGGCATCGTCCTCTTCAAGAGCGACTGGCTCTCGCCGCTGATCAACATGATCTGGCTCTCGATCGCGCTGCTCGCCGCCTGGTGCGTCGGCCGCCCCTACAAGGTCGGGCCGGCGACGCTGGTCGCCGGCGCGCTGGTCTTCTCCGCCGGGGTGATGATCGAGACGCAGCCGGGCGAGGGGCGCAACGACATCATGGGCCTCGCCTTCCTGCTCGCCTTCGCCGCCTTCCTGATCAACGGCCACCAGCGGCGGGCGCCGGCGACCGGGGCGGTGCAGGACGCGCCCGAGCGCGACGCGCCCCTGCTCGACAAGGGGCCGCTGATCCTTGCCGGGATCGCGGCCGGCATCGCCGTCTCGGTGAAGCTGCCGCTGCTGGCGCCGGTGGGGGCGATCGCGGTCGGCATGGTGGTCGTCAGCGGCGCCGGGCGGCGGCTGATGACGTCGGCGGCGATCGGCGTCCCGGCCCTCGTGGTCGGCGGCTACTGGTACGTGCGGGCGGCGATCATCACCGGCGGCAACCCGCTGCCGCAGAGTGGCTGGGGCCCGCTCAATCTGCCCCGGCCCGACCAGATGCCGCTCGATCCGCGGCCGCGCTTCGCCGTCGCCCACTACCTGACCGACCCGACGATCTACCGCCGCTGGTTCTTCCCCGACCTTAATGACGCGCTCGGGCCGCTCTGGCCGCTGATCCTGATCGTCGCCGTCGCCACCGCGGTCTTCATCGCGGTGCGCTCGCGCAACCAGATCCTGCGTGTGATCGCCGCCGCCGCGCTGCTCACCGCGGCGGTCTACCTCGTCACCCCGCTCACCGCCGCCGGCCAGGAGGGCTCGCCGACGGGGTTCTTCACCAACACCCGCTACCTGATGCCCGGCCTGCTGTTGGCGCTGACCCTGGTGCCGATCGCGCGCCCGCTGCGCGCGCCGGAGTCGCGCGCCCGGCAGATGCTGCTCTTCCTCCTCGTCGTCTACGCGATCACGGTGCTGACCACGCCGCGCTGGTACCCCGACTACATCGTCGGCACGGTCTTCCTCACCCTGGCGCTGGTTTGGGCGCCTGCGGCGCTCGGACTGGGACGGGCGCGGCGGCTGGCCGGCCGCGGCCAGGTCGCGGCGGTCGCCGGTGCGGTGCTGCTGCTCGCCGTGGTCCTCGGCCGCGCGCAGGAGGTCCAGTACTACGAGCACCACTACCAGCGGACGACGCCCTTCCTACAGGACGGCGGCCCGCAGAAGGCCTACACCTTCGCCCACAACCGCCATGGGGCGAGGATCGGCATCGCCGGCTCGGGCGAGATCTTCTTCGGCCAGTACGGCTTCTACGGCAAGAACCTCGACAACTACGTCCAGTACATCGGCGAGGAGGGGCCGGACGGGCAGTACCGCCTGGCGACCACCTGCCGCCAGTTCCGCCGCCTCGTCAACGAGGGCGAGTACGACTTCCTGATCACCAGCAAGGCGACGCAGGACTCGCCCGAAGCGGACTACTGGTATCCCGTCTACGCCTGGCTGAAAACCTCGCCGGCGCTGGAGCTGGCGGTCGAAGAGCCGGACATCACGCCGCAGCCCGACTACGTCTTCAAGGTCGAGGGCGATCTCGACGAGACCTGCGCCGACGTCGGGGCGTCGTAACCTAAACGGGACCGGCCCCCGTAGCTCAGTGGACAGAGCGGCTGCCTTCTAAGCAGCGGGTCGCAGGTTCGAATCCTGCCGGGGGCGTGCGATGTAGAGGGCCTTGTCGTGAGCCAGCTCGTCGAGCGGCTCCAGCACCGGGTCTCCGCGGAAACCGAAGACGTCCAGGCATTCGAATCCGGTCTCGGCCAGGCACTCGAGGACCTCGGCCTTGGAGAAATGTCGCTGGCGATGGATGCAGGTCTCAACCTCGGCCTCGCCCGACAGCGCCTCGACTTCGAAGCGTGCCTGGCAGATCGACCCCGGCGCGACGTCGGTCGACGCTTCCCCCCGCCAGGTCATTCGCCGCCCGTCCCGCTCGACCTCGTACGTTTCGGCGAAGAAGCTGCGGTAGCAGCCGAGCGGGTTGGCGTCCACCACCACCAGCCCACCGCCGGCGAGGTTCGCCCGCATGCCGCGCAACGCGCTTGTCAGTTCCGCCCGGTCGTACAGGTAGTTGACAACGTCGCCCAAGGCCCAGACGAGGTCGAAGGCACCGAACACCGGCAATTGCCGAACGTCGGCCACGTGAAGGGCCACCTCGCTCCCGGCTTTGGCACGAGCCTGCTCGAGCATCCCGGGGGAGACGTCGCACCCGGTCACCTTCCAGCCCCGGGCGAGCATCGGCAGGAAGCTCTTGCCCGTGCCGCAGCCGACGTCGAGCAGGCGGTTCCCGCTCAACCCGTGGCGGCGCAGCGGCGGCAGGAGGCTGGCTATCCAGCGCTCGTAGTCGTTGTAGGCGGTGAACGCGTCGTAGACAGTGGCCATCGCGTCGTAGGCCTCTTCGGCTGCACGGCTGTCTGCCTGCCCCGTCGCTTTCACACCCCCCTGAAACGCGATCCTCCCACAGGGTTTCAGCAGGCACCACCGAGAGGAGCGGAGTAGACGCAGCGGTTGAACCGGCGGGCGTGGGGTAGCCAGGATTCATCGGGGCCAGCGTCCTCATAGCCGGAGCGACGGGATTCGTCGGCGCTCGGCTGGCGCGCTCGTTATGCAACTCGGAGGTGCCGGTGCGCTGCCTGGTGCGCGATCGCTCGCGCGCGTCCGCGCTCGAGGCGGCGGGGTGCGAACTGCACACCGGCGATGTCATCGAGGCGGCGAGCCTGCGCGGCGCCGGCGAGGGAATCGACGTCGCCTACTACCTCGTCCACGCGATGGCGGGCGGCGGCGACTTCGCCGCGCGCGAGCGCGAGGGTGCGAAGAACTTCGCCCGGATGGCAAGGGACGAGGGGGTCGAGCGGGTCGTCTACCTGGGCGGCCTCGGCGACGAGCGCGCCTCGAAGCATCTCGCCAGCCGCGCCGAGACCGCGCGGGTGCTCACCGCCTGGGGGCCGCCGCTCACCTACTTCCGCGCGGCGATGGTGGTGGGCTCCGCCAGCGAGTCCTACCGCACGCTGCGCTACCTGGTCGGGCGGTTGCCGGCGATGGTCGCCCCGGCTTGGCTGAAGACGAAGACCCAGCCGATCGGCATCGACGCGACCATCGAGTATTTGTGCCGGGCGCCGGAGGTGAGCGAGTCGACCGGCAGGGAGGTGCAGATCGGCGGGACGGAGGTGCTCACCTACGCCGAGATGCTCGACCGGATGGCGCTTGCGATGGGAGTGCGCCCGCGGCCGAAGGTCCCCGTGCCGATCCTCACCCCCTGGCTCTCGTCGTTGTGGATCGGCCTGATCACGCCGGTCGACATGAAGGTTGCGCGCCCGCTGGTCGAGGGCCTGACGACGGAGACGGTGGTGACCGATCCCTCTGGCGCCGAGCCCTTCGGCATACGGCCGGAACCCTTCGACCAGGCGCTGCGGCGGGCGCTGGCGGAGGAAGCGGGAGCGGCGTGACCGGTTAATTGCAGGGAAGGCGTTGACAGATTCAGACGTTTCCGGGGATCGGCGCCGGGGTAGGCATGCCGCCATGACTCCAAGCGCAATAGTGGTAATCCTCATTGGGATCGTGCTGGCGCTGCTCGTCAACTACGTACTCGGGATCATCGTGATCCTGATCGGGCTGGCGATGCTGTTGCTGCCGATGCTGGGCGGGACCAGGCGTAGGGTGTAAGCCCGCCTCGGCGACAATCGAAGCCGATGGCTGCCTGGAAGCTGCCGGTGATCGTTGCCGCCTTGGCGGTGCCGATCGTGGCAGCTTTCGCCTTTGGTGGGGCGGCCGCGGGGGTTGCGGCGGGGGCGTTGATGACGGCGGCGCTGCTCGTCGTCGCGGCGCGGCAGAAGCCGCGCGGGCCGATCGGCGGAGCGGCCGGCGAGAGCGCCGAGCGCAAGGTTCTGCTGGTGGTCACCCGCCGGGTGGACGAGCCGGCCGAGGTGCGTGAGGTCGCGGCGGCCGCCGAGCTCGGGCCCGAGGGGGACGAGGCGAACGTTCTTGTTCTCTCGCCGGTGCGGACGCGCTTCCTCGACCGCTGGGCATCCGACGTGGAGGGAGCTCGCCGCAGCGCGCAGGAGGACCTTGTCGCGACCGTCGCGGCGCTGGCCAAGGCGGGGATCGCGGCCGAGGCGCGGGTCGGCGACGAGGACGTCGTCCAGGCGGTCGAGGACCAGCTGGGCAGCTTCGCCGCGAGCGAGGTGGTGCTGGTCAGCAGCGGGGGCGACGCCGCTGTGGCCAGGGCGGCCGAGCTCGAGGAGCGGCTGCGGCCGGCGTTCCGCCACGTCGTCCTCGACGGAGGCTGACGCTCAGCAGAGGTGCGGGCGGGCGGCGCTGCGCACGACCTGGAAGGCGCTGCCCGGGATGCGCTTCAGCTGGTTGAGGTTCTGGTCGTCCCAGCGGCGGTCGCTGGTGCCGCTGAAGAACCAGTTGGAGCCGTTGTCGGCGACGATCATCCCGTAGCGCTTCAGGGCTTCGGCGATCGCCCGCGCGGGGCCGCTGAAGCCGCCGAGGCCGTAGCCGGGCTTCAACCGCAGGCGTGTTCCCATCGCCGGCGCGTTGGCGCCGGCGGTGTCGCCGGCGCAGTGGGAGGCGGGATGGACCCAGGCGTCACGCGTGCTCTCGAAGGTGACCCGGATCGCGTGGTCGAGGCGGTCCGCGGCGGCCTCGTCGTAGCGGACGAGGCCGGGGAAGATCGGCAGCCCGGCGGCGTCGGCCGAGGTCCAGGAGTCGGGCCGCAACGCGGTCGAGCCGAGGTCCCAGCCGGCGCCCGAGTCGGCCTTCCAGTAGGAGCGGCCGCCGCGCACCGGAAAGGCGCGGTAGAGCTCGTAGAGCATGCAGGCGGAGCGGTCGACCACGAGCACGTGCCGATCGCCATCGCTGCGCCGCCCACCCTCGACCGGCGCCCCGATCGGCACCGGGAACGGCCCCGGATCGCTCTCATCGCCGTAGGCGGTGTAGCGAACCGCCAGCTTGCGCTGACCTGCGCCGACGACCGCGTAGGGGAAGCCATAGGCCCGGGACGAGCCGAAGTCGGGATGGAGAAAGTTGCCGCCGTGCGCGTTGATGTAGGCGATGACCGCGGCCGAGTTGTGGGCAATAGGCGCACGAGAGATGTCCTGGTTCCAGACTGCCTGGTTGGGCAGGGAAGGTGCGGTGGGGGAGAGCGAGGCGGGCGAGTCGGGGAAGACCTGACACCGGCCAAGGTCCGGGTAAGGCCCAAGGGCCAAGGCCGGGGTAGGGGTCGGTGCGACGCCCAGCACGAAAACCACGGTGGCCATCGCAACCTCGCGCCCCAACCGCATCCCGCCTAGCTGGCGCCTACGCATAGGCGTGCAAACTACCGCTACATTGGAGCCACGCGGTGGACGTAGCTCAGCTGGTAGAGCTCCTGGTTGTGGTCCAGGCGGTCGCCGGTTCGAATCCGGTCGTCCACCCCTCCTCACCGATCTCGCTAACCGCTGGGGTCCACGCCCACCGTCGCTCTTGCCGAAAGGCCATCCCGTGCGAGGCTGTTGCCGATACGTGAGAGGATGAGGACCGCGCTTGAGCCCCCCTGATCCCGAAAGATGGCATCCGTGTTGCGGGGGACGATGCCGGTCGTATTCCGGTTGTAGGGAGCAAGTGCAAAGACCTCCGCGTCGTGGCGATCGGAGGTGAATAGCTGCCCGGTGTGCGAGGCGTGGCCGCCGGAGTAGGTGTCGTCGTGCAGCCGCCCCCCGATCTGGACCTTGAGGTGGATGTGCGTCGTCCGGCCGGGGTAGTGGCCCGGGTAGATGGTCGCGAACTCTGCCTGGCCATTCCCGTCGGTCAGCTGTATCCCACGCAGGTAGGTCTTGCCCTCGCTGCCCTCCGACGGCTCGCCCGAGTAGACGCCAAGCGCGTCGCAGTGCCAAATATCGACGGCGGCATCACGGATCGGCTTGCAGGTATCCGAGTCGACGACGGTCAGCGCGAGCGCGAGAGGCACGCCGGGGCGATCCTCGACGATGTCCTGTCGAACTTGCGCCAGATCGATGTAGAAGGGCCCTTCCTCCTGTTCCGGCGTCAACATGCAGTCGGGCGCGGTCCCTTCCACCGCGGATCTGGCCCGCTCGTCCCCGTTAGCCCCACAGGCGTAAAGGGCAGCGCTCGCCAGCGCCCCGGCCGAGAGCGCCATCATCTCGCGGCGGCGCATCGGTGCCTCTCGACTCCCGCGCGAGCGATGGTCCATCAGACTCCTTCCGACTAGCGGATTACGCTTTGAAAAGACTAACCAAAGGGACTTCAGTCGAGAACCGGCTACGGCAAGATCATCAAGAAGGAGTGACGCCAAGATGCTGAGCGACGACATCCGAGCGCGCCGCGAGAAGGTCGTGCTGGACCACTTCCACGACGAGGTGGAGCAGGACTGGGACGCGGTCCTCTCGACGTTTCCGCATCCGCGTTATGAGATCGTGCCCACGCAGACTGTGCACGACGGCGATTCGGCGGTGCGCGGCTACTACCACGAAACGCGCGTGGCATTTCCCGATCAGCGGCACGAGATGATCGCGCTCCGTCACAGCGACGATGCTGTGATCGTCGAGTTCTACCTGCTCGGCACCCACCTGGGGCCGCTCGGTCCGGTGCCGCCGACGGGCGGGTCCTTCAAGGTTCGCATGACCGCCTTCTTCGTCTTCGATGAAAACGAGGCGCTCGTCTGCGAGCGGGTCTACTTCGACCAGCTGTCGCTCCTCCGCCAGCTCTTGGGTGCGATCAACCTCAGATCACCGAAGGGTCTTCTGACCCTGGCGCGGGTGCTCCGCGGCTTCGCCAAGCTCTCGCGCCAGCCGAAAGACGTCATCCCCGACCCGCCCGCGCGCACCGCCTGAAGCTCGACTTCCCCTCAGCGGCGCAGGTGGCGGAGTTGCATGCGGCCGAAGCTCGGCCAGGCACGGGGTCGGCGGGCGAGGGTGAGGGCGATCGGGGCGGAGTCGAAGTAGGAGATCCGTTCGGTGGCCAGCCCGTCGTCGCCGAGGACGAAGCGGTCGACGGCGCTCCAGGAGATCGGTCCGCCTCCCGCGGTCCCGTGGAAGGTGAACTCGATCAGCACGCCATCCTCGGTCGCGCCCCAGCGGCTCACCTCGGCGGTCAGGTCCGGGATCAGCTCGAAGAGATCGGCGAAGACGCGCTTGCCCTCCTCCAGCGTGTGGGTGGTCGGCGCCACCGGAGCGACCAGGCGCGCCCGCGGGCCCAGCACCGTATCGAGGCGCTCGGGGGAGGGCGCCGCCCAGAACTCGGCAAAGCGGCGGGCGAAGTCGGCCGCGCCGCGCTCGTCCGCATCGGGAGTCATGTGGGGGCAGGATAGAGAGCGGCCGGACCCGCCCCCGGTCGGCGCTGCTCAGCTGCTCGCCCCGGCGACGGCCGAGCTTCTGCCGGAGCCGTAGATTTCCGCCATGTGGAACAGACCGATGGTCGACTCCGGTCGGTGTCTTCTCATTGCGTGCGCCGTGGTATTTGCCCTTGCGACGGGTTGCGGGAACTCCGACGGACCGGACGCCGGATCGTCGCCTGAGGCGAAGACCACACCCACCGGCCCGCAGCGACAAAGCACCGACACGCCGGACGTCGAGCCATCTCACTGCCCCGCTGGCCTGCCGTCCTGCCGCAGCGCCGAAGGGCGGATCGTCTACGTGGAGCGGGTCGACCCGGACGGCGACGGCGATGCCCATTTCGTCATCGCCGACTCGCAGGGCATCACCCTGCCGGGCCTGACCGCGATCGACGTGCGCAGGGGCCTGCGTCCGCGGCCGCTCCCCGGTCTCGGCGCGCTGGTCAGCGCCGCCGGTCCGGTGCAGACCGGCTCTTTCGGCCAGAGCCAGATCCACGCGATCGAGCTGCACGTGGGGGGCGACTAGCGTCCGCTTTCCTCCGTCGCTACAGCTTCGCCTTCGAGCAACGGCGCGGCCTGGGCTGGATCGCGGTGCAGGCGTCGGACAAGCTGCCCCCGGCTCCCGAGGAGCTCGAGTTCCCGGTCGCGCGGATTGAGGCTCGCCGCTCGACCATAGGCGCGCAAGGCCTCGGAGACGTCGCCGCGACGGGTGGCGAGGTCTCCTAGAAGTGCCCAACTCACGTAGTTGTGTGGCTCGCGACGGATCGATTCAACCAGCGTGGCTTTGGCCGGCAGATACGCCCCTAGCCGAGCTAGCGCAGCGGCCTTGGTGTAGTAACTCTGCACGGCCTCGGGATTGAGCGAAAGCGATTCGTTGGCGGTCTGAAGCGCGGCAAACGGACTGGAGTGGAGCTCGTCCTGGGCCTCGCCTCGGAGGTGCTCCGCCAAGGTCGGTCGGCCGATGAAGACGATCGCGACCACGGCGATCCCCAACGCAAAGGCAACGCCCCAAGGGGGGATGGGCCGAAGATCTGCACTCGGCCGACCAACGCGACTGGACCGGACCAGCAAGATGCTCGCCGCCCCCAGCGCGATCCCCGTAACCCCCGGTAGGAGGTGCAGCCAGTCGACGCTCGTCTGGGCGAGCCAGACGATGAAAATGCCACCGGCGGCGACCATCAGGGCCGTTTCGGTGCCGTCCTCGCGGGCGGCTCGGCTCCCCTTCCAGAGGCCGAGGAACACGGCGAGGAGGAACGAGCCGAGTGCCAGCGCCCCGACGATGCCGGTGTCGCCGAGCGTTTGAAGCTCGATGCTGTGCGCCTGCCGGACGTCCTCGTCGGTTCGCCTCTCCAAGAAGTAGGTTCGATTGAAGTTCCCGGCGCCGATTCCGTTGAGGGGGTGATCGGTGAATTGCCGCCAAGCGATTCGCCAGTAGTCGTAGCGGTTGCCCCCGCCGGAGGTGAACCGCGAGCCGCTGCTTGACCTCTCGAGCTCGGTGAAGGCCTCGTACTGACGCGAGACGTCGTCGACAGGATCCTCCGCTGCGAGCGTGCCTCCCACGACGAAGGCAAGCGCGACTCCACACAGCAGGGTCGCGGAGAGTCTCGGCAGGGAAGAGGCGACAAACCGCGAGCGGTTTCGCAGGGTGGCGAACACCCAACTGCCCAGGCCCCACACGACCGCCACGGCCGCGGCGAGGATGAGGCTCCACTCCGCGGCACGGCGGATCGACTCCTCCGCCGGCGCAAACCGTCCTGGAGGGAGGTTCTGAGTCACATCGGTGAGCGGGCCCCAAGCGGCGCCTAGACCGGCCAGGACCATCAGGAGCAGCCAGGCACGACGGTTCCGGCCGGGGAACAGCACGAGGACGATCAGCGCAGATGCCGCAAAGGCGAAGACGGTCCCCCGCGATTCGGTCAGCAGCACGAGCGCCGTAAGCAGGCTCGCTCCGCCTGCGGCGAGTCCAGCCAAGGCGTGCCCCCGAGCGCGCTCGGCTACCGCGACGAGCGGCCAGAAACCGAGCAGAAAGTAGCCACCGAGGCCGTTGACGTAACCGAGCGGTTGCAGAAGGCGGGAGCCGCCGAAGAGGGCCACTCCGTCGCCCGCGAGCATCTTTGCCAGATCGTAGATCGCGACGCCGAGCACCCCAACTGCAGCGGTGAACAAGAAGACCTCGCCATCGCGGCGGTCGCCGACGAGGAGGACGAGCATGAGCAGAAAGACCCCATGGAGGATCCAACGGTCAGCTTCGGTGAGAGCACGATCCGCGGACTCTGCCCACCCGATCGAAAGCAGCGACCACGCGGCAAACAGCAGGAGTCCAATGACGGCGACGCCCGCGATCCCCGTCGGTATCGCGGGCCTGGCCAGGAGCAAGCCGAGCGTGACCGCGATGAGGAGCAACGCGATCGGCCCCCAGACCGTCATGTTGAAGTAGCCGAAGAACGCGGGGCTGACACCGCATCCCAGCCCGACGACGGCGACTATCGCCTGGCGAACGCTGGCCGGAACCCTCGTCTCCAAGGCGTCGGCGGCCTCGGGCTCGGTCAGGAGTCCTCGGAGGCTGGAGTCCATTTGGGAGAGCCATCCAGGACGGCGATCGTCGCCATCCCCAGCAAGAGGCCGAAGCCCGCCAGGGCGATCGAGGCGTCTTGGCCCAGGCGGCTTGCCTCAATCGCAAGGCCACAAAGCGCGGACTGCGTCAGCGCGAGGGTCAAGGCCACCGCCCGAGGCGACTTCAGGATCGCGTGCAGACGGTGGGTCGTGTGGTCGGTAGCACCGGAGAGCACCGGAGCCCCGCGGCGGCGCCGCGACAAGATCACCAGCGTAGTGTCGAATAGCGGCAGTCCCACGGCGACCGCAGCCGGGATCAGACCGGACCAGCCTGAGAG
>JBKPOW010000036.1:0-17662 GCA_046733275.1 Actinomycetota bacterium
AGCTGGAGGAGGAGCTGGCCGATCCCGACGCCTGGGCGAGCCCGGGCCGGGCGGAACGCGCCGAAGCGCGGCACACGGCCGCGAAGCGGGCGGTCGCCGAGCTGGTCGAGCAGTGGGAGGCGGCGGAAGCGGAAGCCGAGACCGCTAGCGCGGCGGGCGGTCCAGGCTGACCACGGTCCCCTTGCCGGGGGCCAGGGTGATGTTCCGCACCTTGACCTTTTCCGGCCTCGAGTCGGGGGCGCGCAGCTCGGCCCGCTCGAGGATCTCGCGCAGCACGATCCTCATCTCGTATTCGGCGAAGGCGGCACCGATGCAGCGACGTACGCCGCCGCCGAAGGGAATCCAGACGTAGCTGTCGGCCCTCTCTTCGAGGAAGCGCTCGGGGCGGAACTCCTCTGGATCCGGGAAGAGATCCTCGCGATAGTGCAGGGCGGCGATCGCCGGCATGACGAAGGTGCCGGCGGGCAGATCGTAGCCGCCGATGCTCGCCGGCGCGGTCAGCTTGCGCGCCACGTCGACGATCACCGGGCGCGTCCGCAGCGTCTCCCTGATCGTCGCTTCGAGGTAGTCGACCTCTCCCGCCGCGAGCGACTCGCGCAGGCGCCGCATCGCCCGCGGCGTCCGCAGCAGGCGCTCCATTGCCCAGGCGAGGGCGGTTGCGGTGGTCTCATGGCCTGCGCCGAGCACGGTGACCAGCTCGTCGCGCAGCTCCTCGTCGCTCATCGGGCTACCGTCGTCGTGGCGCGCGGCGAGCAGCAACGAAAGCACGTCGTCGCGCTCCTCCTCCGCCGTCTCGGTCTCAGCGCGGCGCAGCGCGATCTCCTCGTAGATGAACTCGTCGAGCGCCTCGCGGGCGCGCAGGAAGCGGATCCAGGGGCTCCAGCGACCGAGGTCGCGGCGAAGCATCGGGAAGACGGTGATCGCGTTGACCCGACCGGCGAAGGTGTCGATCAGCCGCCCGAAGCGGATCAGGCGCTGCTCGTCGTGGACGCCGAAGACGGCGCGCATGATCACCGCCAGGGTGATCCGCTGGGTATGCGGTCGCAGCGCGAACGGCTCGCCGACCGGCCAGCTCTCCATCTCCCGCACGGTCGTCTCGCGGATCAGCTCGCCGTAGCGCTCGATTCGCTCGCCGTGAAAGGGCGGCAGGAGGAGCTTGCGCTGCTGCATGTGCGGTGCGTCGTCGAGGGTGAGGACCGAGTTCGGGCCGAGCGCCGGCTCGAGCACGGTCGCGTTCGCCTCGCCGGCGTGGAACCGCTCCGGCGGCCCCGTGAAGACCGCTTTGACGAGCGCCGGGTCGGCGACGTAGACGAGCCGCCCGAAGTAGGGGAACGAGAGCGTGAAGATGTCGCCGTAGCGACGCTGGAGCTGAATCAGGAAGCCGAGCGGATCGCGCGCATAGCGGGCGGCCTGGGCAAGCGCCGGCAGCCTGCTCCCGGGCGGGTACATCAGAAGACGATGGTGCGGTCGCCGTCGAGCAGGACGCGGTCGTCGAGGTGGGCCCTGACCGCGCGGGCGAGGACCAGCCGCTCGACGTCGCGGCCGATCTGCATCAGGTCGTCGATCTCGTCGCGGTGGCTGACCCGGGTGACGTCCTGGTCGATGATCGGGCCGGCGTCGAGCTCCTCGGTGACGTAGTGGGCGGTGGCGCCGATCAGCTTGACGCCGCGCTCATGGGCGCGGGCATAGGGGTCGGCGCCGACGAAGGCGGGCAGGAAGCTGTGGTGGATGTTGATCGCCGGCGCGCTGAGCCGGGCGAGGAAGCTTCCGGAGAGGACCTGCATGTAGCGGGCGAGGACGAGCAGCTCGATCTTGCCGGCGA
Organism: Actinomycetota bacterium; assembly: GCA_046733275.1. Taxonomy (GTDB): domain Bacteria; phylum Actinomycetota; class Thermoleophilia; order Solirubrobacterales; family 70-9; genus VRUE01. Next base: position 1,823 of record JBKPOW010000036.1, read on the forward strand.
GCAGCTCCAGCACGCGCTCCTCGGCCGCCTCGCGTCCCCCCGCCTTGACCGGCACTAGGTGGTAGGGGAGGCCAAGCGACTCGACCTGGCCGGCGTGCTCGGGGTGGTTGGAGACGACGGCGACGAGCTCGGCGCCCAGCTCGCCGCTGCGCCAGCGCCAGAGCAGGTCGGAGAGGCAGTGGTCTTCGCGCGAGACCATGATCGCTACCCGCTTGCGCTCGTCGGACTCGGCGAAGCGGTGGTCCATCCGCAGGGGCGTTGCGATCTCCTGCTCGAAGCGGCGGTAGAGGCCGGGCCGCTCGTCCTCGGGGGCCGGCTCGAAGGCCATGCGCATGAAGAAGCGGCCCTCGCGGCTCGAGTGCTGGTCGGCGTCGATGATGTTCCGCCCGGCCTCGGCGAGGAAGCCGCTGACGGCGGCGATCAGCCCCGGACGGTCGGGGCAGGCGAGCAGCAGGCGCGATGTCGGGTGTGGGCCGGCGATGCGGAGATGATGGCGTGCGGGGGCGCAGGATCGCTTTCACCCGAGCGATCTGCGGCGCCGTTCGTGCCTGCATTAGTGCGCATCTGTACGCGTATGTGAGGTCTGTGAGCGCGGTCACTCCACAGCGCGCGGTACCCCGCCACGGTTCCGCGCTTGCTTACGAAACGCACATATTCAGCCCTTGTCCTCATGCTTCTCGTCGCCTTCCCCGCCGTGGCCCTCGCCGCCGCCCCGGACGGCACCGATCCGCGACCCGAGGCTCCGCGGATCGGAGTGGCCGACGCGGTGCCAGCCCCGAGTGCCTCGCTGCTGCTCGACGGCCGGGAGCTGCATCGGCAGATGCGCACCGCCGCCAGCCGCATCCGCGCGGCCCGCCGCGCTCGCATCCGGCGCGAACGGCGCGAAGCGTTCGCGACCCTGCCGGCGGGCGTCTCGACCGCGACCCTGGAGGCGATCGCCTCCTGCGAGTCCGGCGGCGACCCGACCGCCGTCTCGGCTGACGGCAGCTACCGCGGCAAAGTACCAGTTCAGCTTCGAAACCTGGGCGTCCGTCGGCGGCTCCGGCGATCCCGCCTCCGCTTCGGAGGCCGAGCAGGATTACCGCGCCGCCCTTCTCTATTCACAGGCTGGTTCCAGTCCCTGGCCGGTCTGCGGTTAGAGTCGCCGGGTGAGCGACGAGGCTGTTCCAGCTCCCGATCCCAAAGGGCCGACGCGCAAACCGCTGGCGGAGGCGATCGCCGAGGCGCGAGTAAAGGCGCCGACGCGGGGGAACCGGAAGCTGGAGCAGTTCCTCGAGGCCGTCAACGCGGACGAGCAGGTGCGCGCCTGGTGGTACATGGCGCAGGTGCACGCCGAAAGGCTGGGGATGTCGGACCACTCCTGGGTACACACCCAGATCGTGCTCAACATCGCCCTGCGGCTGCTGCGCCTGCTGGTCAAGGGGGGAGTCGAGCCGGTGGTCGTCGCCGACCACGGGATGACCGCCCGCGACGCCGAGGTCGTCGTCGCCGGCGGGGCGCTGCTGCACGACGTCGGCATGTCGATCCACCGCGCCGACCACGAGGCCTACAGCCTCTTCCTCGCCAACAGCGCGCTCGAGCGCCTGCTCGCAGGCCCCTACAAGGAGCCGAAGCGGACGATCGTCGCCGCCGAGATCCTGCACGCGATCATCGGCCACCGCCGCCGCGGCGAGCCCTACACGCTCGAGGCCGGTGTGGTGCGGGTGGCCGACGCGCTCGACATGGCCCAGGGCCGCACCCGGCTGCCGCTCGAGGCGGGCCAGGAGGGAATCCACTCGATCTCGGCGGCGGCGGTCGACGAGGTGCGGATCGAAGTGGGGGAGGAGCGGCCGGTGCGGATCGAGATCGAGCTGAACAACTCGGCCGGGATCTTCCAGGTCGACGACCTGCTCGCGACCAAGATCCGCGGCACCCCGCTGGAGGGCCGGGTCGAAGTCGCTGCCAAGATCGAGGGCGAGACCGAGAAGCGCCTCTTGACCGGATTTAGGCTCGACTAGCTGAGGCGGTCGAGCGTCGCCCGGCGCATTTCCTTGCGCTTCTCCAGCCGCCCCTGGATCAGCGAGAGGACGATCACCAAGATCGCGAAGAAGGCGATCACGCCGAAGCAGAAGAAGGTGATCGTCTTGTCGGTCACCCGCCCCGCCAGCCCCTCTCCGTTATCGGCCAGAGCGGCAGGTGCAGCGACCAACAGCATCGTCAGCGCGGCAATGAGTGCGGTAGCTATTCGGCGAGCCACGCCGCGCAATCTAGCGCAAGGAGCGGGGATGCCCGGCTCTCTACCTAGGATGCCCGGCCATGTCCTGGTGGGAAGCCATTCTCCTCGGCGCGGTCGAGGGGTTCACGGAGTTCCTGCCGATCTCCAGCACCGGGCACCTGACGATCCTCGAGCGGCTGTTCGGTTACTCCACCGACGACCCCGACATAGTCGCCTTCACGGCGATCATTCAGGTGGGCGCTGTGGCCGCCACGCTGCTCTTCCTGCGTCACGACATCGCCAGGCTGCTCCGCGCCTGGGTGCATGGCTTGAGGAAGCCGTCCGAGCGGGCAGCGAACGACTATCGCTTCGCCTGGGCGGTGATCCTCGGATCGCTGCCGATCGTGGTCGTCGGCCTCGCCTTCAAGGACGAGATCGAGACGACGCTGCGCAGCCTCTGGTTCGTCGGCGGGGCGCTGATCCTCTGGAGTGGCGTGATGTGGTTCGCCGACAGCCGAGCGACGCAGCGGCGCCACGAGTCCGACATCACTTGGCGCGACACGCTGATCATCGGCCTCGTCCAGTGCCTGGCGCTGGTCCCGGGCGTCTCCCGCTCCGGGGCGACGATGTCCGCGGGGCTGTTGCGCGAAATCGACCGGGTGGCCGTGACCCGGCTCTCGTTCTTCCTCTCGATCCCGGCGTTGACGGGCGCCGGCATCCTGCAGACGATCAGCGAGTTCGACAACGTCTCGTCAGGCGTCGGCTGGGGCCCGACCATCGTCGCCACCCTGGTCAGCTTCGCCGTCGCCTTCGTCGCCGTAACTTGGCTGCTGCGCTACATCGCGCGCCATACCTACTCGGTCTTCATCGTCTACCGAATTGGGCTCGGCGCCCTCGTCCTGGCGCTCGTCGCGAGCGGCGCGGTGGCGCCGACCTGAGCCGCCGAGCCGCAAAAAGCGAACGGCCCGGGGCAGGCGGGCCGTTCGCGACGAGAGAGGAGTCTCGTAAACCCATCTTGGTCGGTTCGATTCTGCCCGCGGTGAACATCTCGATAACAAGCTCCGCCAGGGCGTGCGCATACAATCGCGACGCCCTGTGAATCAGCAGCAGACCATCAGGCTGGCGGTCATCGACGACGACAGCGGTTTCGTCACCGTCCTCGCCAAGCGGACCGATGCCGCCGGTTGGCAGCAGCGTACGCTCGCCGGCGCGATCCCACCGGAGGAGCTGGTGGCGATGAAGCTGAACGCGCTGCTGATCGATCCCTCGGTCCTCGGCGATGAGGCCTGGGCCTACCTCGAGCGGATCTGCGGCATGCTCCCCGACCTCGGCGTGATTGTCTGCACCGACCGCTCGACCGTCGCCCAGCGGGTGCGCGGCCTGCGGCTCGGGGTCGACGACTGGATCACCAAGCCCTGCCATCCCGAAGAGGCGATCGCCCGTATCGAAGCGGTCTCGCGCCGGCGCCGGCGCGCCCGGCCGCAGGCGGAAGCGGGCCCGCTCGTCGCCGGCGAGCTGGAGATCCGCGCCGACCGCTTCCAAGCCTACGTCGGTGAGCTCAGCCTCGATCTGACCAGGCGCGAGTTCGAGCTGCTGCAACTGCTCGCCGAGGCGCAGGGCCAGGTGCTCGAGCGCGAGGCGATCTACCAACGGGTCTGGGGCTACGCGATGGCGCATGGCGACCGCTCGGTCGACGTCTTCGTCCGCAAGCTCCGCCAGAAGCTGGAGAAGCTCTCGCCGTCGTGGACCTACATCCATACCCACTTCGGCGTCGGCTACCGCTTCGACCCCGAGCCCGCCGACGGCGCCGCTCTGGCGCCTCCGGCGCCCCTCGCCGCGGAGACTTCCGCCACCGAGCCGGCTCGCGGCAACCTTACGGCCGCGTAAACGGTCCTCACTCCGAGAAAGGAGGAGGAATGATCGACGCCAGATGGGTGGTCGTCGTCGCTTTTTCAGTCGTGCTGGGGAGTGGGATCGCCGCGTGCGGCGGCGAGTCGTTTTCGGCTGGGGGCGAGCTGTCGGGATTGGTCCGCGTCGACGGACCGAGCGCCGTCGCCCCCCTCACCGAGGCTGTCGCCGCGGAGTTCGAGAAGGAGAGCCCCAAGGTCGACGTCGTCGTCGGTCGCCGGGTCGCCGGCGGCATGATCGCGATCGGGGTCGCCAATCAGGCGATTGCCGTGATCGCCAGCCCCGGCAATCCGCGGTACTGCCTGAGGCTCGAACACCTGCGACAGATCTGGCGACCGAAGGCGCCGATCTCCCGATGGTCCGAGATACGCGACTGGAACGAGACCTTCGATGCGCGAATCCGGCGCTACGGCCCCTCTCCGACCTCGGCCACGTTCGCCTACTTCACCGAGACGGTCAACGGGGAGTCCGGTCTCCAGACCGAAAGCTACGGCGATGCCGGCAAGGACGAAGCTCGGACGGTGCAGGGAGTGCGGGGCTCGAAAGGCAGCATCGGCTATATCGGCCTGACCAGCTTCGAAAAGAGCTCGCAGGGAGTCAGGGTGGTGGCGATAGAGAGCGAGGAGAGCGGTCTGTGCGTGATCCCGAGCTCCGTCGCGGTGCAGGACGGCTCCTACAACCCCCTGGGCCGCGAGCTGTCCATCTACTTGTCGAACGAAGCCCTCCGGGATCCAGCGGCAAGGGCCTTCGTCGATTACTACCTCGCACGGGCGGTTGCGGTAGCGGCATCGGTTGGCCTCGTCCCCTTGGGTGAAGACCAGCTCGCCCGCTCGAAAAGGCGCGTTGCGGCGGCGCTGCGCTGACCGGCCAATTCCCGCTTTCACATCCTTTTCACATCCGCGATACAGGCGAGTAACAAACTCTCCAGGGACCGCTGAGATGGTGGCGCCGAAGCCGGCCGTCTGCCGGTAGTCGAGCGAACAACGAGAAGGAGACAGAGTGACCAGCTCTAGATGGCTCATTATCGGCGCCTGCGTGTCAGTCCTCGCCCTAGGAGCGGCGGCCTGCGGAGACAGCGACGACGAATCCAGCGCCGCGGGCGGCGGCGACCTCTCGGGGTCGATCCGCATCGACGGGTCGAGCACGGTGGCGCCGCTGACCGAGGCGGTCGCCGAGGAATTCGAAGCGGCCAACTCGGGGGTCAAGGTGACCGTGGGCACCTCGGGAACCGGCGGCGGCTTCGAAAAGTTCTGCGAGGGGGAGACCGCGATCTCCGACGCCTCGCGCGCGATCGAGCCGGAAGAGATCGAAGCCTGCAAGAACAGCGGGATCGAGTTCGAGGAGGTGCGGGTCGCAACCGATGCGCTGACCGTGGTCGTCAACCCGGAGAACCCGGTCACCTGCCTCACCGTCGACCAGCTCAGCGCGATTTGGGGCCCCGACTCGGAGCTCTCCAACTGGAGCGAAGTCCCGGACCTGAAAGAGGAGTTCGACGAGGAGCTGCAGCTCTTCGGCCCGGGTACCGACTCCGGCACGTTCGACTACTTCACCGAGGAAATCAACGGTGAGGAGGGCGCTTCGCGCAAGGACTACAACAACGTCGGCGAGAACGACAACGCCACCGTCACCGGCGTCCAGGGCGCCCCCGGCGGCATCGGCTACTTCGGCTTCTCCTTCTACCAGGAAAACGAAGGCACGCTGAAGGCGCTGGAAGTCGACGGCGGCAAAGGCTGCGTCGCCCCCTCGGCGGAAACCGCGCAGGCCGGCGAATACGTGCCACTCAGCCGGCCGCTCTTCATCTACCCCAGCGCGGCGGCGCTGAAGCAGCCCGAGGTGAGGGCGTTCGTCGACTTCTACCTGGAAAACGTGAACGACCTGGCTGAAGCGGTCGGCTTCATCCCGCTGACCGAAGAGCAGCTGGAAGCCTCCGAAAAAGCGAACGCCAAGCTCTCCGGCTAGGCGGGGGGAGCGGCCGCGTGAGCAAGGGGATCGGAGCCGGGCCGGCGGGCGAGCTGTCCCACCGGCTGCAGGCGCCGAGCCCGCGCTACGGCGAGAAGGTCATCCAGGGCCTTCTCGCCCTCTGCGGCCTGCTCTCCGTCCTGATCACGACCACGATCGTGCTCTCGCTGCTCGGGCCGACGATCGGGTTCTTCGAGGTCGTCCCGGGCAGCGAGTTCTTCTTCGGCATCGACTGGACGCCGCAGTTCGAGCCGCCCAGCTTCGGCGTCCTGGCGATCGTCGCCGGCACCCTCAGCGTCGCCCTCTGGGCGATGGTCTTTGCCATCCCGATCGGCCTCGGCGCGGCGATCTACCTGAGCGAGTACGCGACGCCTCGGGTGCGCAGGGCGGTCAAGCCCGTGCTGGAGATCCTCGCCGGCATCCCCACCGTGGCGATCGGCATCTTCGCCGTCAGCTTCATCCTGCCGGAGCTGATCCAGCCGCTCTGGCCGCAGGGCCTCCACGGCGGCGCCGAGAAGCCGTTCATGGCGGGCGCCGCCGGCCTCGGAGTAGGTCTGATGGTGGTGCCGATCATCGCCTCGATCTCCGACGATGCGATGTCCGCGGTGCCGCGCGGTCTGCGCGACGGGGCCTACGCGATGGGGGCGACGAGGATGAAGGTGGCGACGCGGGTGGTCTTCCCCGCCGCCCTATCCGGCATCGTCGCCTCGGTCGTGCTGGCGATCTCGCGCGCGGTCGGGGAGACGATGATCGTGCTGATCGCCGGCGGCTCGCAGCCGAACCCCACCTTCTGGCCGAACGAACCGATCCAGACGATGACCGCGTACATAGCCGTCACCGCGACCGGCGACATCTCGACCGGCTCGCTCGACTACAAATCGGTCTTCGCCGTCGGCTCTGTGCTGTTCGTGATCACCCTGGCGATGAACCTGGCCAGCATCAGGCTCGTCCGGCGGTTCCGCGAGGTGTATGAGTGAGCGCACCGCCGCCGAGCGAGCGCGCCAGGCTCGCCGTCGCCGGCGCCCGCGCAACGGTCACCGCCGGCCTCGGCGAGCAGCCGCGGCGCGACGTGTGGCTCAACGCGGTCTTCGCCGCCCTGCTGCTGCTCGCGGTCCTGATCGCGCTCGCCGGCCTCGCCGCCCTGCTGCTGCAGGCCTTCGTCGAGGGCGCGCCGGCGCTCAGCCCCGACCTCTTCACCAACGTGCCCTCGACCCTGAACCCCGAGAACGCCGGGTTCCGGCCGGCGATCCTCGGCTCGCTCGAGCTGATCGCCGGGGTGATGCTCTTCGTCGTCCCGGTCGGCATCGGCACCGCGATCTACCTCGAGGAGTACGCCGACGGGACCAGGTGGTGGAACCGGACGATCGAGGTCAACATCCAGAACCTCGCCGCCGTCCCCTCGATCATCTACGGCATCCTCGGCCTCGCCTTCATCGTCCGTGGGCCGCTCGACCTCGGCTTCATCCTCGTCGCCGGTTCGCTGACCCTGGCGCTGCTGGTGCTGCCGCTGGTGATCATCGCCTCGCGCGAGGCGATCCGCGCCGTCCCCAGCTCGATCCGCCAGGGATCGCTGGCGCTCGGGGCGACCAAGTGGCAGACGATCCGAATGCAGGTGCTGCCCGCGTCGGTCCCCGGGATCCTCACCGGCGTGATCCTCGCCGTCTCGCGCGCGCTGGGGGAGGCGGCGCCGCTGTTGCTGGTCGGCGCGACCGTCTTCGTCACCTTCGACCCGACGCCGTTCTCGGAAGACGGCTACGCGGCGATGCCGGTGCAGATCTTCCAGTACTTCCAGCGCCCCCAGGACGAGTTCCAGACCCTGGCGGCGGCAGGTGTGATCGTGATGCTCGTCGTCTTGCTGGCGATGAATTCCTTCGCGATTTGGCTACGAAATCGTTACGAGCAGAGATGGTGAGAGGAATAGAGTGAGCGAGAAGATGGCGCAGGACGAGAGCAGAGTCGGGACGGGGCGGGCTAGCCGCGAAGCGGCCGCCGAGCGGGCGGCGATCGCGGTGCGGCCAGAGTTCCGGAGCCGTTCGTCGGTTGTCCGCGAGAAGGTCTTCGAGCTGAAGGGCGTCGGCGTCCACTACGGCGGCGTCGCCGCGGTCAAAGACATCTCGCTCGACGTCCACCGCAATGACGTGACCGCGCTGATCGGCCCCTCCGGCTGCGGCAAGAGCACCCTGCTGCGCTGCCTCAACCGGATGAACGACCTGATCCCGAACGCCGAAGTCGAAGGGCACCTGCTCTACCACGGCGAGGACCTCTACGGGGACGCGGTCGACCCGGTGCAGGTGCGCAAGCTGATCGGGATGGTCTTCCAGAAACCGAACCCCTTCCCCAAGTCGATCTACGACAACGTCGCCTTCGGCCCGCGGGTCCTCGGCCACAAGAACGGCCTCGACGAGACGGTCGAGGAAGCGCTGCGCGGCGCCGCCCTCTGGGAGGAGGTCAAGGACCGGCTTGACAGCAACGCCTTCGGCCTCTCCGGCGGCCAGCAGCAGCGGCTCTGCATCGCCCGCTGCATCGCCGTGCAGCCCGACACGATCCTGATGGACGAGCCCTGCTCGGCGCTGGACCCGATCTCGACCGGCAAGATCGAGGATCTGATGATCGAGCTGAAGAAGGACTTCTCGATCGTGATCGTCACCCACAACATGCAGCAGGCGGCGCGCGTCTCAGACCGCACCGCCTTCCTCATGGTCGAGCTCGACGCCGACGAGGACAACCGCTGGGGCCGCCTGGTCGAGTACGACGAGACCGAGAAGATCTTCACCAACCCGGCCGACCGGCGCACCGAGGACTACGTCTCCGGGAAAGTCGGCTGAGCACCACGATGGTCGAGCAGACTAGGGTCCACTACGGGAAAGAACTGGAACAGCTGGAGGCCAGCGCCCTCGGTGGCCTCGAGCTGGTCAGCGAGGCGCTGAGCCGCACTCTGGAAGCGGTCGAGCAGCAGGACGTCGAGCTGGCACAGCTGGTGATCGCCGACGACGACCGGATCGACGGCCGCTACCTCGAGGTCCACCAGGCGCTGATTACGCTGCTGGCCACGCAGTCGCCGGTGGCGACCGACCTGCGGCTGATCTCAGCCCTGCTGCACGTGCTGAAGAACGTCGAGCGGATGGGCGACCAGTGCGTCAACGTCTGCAAGCTGATCCCGCTGACCGGCAACGAGCCGCCCGCCGACGAGGAGATGATCAAGCTGATCCTCGGCATGGGCGGGCAGACCCGAACCCTGATCAGCCAGTCGAAGCACGCCTTCGAGGAACGCAACGTCGAGATGGCGCGCGACCTCGTGCGCCAGGACGACGTCGTCGACGACCTCAACCGCGAGTGCTTCCGCCTGGCGCTGGCGCTGGGCGACGATCCCGACTCCCGCGAGTGGGCGATGACGATGATGTTGGCCGCCCGGGCGATCGAGCGGATCGGCGACAACGCGGTCGACATCGGCGAGCAGGTCGCTTTCGTGGTTACGGGACTTTTTCGCGAGTTCGAGGACGCTTCGCACCCCGATCAGTAGGCCCGTGCGGGTGCCCCCCTGCGGTTGAGATCCGACTCGACTGGGAACATGCAGAGAGTCCCGGGATGCTCTGCGCCGCCATAGATATCGGGTCAAACACCACGCGTCTTCTGGTCGCGGAGCCGGTCGACGGGCAGTTGAAGAAGGCGATGGAGCAGCGGGCCTATACGCGGATCAACAAGGCGATCCTCGACTCGGGGAAGATCCCGGGCGAGAAGGCGGCCGAAGTGGCCGAGGTGGTCGCCACCCAGGTGCGGCTTGCGCGCGAGCTCGGGGCGGAGACGATTCGCGCCGTGGCGACCGCGGCGATCCGCGATGCCTCTAACGGCGAGGCCGTGGCGGAGGAGATCGGGGAGAAGGCCGGCGTGCCGGTCGCGGTGCTCTCCGAGGAGGAGGAGGGGCGACTCTCCTTCCTCGGCGCGACCAAGACGCTCGGCCATCCGGCCGAGGGGTTGGTCGGCGTCGTCGACGTCGGTGGCGGCTCGACCGAGATCATCCTCGGCACGGTCTCTAACGGTGTGCGCGAGGTCCGCTCCTGGCCGGTCGGCTCGGGCGTCCTCGCCGATGAGCTGATCGCTTCCGACCCGCCATCGCCGGCCGAGGTCCGCAAGATCCGCGACCGCATCGACGACCTCTTCGAGGGGGTGGAGATCGAGCGGCCGGAGCAGGCCGTCGCGGTGGGGGGCAGCGCCACCTCGCTGCGCCGCCTGGTCGGCGCGGTGCTCGAGTACGAGACGCTCGAGCGCGGGATCCGCGTGCTCTGCGGCGATCCCGCCGCGGAGGTGGCGCGGCGCTTCGAGCTTGACCCGGAACGGGTGCGAATCCTCTCCACCGGCGTGCTGCTGCTGGAGAAGCTCTCCGAGCTGCTCGGCCAGCCGCTGCAGATCGGCAAGGGCGGGTTGCGCGAGGGGATCGTCCTCGATCTGCTCAATGGCGACGCCAACGGTTCTTCTCCGGCGCGGCTCGCGGCCTAGAGCCGTCCGGTACGGGTTCCACTTAGCTTCTTTTCTAGGCTGAGTGCGTGGCGCGTGCGCGAGACGTACCTGGGTTCGATTGCCGCGAGCAGTTCGGACAAGCAGCAGCGAGGGTCGTCGAGGTGCGGGCGGAGGAGGTTTTCGAGCACTCGGAGGGGGTGCTCGATCTGGAGGACGTCGAGCCCTTGCACGACATGCGTGTCGCTACCCGCCGCCTGCGCGCCGCGCTCGAGGTCTTCGCACCCTGCTTCCCGCGCAAGCGTCATCGCAAGGCGCTGAAGCGGGTCAAGGCCCTCGCCGACGCGCTCGGTGAGCGACGCGACCGCGATGTCTCGATCGAGTCGCTCGAGCGCTTCGCCGAGAACGCGCCGGCGGGCGACTGCGAGGCGATCGCCGAGCTGATCGGGGGGCTCCGCCGCGAGCAGCGGCGGACGAACGAGGCACTGGCTCCCTACCTCGCGCCGGAGAAGCTGAAGAAGCTGCGGCGGCGGCTGGGCAAGCTGGTCGAGGCGGCGCGGTGAAGGCGCGGCAGGTCGAGGGGCTCGACCCGGCGGCGCCGCTGCGGCCCAACGCCGCGCGCATCGTCCGCACCCGCCTCGAGGAGCTCCTCGCCTTGGCGTCGCCGGCCCTCGACCCCAGCGCGGCGGCGGCCCAGCACGACCTGCGGATAGCGGCCAAGCGACTGCGCTACGTGCTGGAGATCGTCGAGCCCTGCTTCGGCCCCGAGGCGAAGGGCGCCCGGCGTGCCGCCAAGCGCCTGCAGGGCACGCTCGGCGAGGTCCACGACTGCGACGTGATGCTCCCCCGCGCCGCGGGGATCGAGTCGCTGTGCGACCTCCTGCGTACGCGGCGGGAGCTGCTCTTCCGCCAGTTCACCGAGCTCTGGCAGGAGGAGCTCGAGAGGGGGACCTGGGCGGCGCTCGAGCGGGCGCTCTAACGCTCCGCCATAACTGGAATTTCACAAGTTTCCCCTGCTTTCACGGAAGTGTGCCGGAAGTGCGCGAGTACGATGGGCCGATCGACGATCCGGGCCTCTACTTCAACCGCGAGCTCTCCTGGCTCGACTTCAACCAGCGGGTGCTCGAACTGGCGGAGGACCCGCAGACGCCGCTGCTGGAGCGGGTCCGCTTCTGCTCGATCTACGCCTCCAACCTGGACGAGTTCTTCATGGTCCGCGTCGCTGGGCTGTTCGACCAGCTCGACGCCGGAATCGACGCCCGCGGGCCCGACGGGCTCGGCCCCAGCACCCAGATCGACGCGATCCAGGCCCGCGTGCTGGAGCTCGACTCGCGCCTGCACCGCTGCTTCGACGGCAGCCTGCGACCGGCGCTGGAGGAGCACGGCGTCCGCATCGTCTCGCTGGAGACGGCGAGCGAGGCCGAGCGAGGCGAAATCGACACGCGCTTCCACGAGCAGGTCTTCCCGGCGCTGACCCCGCTGGTGGTGGGCCTCGGCCGTCCCTTCCCCTACATCTCGAACCTCTCGCTCAGCCTCGGCGTGCTGCTGCGCGACACCGAGAGCGGCACCGAGATCATCGCCCGCGTCAAGGTGCCGAAGGAGCTGCTCGGGCGCTTCCTGCGGGTCGGCGAGCACAACGAGGTCTTCGTCCCGCTTGAGGAGGCGATCGCCGCCAACCTCGACGCCCTCTTCCCCGGCACGGAGGTGGTCGACCACGGCTACTTCCGCGTCACCCGCGACGCCGACTTCACCGTCTCCGACGAGGCCGACGACCTGCTGCAGGCGGTGCAGGACGAGCTGCGCCGGCGCCGCTTCGGCGAGGTCGTGCGGCTCGAGGTGGCCACCGGGATGAACCCGAAGCTGCGCTCCCAGCTGGTCGACGCCCTGCGGCTCGAAGACCGCGAGGTCTACGACGTAGACGGGTTGATCGACCTCGCCGACCTGGGCAAGGTGGTCGATGCCTCCGGCCGGCCGGAGCTGCGCTTCAGGCCGTGGACGCCGGTCACCCAGCCGCGCCTGCAGGGCGAGGACGACGAGCCGGTCGACATCTTCGCCGCGATCCGCCAGGGCGACATCCTCGTCCACCATCCCTACGACTCCTTCGCCACCTCGGTCGAGCGCTTCGTCACCCAGGCGGTCGCCGACCCGAACGTGCTGGCGATCAAGCAGACGGTGTACCGGACGAGCGACGACTCGCCCCTGGTGCCGGCGCTGATCCGCGCCTCCGAACGCGGCAAGCAGGCCGTCTGCATGGTCGAGCTGAAAGCCCGCTTCGACGAGGAGGCCAACATCCACTGGGCCAAGTCGATGGAGGAGGCGGGCGTCCACGTCGTCTACGGCATCCCCGGCCTGAAGACGCATGTCAAGGCGATCGTCGTCGCCCGCCGCGAGGGAGACCGGGTGCGTGAGTACGTCCACATCGGCACCGGCAACTACAACCCCACCACCGCGCGCCTCTACACCGACTTCGGCCTCTTCACGGCCGATCCCGAGATCGGCGCCGACGTCGCCGAGATGTTCAACTTCCTCACCGGCTACGGCCGGCCGGCGGAGTTCCGCAAGGTGCTGGTCTCGCCGACGACGATGCGCGAGCGCATCCTCGAGGAGATCGAGGCGACCGTGGCGGCGCACCGCGCCGGTGAAGAGGCGCGGATCGCGCTGAAGATGAACGCGCTGGTCGACGCCGGCTGCATCCAGGCGCTGTACGAGGCGTCGCGAGCGGGAGTGCCGGTCGACCTCAACGTGCGCGGCGTCTGCTGCCTGCGGCCGGGAGTGCCGGGCGTCTCGGAGAACATCCGCGTGGTCTCGATCGTCGGCCGCTTCCTCGAGCACTCGCGCATCTACGCCTTCCAGCGTGGCGATGAGACCAGGGTGCTGACCGGCTCGGCCGACCTGATGCCGCGCAACCTCGACAGTCGCGTCGAGCTGATCGCGCCGGTCGAGGACGAGGTGCTGCGCAGCGAGCTGCTCGACGTGCTCGAGCTCTGCTTCGCCGACAACGTCAACGCCTGGGAGCTGGACAGCGATGGCGCATGGACCAGGCTCGAGCCCCCGGAGGGCGAGCGGCGCAGCGTCCAGCGCGAGCTCTGCGAGCGCCACCACGCGCGTGCCGGCGAGCAGCTCGCCGCCGCTCCGGGCTGAGCCCCTGATGCGACGTCGTGGCGGCGGCGGAGTCGGCGCCGATCACTAGGATGAGCGCCGTGGTTCGGCTTTCCCTCCTGCCGCGCGACAGCGTCTTCTTCGACCTCTTCATAGAGGCCGGCCAGAACACCCTCCACGCCGCCCGCCTGCTCGACGAGACGATGGGCCGCTGGCCCGACGCCAGCGACCTGCCGCGCGAGATCTTCAGGGCCGAGCACGAGGGCGATCGGATCACCCACGGCATCGTCCAGCGCCTCAACTCGACCTTCGTCACGCCGATCGATCGCGAGGACATCTACGCCCTGGCGACCCAGATGGACGACATCGTCGATTACACCGAGGAAGCCGCCGATCTGCTCGGCCTCTACCAGATCGAAGCGCCGATGGCGCAGGCGCAGGCGCTGACCAAGGTGCTGGTTGCGGCCTGCGAGCAGCTCGCCGAGGGGCTCGAGCACCTGCGCGAGCTGAAGGGGCTCGACCGCTACTGGATCGAGATCCACCGGCTGGAGAACGAGGGGGACCGGATCTCACGCGACGCGGTCGCCTCGCTCTTCTCCAACGGCATCGACCCGATGGTGGTGATCCGCTGGAAGGACATGTTCGCCGTGCTCGAGAACGCGATCGACGCGACCGAGACGGCGGCGCAGATCATCGAGGGAATCGTCATCAAGAATTCATGAGTGGGGTGGCCGGGTGAGCTCTGAGGTAATCCTGGTCATAGTCGTCGCGACGGCGCTGGCGTTCGACTTCACCAACGGGTTCCACGACACGGCGAACGTGGTCGCGACCTCGATCTCGACCGGGGCGGCGCGGCCGCAGGTGGCGATCGGGATCGCGGCGCTGCTCAACTTCGTCGGGGCGTTCCTCTCGATCGAGGTGGCGGCGACGGTCGCCAAGGACGTCGTCGATGCCGAGGTGATCACGCCGACGATCGTCTTCGCCGGCCTGATCGGCGCGATCGCCTGGAACCTGATCACTTGGTGGTTCGGGCTGCCATCGAGCTCCTCGCACGCGCTGATCGGCGGCGTCGTCGGCTCTTCCGTGGCGGCAGCCGGGCTCGACGCGGTGCTCGCCGAAGGCCTGGTCGGCAAGGTGCTGATCCCGGCGGTCGTCGCCCCTTTGGTCGCCTTCCTCGTCGCCGGCATCGGCATCGGCATCGTCTATCGCATCGTCGGCCGGCAGCGGCCCGGGCCGGTGACGCGCGGCTTCCGCTATGGCCAGATCGTCTCCGGCGGCCTCCTGGCGCTTGCCCACGGCACCAACGACGCGCAGAAGACGATGGGGGTGATCACCCTGGCGCTGATCGCCAACGGCACCCTCGGAGCAGACGCCGACCCTCCCTTCTGGGTGATCGTCTCGGCGGCGACGGCGATCGCCCTCGGCACCTACACCGGTGGCTGGCGGATCATCCGCACCACCGGCAGTCGCATCATCAAGATGGACGCCGCCCAGGGCTTCTCCGCGCAGGGCGCGGGCGCCGCGGTGATCCTCGCCTCGACCCACTACGGCTTCCCGCTCTCGACCACGCATGTGATCAACGGCGGCGTGATGGGGGCCGGCGCCGGCAAGCGGCTCTCCGCCGTGCGCTGGGGAGTGGCCGGCAACATCTTCGTCGCCTGGCTGCTGACCCTGCCGGCGGCGGCGGGGATCGGCGCCGCCACCTACGGCCTGACGCGGATCTTCGGCACCGGGGCCCTGGGGCCGGTCCTGGTGACGCTGGCCGCGCTGAGCCTGATCGTCGTCGTCTTCGTGCGGCGCTCCCAGCAGGGATCGCCGGTTCCGGCGAGCTAGGAATGGCTCCAGTGGCGACCATCGTCGAGACGAAGGAGCTGGCGCAGACCGTGATCGCCTCCTTCGTCGCGGGGGTGGGGGTGACGACGATCTTCTCGGTCGCGATCTGGGGCGGCGCCCGCTTCGCCGACTTCAGCCGCGACGGCAGGCCGCTGGCCGCCGGTGCCGTGGCGGTCCTCGGCGGCCTGGCGTTGTTGACGACGCTGGCGGCGGTCGTCGTCGGCATCGTCGTGATGACGTCCAAGTAGTCACATGAAGCTCGACCAGGCGCCTAAGTGTCTTTTGATCTAGGCTTTTGTGCCGGTCGTCATGGCACGCACCGAGAGCCCGATCAGTGGGGAAGAGCGGTTCAAGCAGGTCTTTTCAGAAGACGATGCGCGCCGCGTTGCCCAGGA
>JBKPOW010000037.1:0-4450 GCA_046733275.1 Actinomycetota bacterium
CCGACGGACCCTCCTCTCCCGAACTATGGCCGACCGAGGGCGGTCTTGAGCTTGTCGATCGTCTCGATCGGCAGCGGGTCGACGCCGCGCGTGTCGGCGATTGCCAGCGAGACCAGGTCGCCGAGCATGATGCTCCAGAGCAGCCTCTCCGTCGGCGTCTCGCCCGCCGCCTCGACCCGGACCACGGTGGCGCCGACCTCCTCGATCGCCTTGGCGGTGAGCTCGAAGCGGAGTCGGACGCGGTCGTGCTGGCCCTTCTCCTCGAGCAGGATCGCGGCGAGGCCCGGTCCCGACAGGCGTCCCTGCCAACCGCAGAGCTCGTTGTGGTCGGCCTCGGGAAGCTCGGAGAAGAAGGCGGCCAGCTTGGAGTTCTCGTTGAGCTGGGTCTTCCAGCGCCGCGCCGCGGCCACCGTCAGGCCGGCTCCGTAGACGATGGGCACGGCGCCGTCGATCTGGCCGGCGATCTCGCCGGCGGTATGGCGCAGTTCGTCGCGGCAGGACTCCAGCATGCCGGCGGCCGACTCGATCTCGTCCGCGATCCGCGGCGCGGCGCCGGCCGCAGCCGCCACCTCGGTCGCGCAGACCGTCATGTAGGCGACCGCCGTGCGGGGGGCAGGGAGCAGGCCGGGAAGGCCGATCACCGGATCGCCCGCCGTCCGCGCCGCCTCGATCAGCGCTCCACCGGTGCCGGCGACCACGCGGCTAGCTCCCAGCTCCCGGGCGGCGGCGAAGCAGGCGAGCGTCTCCTCGGTCTCGCCGGAGTAGCTCGAGCAGAGCACCGCCCAGTCCTTCGTCACCCAGCTCGGCAGCTCGTAGCCGCGCACGGTCAGCAGCGGCCGCACGAGGCGATCGCCGAGGGCCGCGGCGGCGAGGTCGCCGCCGATCGCCGAGCCGCCGACCCCGCAGACGACGAGCCCGGCGGCATCGCTGGGCGAGAGCCGCGCCGACTCGACCCGCCAGAGGGCGTCGCGCAGGTGGTCGGGGATGGCGAGGACGTCTTCGAGCATCAGGTGGCCGCCAGCGCGGTCGAGAGGGCGATCATCTTAGGCGGGAAGCCTCTCGCGTTCGGCGGCGACCGCCCCTTCGACGGCGGCGCCGGGCGGGACCGTGGCACCTCGGGCGAGGATCGAGCCGACGACGCGCGCCCCCGTGCCGATCGCGCAGCCCTCGAGGACCACCGACTCACGGATCTCCGCCTCCGCCTCCACCTGGCAGCCTGGACCGATCACGGCGCGAGGCCCGATGCTCGCCTCGGGCGAGACCGTCGCGGCCGGATCGACGAACAGTCCTGACGCGCTTGGCTCCACCCGCGTCGCCACCCGTCGCTCGAGGATGTCCCAGGTGGCCTGCAGGTAGCGCCGCGGGGTGCCGATGTCCAGCCAGTAGCCGTCGAGCGGCAGCCCGTACAGATCCTCGCCCACCAGGCGCGGGAAGACGTCGCGCTCGATTGAGACGTTCTCGGCCGGCGGGATCAGCTCGAGCAGCGAGCGCTCGAGCACGTACATCCCGGCGTTGACCTGCCCGGGCACACGCTCGCCGGTCTTCTCGCGGAAGGCGAGCACCTCGCCGGCCTCGCCGCGCTCGACCAGGCCGAAGGCGGCGGAGTCCTCGACCGGGTGCAGGCCGATCGTCGCCGCCGCCCCCCGCTCGGCGTGCGCGGCCAGCAGCGCCCCGAGGTCGAGGTCGGTGAGCACGTCGCCGTTCAGCGCCAGGAAGCGATCGTCGAGCTCCTCACTGACCATGTCGGCGGCGAAGCGGATCGCCCCGGCGGTGCCGAGCGGCTCGGGCTCGACCACGAAGCGGATCCTCGTCCCCGCCCGCTCCTCCTCGCCGGCGAGGGCCTCGCGCAGCGCCCCCGGGAGGAAGCCACAGGCGAGAACGACCTCGGTCACGCCGTGCCCCGCCAGCCACTCGATCATGTAGGCAAGGAACGGCCGGTCGACCAGCGTCAGCGCGGGCTTGGGGACGTTCTCGGTCAGGGGACGCAGCCGGGTCCCCTCGCCTCCGACGAGGACGATTGCCTGCATGTCAGGACGTGGATGACCGGCGCATATCGGCGTCCTCGGTCGCTCGCGTGCGGAGCACGCCACGCTCCCTGCGTCCTTGATCTGCTTGGTCATCCACGCCCTGACGGCCTATTCCCTCGTATTCGAAGCCTGCGTCGCGCAGGACTTTCGGGTCGAGGAAGTTGCGCCCGTCGATCAGCAGCGGGTTCGCCATCCGGCTCGCCGCCTCGCCCCAGTCGAGCTCGGCGAACTCCGGCCACTCGGTGACCAGCACCGCCGCGTCGACGCCGTCCAGCGCCTCCAGGGCCGAGTCGCGCAGGGCGACTCCGTCAAGCAGCCCGCGCGCCGCATCGGCGGCGACCGGGTCGTAGGCCGCCACCTCGGCCCCTTCCCCCTGCAGCCGCGCCGCCAGCACCAGGCTCGAGGCCTCGCGCATGTCGTCGGTCTGCGGCTTGAAGGCGAGCCCCAGCAGCGCCACCCGCTTGCCGACCAGCGAGCCGAGCCTGCCAACCAGCTTCTGCACGACGCGCCGCTTCTGCAGCTCGTTGACCTCGATCACCGCGTTGAGCAGCTGGAAGTGGTAGCCGGTGTTGCCGGCGAGCATCTTCAGCGCGCTGACATCCTTGGGGAAACAGGAGCCGCCGTAGCCGATCCCGGCACGCAGGAAGGCGGGGCCGATGCGCTGGTCGAGGCCCATCCCGCGGGCGACCTCGCCGACGTCGGCGCCGACCTCCTCGCAGACGTTGGCGATCTCGTTGACGAAGGAGATCTTGGTCGCGAGGAAGGCGTTGGAGGCGAGCTTGATCATCTCGGCGCTGGCAACGTCGGTTCGCACCAGGTCGCCGCCCAGCGGCTCGTACAGCGCCGCGACCGCGTCGCCGGCCGCCTCGTCGCCGGGGTCGGCGCCGATCACGACCCGGTCGGGGTGCATGAAGTCCTCCACCGCCGAGCCCTCCTTGAGGAACTCGGGGCAGGAGACGTAGGCGAGACCAGCAAGGTCGCGGCGGATCGCCTCGCCGGTGCCGGCGGGCACGGTGCTCTTCATGATCAGCACGTGATCGCCGTCGGCGCGCAGGTCGTCGACCACGGCACGAACCCGCGAGAGGTCGGCGTCGCCGGAGCGCGTCGGCGGCGTGTCGACGCAGACGAAGAGCAGCCGGGCGGCGTCGAGCAGCTCGCCCATCTCCGTGGTGAAGGTGAGCCGCTCGCGGTTGCGGGCGAGTAGCTCGTCGAGGCCGGGCTCGTGGATCGTCGTCTCGCCGCGCGCCAGCGACGCGACCTTCTCCGGCAGGATGTCCCGTGCCACCACGGGATGGCCCAGCTCGGCGAAGCAGCTCGCCGTGACCAGACCGACCCAGCCGACGCCGATCACGCCGATCGTCTCTTTGCCGTCGCTCAAGGCGCCGCCCTCCGTTTCTTTCTCTTCTTGTTCGGGACCTTCACCTTCGCCGACCGGGCGAGGCCGAGCATCTGCTCGTTGGTGAGCACACGCAGCAGGCTATTAGCCACCCAGTAGGTGTTGTCGCCGCGGTGCCAGGCGATCAACCGGATCCGGTCGCCGTCGAGGAAGATCTCGTACTCGCGGTCGCGGATCGTTTCGGTGATGCTCGGCCCGCCCAGGATCGGCGGGTCGCTCCAGCCCTGGATGCCCTGCACGCCGAAGTAGTGGACGCCGTCCGGCAGTTCCAGCGTCAGCACCATCCGGTAGGCCCCGTGGCGGTCGCCGTCGGCGTCCTTGAAGTGGTAGACGCGAGGGTCCTGGATGTGCAGTTCGGGGTTGCTTTCCTCGTAGGCCGCGCCCGAGGGCAGCCGCGTCGGGTAGAAGACCGGAAAGCCGCTGCTCACCTTGCGGGCAACGATCCTCGCCTCCTCTTCGCCCGCATCGCGAGCGGGGAGGAGACCGTCGCTGCCCGGCGGCTTCGGCTTCAGCTTCGGCTTCTCCTTGGCGGTCCGCTTCCGCTTGGGCCGCTTGCCCTTGCCCTTCTTCTTCGCCTTGCGCCCCGCGTCCTCGAGCGACCCCCGCGGGCCGCCGCTCGCTTCGATCCCGAGGAAGCGATCGACCGCTTCTTCGATCGCGCTTTCCGACGCGTAGACGAAGCTCGGCCCCAGTTCGGCCGGGAAGTCGACCTCGTTGATTTCGGCGTTGCGCGAGGCAATGAACAGTTTCATCACCTCGATCATCGACTTCGTGTCGCTGATGTCGGAGCTGGTGTATTCGGTGAAGATGTCGATCAGTTCGCCTTCGCCGAGCACGTCGCGGGCCAGGTCGGAGATCGGCACTCGCTGGCGAGCGGCGCTGAGGAAGTCCTGCTGGCGGGCGGCGCGGACGATGTCGGTGTCGGTGTGGCGGTAGCGCACGTACTCCAGCGCCCGCTTGCCGCACATCAGCTGGTAGCCCGGCTGCACGTTGATCTCCGAGTACTGTTCGGAGGGCGGCACGCCTT
>JBKPOW010000038.1:0-4752 GCA_046733275.1 Actinomycetota bacterium
CATACGAGATGCTCTCGTTGGTCTCGTGGGCTCGGAGATGTGTATAAGAGACAGACGAGGGCCCGCGCGCCGACACCAGCCGCGAACGGCTGGCGGCGCTTCGACCGGCGTTTCGCGACGGCGGCTCGGTGACCGCGGGCAACGCGTCGACGCTCAACGACGGAGCCGCCTGCGTGGTCGTAGCGTCGGAGCGCAAGGCCGCCGAGCTCGGCGCCGAGCCGCTCGGACGCGTCGTCGCCAGCGGCGTCGCGGGCGTCGACCCCGCCTACATGGGGATCGGCCCGATCCCCGCGATCCGCCGCGCCCTCGACGCCGCCGGGCTCGAGCTCGACCAGATCGACCTGATCGAGCTCAACGAGGCCTTTGCCTCGCAGGTGCTCGCCTGCGCCCGCGAGCTCGGCATCGACGAAGAGCGCCTCAACGTCAACGGCGGCGCGATCGCCCTCGGCCACCCGCTCGGCTGCTCCGGCGCCCGCCTCACCACGACCCTCGTGCGCGAGCTGCGCCGCCGCGGCGGCCGCTACGGCATCGCCACCATGTGTGTCGGCGTCGGCCAGGGCCTGGCAACGGTCTTCGAAGCGGTCTGAGGTAGCCTCGCCGCCCGGATGACCTCCACCGTGAGAGAGCTGGCAAGCGTCGACGGGCGGATCTCGCCCGCGGCCGAGGCGACTGTGCCGATGGTGGACGACGGCCTCTACCGCGGCGACGGCGCTTTCGAGGTGATCAGGCTCTACGAGGGCAGGCCATTCGCGCTCGGCGACCACCTCGATCGGCTGGAGCGCTCCTCGGCAGCGATCCAGCTCGAGTTCGACCGCGCCGCTCTGGAGCGCGAGATCGACGCCCTGCTCGCCGAGGCGGGCGGCCCGGACGGCCAGCTGCGGCTGATCGTCACCCGCGGCGGCCGCCGCATCGCCGCGATCGAGCCGATCCCGCCCCACTCCGAGACGATCGCCCTCGCCACCGTCACCTACAGCCCCACGGTGATCCTCAACGGGGTCAAGTCGCTCTCCTACGCCGCCAACATGCAGGCGACGCGGCTGGCGCAGGCCCAGGGCGCCGAAGAGGCGGTGCTGGTCACACCCGACGGCACCGTGCTCGAGCCGCCCACCTCGGCGATCTTCTGGGTCTCGCCGCAGGGGACTTTGCGCACGCCGGCGCTCGACGTCGGCGTGCTCGAGTCGATCACCCGCGACCGCCTGGTCAAGGCCCTCCAGGTCGAGGAGGGCGCCTGGCCGGTGGCCGACCTGCGCGCCGCGAGCGAGGCCTTCCTCGCCTCGACCACGCGCGAGATCCAGGCGGTCTCGACGATCGACGGCAACCCCCTCCCCGAGGTCCCCGGCCCGCGCACGGGCGAAGCGCAGGAGGCCTTCGCCGCAACCCTGGGGCGCGAGCTTCGAACGTCAACGAGCTAGACCGGAAAGCGATGGTGAGATGGACTTCCAGCTGAGCGACGAGCAGCGCCTGATCTCCGAAGCGGCGCGTGAGTTCGCCGACCGCGAGATCATCCCGCGCGTCCGCGACAACGACCGTGCCGGGCGCTTCGACCGCGAGCTGGCGAGCAAGTTGGGTGAGGTCGGCTACCTCGGTGCCCCGGTCGCCGAGGAGCACGGCGGCCGCAGCCTCGACTACCTCGGCTACGGCCTGATCGTCGAGCAGGTGGGCCGCGCCGACTCCTCCGCCCGCACCGTCGTCTCCGTCCAGACCTCGCTCGTCGCCGGCTCGATCGAGAAGTGGGGCACTGAGGAGCAGAAGCGCAAGTGGCTGCCACGGCTCTGCTCGGGCGAGGCGCTCGGCTGCTTCGGCCTGACCGAGCCCGACACCGGCTCCGACGCCGCCAACCTTCGCACCCGCGCGACCAAGACCGACTCCGGCTGGTCGATCAGCGGCCAGAAGATGTGGATCTCGCTCGGCAACTACTCCGAGGTGGCGCTGATCTTCGCCCAGACCGATCCCGAGAAGAAGCACCGCGGCCTCGCCTGCTTTCTAGTCCCCACCGCGAGCGAGGGCTTCACCTCGCAGGAGATCCACGGCAAGCTCGGGCTGCGCTCCTCCGACACCGCCGAGCTCTCGCTCGACTCGGTCGAGGTCGGCGAGGACGCCATGCTGGGCGAGATCGGCGACGGCTTCAAAGTGGCGATGAGCGCCCTCGACAACGGCCGCTACAGCGTCGCCGCCGGCTGCGTCGGCATCTGCGACGGCTGCGTCGACGCCTCGGTCGCCTACGCCAAGGAGCGCAAGCAGTTCGGCGTCCCCCTCGCCCGCTTCCAGCTGGTGCAGGAGATGATCGCCGACATGATCGTCAAGCGCGATGCCGCGCGGATGCTCGTCTACCGTGCCGGTCTACTGAAGGACGAAGGCAAGCCGAACACGACCGAGACCTCGGTGGCGAAGCTGTATGCGACCGAGTCGGCGGTCGAGTGCGCCAACCTGGCGATCCAGGTGCACGGCGGCGCCGGCTACGTCGACGACTACCCGGTCGAGCGCTACCTGCGCGACGCGCGGGTGACGACCCTCTACGAGGGCACCTCGCAGATCCAGAAGCTGATCATCGGCCGGGCCGCGACCGGGATCAACGCGATGACTCCGCTGGAGGCCGGGAAGGACTGATGGGCGAGCTGGTCGAGACCACGCTCGACGAGTTCCACGTCGCCCTGCTGCGGCTCAACCGGCCCGAGGCGCGCAACGCGCTCTCGCCGGAGATGATGGAGGAGGTCGCCGCCGAGCTGGAGCGGCTCGACCCCGATCCTGAGGTGCGCTGCATCGTCATCGCCGGCTCCGACGAGGTCTTCGCCGCCGGCGCCGACATCCGCGCGATGAGCGAACGCAGCTTCGAGGAGGCCCTGCGCCACCCGGCGGCTTCCTTCTGGCGGCGCGTCGCCGCGGTGAAGACGCCGCTGGTCGCGGCCGTCTCCGGTTACGCTCTCGGCGGCGGTTGCGAGCTGGCGCTGAGCTGCGACATGATCGTCGCCTCCGACACCACCCTCTTCGGCCAGCCGGAGATAACCCTGGGGATCATCCCAGGCGGCGGCGGCACGCAGCGCCTGGCGCGGGTGCTGGGCAAGCAGCGGGCAATGGAGTACGTGCTCACCGGCCGCCGCTTCGACGCCGAGATGGCGCTGGAGTGGGGCCTGGTCAACCAGGTGGTGAAGAAGAACCTATGGCTGACCGAGGCGGTCGAGCTGGCCCGCACGGTCGCCGAGCGGCCGCCGATCGCGGCGCGGCTGGCGAAGCAGGCGGTGCTGGCGGCGGAGGAGAGCGGGCTCTCCGCCGGCCTGGAGAGCGAGCGCCGCCTCTACGAGCTGGCGATGGCGACCGAGGACCGAGTCGAGGGGATGCGAGCGTTCCTCGAAAAGCGAGAGCCGAAGTTCGAGGGACGGTGAAGGCGGCCCGCGAAGTCGAGCGGATCGGCGTGGTCGGCGCCGGCACGATGGGGGCCGGGATCGCCCAGGTCGCCGCGCTCGGCGGCTACGAGACTCGCCTCCACGACCCGGTCCCGGCGGCACTGGAGAAGGGGACCGCGCGGATGCGGGTCTCCCTGACCAAGGGCGCCTCGCGGGGACTGTGGAGCGAGCGGGAGGCCGAAGACGCGAGCGCCCGCGCCGGCGCCGCGGCGA
This sequence comes from Actinomycetota bacterium, assembly GCA_046733275.1. Classification (GTDB taxonomy): domain Bacteria; phylum Actinomycetota; class Thermoleophilia; order Solirubrobacterales; family 70-9; genus VRUE01. The sequence continues at coordinate 3,615 of JBKPOW010000038.1, forward strand.
GCCTCGAGGAGCTCTGCGAATGCGACCTCGTGGTCGAGGCGGCGCCGGAGGACCTCGAGCTGAAGCGCAACCTGTTCGCCGCCCTGGCCGAGACCTGCGGCGCGAAGGCGATCCTCGCCAGCAACACCTCCTCCCTGCCCGTGAGCGAGATCGGCGCCGAGGTGCCAAACCCCGAGCGGGTCGTTGGCATGCACTTCTTCAATCCGCCGGCGCTGATGAAGCTGGTCGAGGTCGTCGCGACCGAGCGCTCCAGCGAGGCGGCGCTGAAGGCGACGACCGAGGTCGGCCGGCGCATGGGCCGCACCCCGATCCGCGCCAAGGACAGTCCCGGCTTCATCGCCAACCGCCTCGCCCGCCCCTTCAGCCTCGAGTCGCTGCGGATGCTCGCCGAGGGGGTCGCCGACGCGCCGACGATCGACCGCGTCTGCCGTCTCGGCGGCAGCTTCCGCATGGGCCCGTTCGAGCTGATCGACCTGATCGGCCTCGACGTCAACCTCAGCGTCGCCCGCTCCTTCTACAGCCAGGGCGGCGAGCCGGAGCGCTGGCGGCCGAGCGAGATCCAGGAGCGGCTGGTCGGCGAAGGCCGACTCGGCCGCAAGAGCGGGCGCGGCTTCTACGAGTACGGCGACTCGCCGGACCCCCGCTCCGCTGTTCCTTCTCATCGCCATATGAGGGAAGGGAACAGCGCGGCGGTCGAAGGAGCGCCCACGCTCGACCCCGAGGCACTCGCGCGGATCGACCCCGCCGCGGAGGCGATTCTCACCCGCCTTTTCGCCCAGATCGCCAACGAGGCCGCCTTCGCTCTCGAAGAGAAAATCGGCTCGCCCGCGGACATGGACACGGCGATGCGCCTCGGCTTCAACTGGCCCCGCGGCCCGCTCGAGCTGACCGAGCTGATCGGCCCGGCGCGCGCCACCGCCCTGCTCGAAGAGCTGCGGGCGGAGCACGGCGACGCCTACCGCCCCGCCCCGCGCCTGGTCGGCGCTTAGCGTCGCGCCCTTCGACCCGACCGCCTGACCAGGATCGCCGGTCTCGTCGAGCTGCCCCGCCTTCCCCGATCGTCACCTCGCGCTGAGACTATCAGTCTCTTTTCGGTATTTTTGGAGTCCTCACCACCGGAAGGAGAGAGGCTTTGCGC
>JBKPOW010000039.1:0-6757 GCA_046733275.1 Actinomycetota bacterium
CCCCTGGCCGAGAAGGCCAAGGACGTGCTGGTCGGCGAGGGAGACGACTTCCTCACCAGGCTCGGCGCGGCGGTCGAGGACGCCTCGGTCAACCTGGGCGTGGCGGCGATGCTGCCGCGGGTCTCGCTGGTCAGCGGCTCCCGCATAGTCGACCTCTCCGATGCCCGCCGGCCGGAGGAGATCCTCACTGCCGCCGAGCGGCAGCTGGCCGAGCACGACGGCGCAACGGTCGCCGTCCTGGCGGGCTGAGCCGTGTCGCTCTATCGCCAGACGGGAGAACGCGGCCCGGCCCTGCTCATCGCCCTCCTCCTGACGGGCCTGCTGGTCGGCGCCCTTGCCGGCTTCCTGCTCGGGCGCGCCTCCGCCGACGACCCCTCCCTGAGCGATCAGATCGAGGACGCCCGCGCCGAGCTCGCCCCCGTCGCAGCCGGCCTCGAGCTGGTCCCGATCGAGTACGAAGGCGCCGTGAGCGACGGCAAGGTCAGCGCCAGGACCGAGTACGAAGCGACCAAGGGAGCTGCCGCCCGGGCAAGCGAGGAACTGGAAGCGTCAGAAGGCATCCGCCTAATCGATCCCGCCGGCTATGCGGCCGCCCTTCAAGCGATCTCCCAGCTCGAGGGCGCGATAGAGGCCGTCGCCCCTCCGACCCGCATAGAAGCTCTCGCTGAGGGCGCCGCTGCTCGAATCGAAGCCCTGACGAGCGCATAAGCCGAGGGAGGGCGTCCCTAGAATCGACCCGATGAGGGTCCTGCTGACCAACGACGACGGCATCACCGCCCCCGGCCTGCAGGCCGCCCGCCGCGCCCTGCGCGAGCTCGACGGCGTCGAGGTCGACGTGATCGCCCCCGACTCGAACCGCAGCGCCACCGCGCGCAGCATCACCACCCGCTCGCCGCTGGTGGTCGAGGAGGTCGAGTTCGGCGACGGCGATCGCGGCTTCGCCACCGACGGCACGCCGGTTGACTGCGTGCGCTTCGCCGAGCTGGGCCTGGTCGGCCACCGGCCCGACCTGATCGTCTCCGGGATCAACCACGGCGCCAACCTCGGCGACGACATCACCTACTCCGGCACCGTCGCGGCCGCCTTCGAGGGAATCGTCCTCGGCATCCCGGCGGTGGCAATCTCGCAGCAGTCCTCGGGAGGCGGCATGGGCTACGTCAGCGGCCAGTTCGAGTTCGGCGTGGCGGCGGCCTTCCTCGCCCGCCTGGTCGCCGCGCTGCTGGACGAGCGGATGCCACCGGAGACGCTGATCAACGTCAACTGCCCCGCCGGCGAGCCGACCGGGATCGAGGTGACGAAGCTCGGCAAGCGGGTCTACAACGACGAGCTCAAGCTCGTCTCGGAGGACGAGGACGGCCGCCGCCACTACGAGATCTACGGCTGGCGGCCCGGCTTCAAGGAGCTCGATGGGACCGACCTGATGGCGGTCTCGCAGGGGCGTATCGCAGTCACGCCGATCCACTTCGACCTCACCGACCACGGCGGGCTGGAGCGGTTGCGCGGTTGGCGCTTCGACGAGATGCTGGCGGCCTGCCTGCCCTCCTCGGTGTGAGCGCGGCGAGCGCCGAGAAGCGGGCGGCCGAGCTGCGCCGCGAGCTCGAGCTTCACAACCACCGCTACTACGTCCTCGACGACCCGACGATCGGCGACGACGAGTACGACGCGCTGCTCGACGAGCTGCGGGCGATCGAGGCCGATCACCCCGCGCTGAGGACGCCCGAGTCGCCGACCCAGCGGGTCGGGGCGCCGCCGCTCGACCGCTTCGTGCAGGTCGAGCACGCGGAGCCGATGCTCTCGCTCGCCAACGCACGCAACGAGGAGGAGTTGCGCGCCTGGGAGACGCGGATCCGCAACCACCTCAAGCGGCTCGACATCAGCGCGGCCGAGTTCAGCTACACGACCGAGCCGAAGATCGACGGCCTGGCGATCTCGCTCACCTACGAGAACGGCGTGCTGGTGCGCGGCGCCACGCGCGGTGACGGCCGCGTCGGCGAGGACGTGAGCCGCAACCTGCGCACGATCGGCGCGATCCCGCTGCGCATCGACAAGGCCCCCGAGCTGGTCGAGGTGCGGGGCGAGGTCTACCTGCCGATCGCCGAGTTCAAAGCCCTGAACGAGCGTCGCGCCGAGGCGGGCGAACCGACCTTCGCCAACCCGCGCAACTCCGCCGCCGGCTCGATCCGCCAGCTCGATCCGGCGCTTGCCGCCGAACGGCCGCTCTCGATCTGGTGCTACGGAATCGGCGCCGTGCGCGGACTCGACTTCGCCACCCATAGCAAGGAGCTGGAGTGGCTGCGCGAGCGCGGCTTCAAGGTCAACCCCGACGCCGGCCACCATGAGGGGATCGACTCGACCGTGAAGCGCTGCCGCTGGTGGGAGGAGCGCCGAGAGGAGCTCGACTACGAGATCGACGGCGTGGTGGTCAAGGTCGACGAGCGGCGGTTCTGGCGCGAGCTCGGCGTCGTCGGCCGCGAGCCCCGCTGGGCGATCGCCTGGAAGTTCGCGCCGACGACGGCGACGACGAAGCTGTGCGAGGTCGTCTGGAACGTCGGCCGGACCGGCCACCTCGTGCCCTTCGCGATGCTCGAGCCAGTCCACGTCGGCGGCGTCACCGTCACCACCGCCACGCTCCACAACGAGGAGGACCTGGAGCGCAAGGACGTGCGCGAGGGCGACGAAGTGGTGGTGATGCGAGCCGGCGACGTGATTCCGCAGGTCGTCTCGCCGAAATTGCCGCGCAAGAACCCACGGGCGCGCAGGCCGAAGCCGCCGAAGCGATGCCCGGCCTGCGAAACGCCGACCGAGAAGCGCGAAGGCGTGTTCACGGTCTGCCCCAACCGCTCGGGTTGTCCCGGCCAGTCCTTCCAGCACGTCAAGCACTTCGTCGGCAAGGGCGCGATGGACATCGACGGGCTCGGCGAGAAGCTCGCCATGCGCTTCCTCCGGGTAGGCCTGATTGAGGACGTCGCCGACATCTACGAGCTGAGCGAGGAGCGCCTCGTCGGGCTGGAGGGCTTCAAAGAGAAATCCGCCCAGAACCTCGTGGCCTCGATCGAGGCCACGCGCGGGCGCCCCTTCAAACGCGTGCTCTACGCGCTCGGCCTGCCGGGCGTCGGCTACGTCACGGCGGAGGCGCTGGCCGACCACTTCGGCTCGATCGACGCCCTGCATGAAGCCGACCCCGAGGCGATCGAGGAGGTCGAGGGAGTCGGGCCGATCATGGCGGTGCAGATCGCCGAGTCGCTCGCCGACGAGCCCACCTGGGCGCTGGTCGAGAAGCTGAAGCAAAAGGGGCTGCGGCTGGAGGCGGCCGAGTCGGAACGGCGCGCCAGCGGCGGTCCGCTGGAAGGCAAGACCGTGGTCCTCACCGGCACCCTGCCCGAGCTAACCCGCGAGGAGGCGGCGGCGATGGTCAAGTCGGCGGGGGGGAAGGTGACCAACTCGGTCTCGAAGAAGACCGACTACCTCGTCGCTGGCGAGAACCCCGGCTCGAAGCTCGTCAAAGCGGAGAAATTCGCAACTGAGGTTCTCGACGAAGCGGGGCTGCGCAAGCTCCTGGCTGGCCAGTCCTGACGGTTCCGCGCGGAAAGATCTTCAATCTCGACACATTCTGCGCGCCACACGTGTGTTTGGGCTCGCCACGATCGCTGTATGGCGTTCGCTCAGTTCGGCCCTCTCACATCCTTGATCGAGAGCGCTGCGGCCGCGGTGGGGGCTGGAATGGTCCTGGGTAGCTTCGGCCTAGGTCTGCAGGGGTTCCTTCTGCAATCTTCGCGTCAGGTGCTCGAGGCGCGCGCTGTGCGGGGCGGTTACGTCGGCGGCATGGCAGGAGTCGTGATCATGATTACAGACATAACATTGCGCTATGCTCTCTGACGATGAACGTTGATCTCCGTAGCGCGCATATCGGTCTCGCGGTGGGGATCGTCGTCTTGGTCGTGGGTTGCATCCTCTTCAAGGATTCCGGTGAAGGTGCGTTGCAGCTCGTCGCTCTCGCCATGTTGATCATTGCACTCGGGACCACCAGCTTCCTCGACTGGCGCGACGAACGTCGCGAGCGCAATCAGTAAGAAGCGACAAGGGCGGCGATGCGGTCCTGCTGGTAGTGGGCGAGGCTGAGGTCGTAGACGCTCGCCATCAGGATCGAGAAGATCATGACCCGCCCGCTGAGGTTGAAGCAGTAGCCGGAGAGGGCGCTGACGCCGGTGAGGGTGCCGGTCTTGGTGCGGCAGCGGCCGTACGCGGCGGTTCCCTCGGTGCGGTCGGCGACGGTGCCCTCGTGGCCGGTCAGCGCCAGGGCCTGGATGAACTCGTCGCCGACCTCGCTGGTGCGCATCCCCTGCAGCAGGCGCACGACCGCGTAGGGCGAGGCGCGGTTGCCCCGGGTCAGGCCGGAGCCGTCGACGGCGTGGATCGCCGAGCCGTGGCCGCGGGCGAAGCGCTCGACCACCTCGGTCCCGGCGGCGGTGGTGCCGGCGCCGCCGAAGCCGGCGCCGAGCAGCTTGACCAGCATCTCGGCGAAGAAGTTGTGCGAGTAGACGTTGGTCATCTCGACCAGGCGCTCCATCTCGGGCGAGCGCACCGTGGCGATGGGCTCGGCGTCCGCCGGCGTGACCCCGCGGGCGACCGAGCGGCGGATCGCGACCCCCGCCGCGTCGAGGGCACGGGCGAGCTTCGCCGCGGCCAGCCTCGCCGGGTCTGCGGCGAAGCCCTGGGAGATCGCCCCACGGTAGCCGGAGTTGAAGGAGAGCCCGGAGAGAGGGCCGATGTAGGGGCTGGTCGCGTAACCCGAGTCGGCAACGCCGCGCAGGCGGTCGAAGATCGTGTCGTCGGCGTAGAGCCGGCCGGTCACGCTGCGTACGCCCGCGTTGCGCAGCTGCGCGTTCATGGAGAGCAAATTCGTGCCGACCCCGCCCTGGTAGCGGTCGTAGAAGGAGGGCGTGCCGAGCGCCGGGTCTCCCGCGCCCTGCAGGTAGAGGCTGCCGCGCAGGACGCCGTCGATGCCGATCTGGCCATCGGCGAGCAGGTTGGTGGCGATGCGGTACTCGGGCCCGAAGCGGGAGAGGGCGGTGGCGGTGGTGAAGAGCTTCGTGTTCGAGGCCAGCGAGCGGGGCTGTTTCGCCGCCCGCGCACAGAGCGGCCTGCCGCTCTCGGCGTCGACGACGAACAGGCCGCTGGCCGTGCCGCCGCCGGAGACCAGCCGCTGCCGCATCTGCTGGCAGACGTTCGCGTCCGCTCCCCCCGCGGGTAGGAGCAAAAGTGCCAAAAGTGCGGCAAACAACAAATGGCGCCGCTTCATCACCTGGGATAATGCATGTTTATGGGCAAAGTTGTGGACATCGAGGCACCGACTCGCCGCCGACGCACCAAAGGCCGCAGGCGGCCCTCGAAGACGGCCCTCGTCCTCGGCGGCGGCGGCTTCACCGGCGGCGTCTACGAGATCGGCGCCCTGCGGGCGCTCGACCTGCTGGCGGTCAACAGCACGGTCAACAACTTCGACGTCTACGTCGGCACTAGCGCCGGCTCCTTCGTCGCGACGATGCTCGCCAACGGCGTCACCCCGGACGAGATGATGCAGGTGATCAACGATCGCGAGCCCTCCGACCTGGAGGACCTCGACCTCGGCCGGGCGCTGCGCTTCAACTACCTCGGCTTCCTGCAGAAAGCAGCCGCCCTGCCGCTGCGCACGGTCGAGCTGATGCGCCGCCTGATCCAGATGGGCGACTTCTCCGCGATCGACATCGGCGTCGGCCTCGCCGAGGCGCTGCCCACGGGCCTCTACTCCAACGGCGGCATCGCCGACTACGTCGAGCAGGCCCTCGGCGACAGCGGTCGCATCAACGACTTCCGCCTGCTCGACAAAGAGCTCTACCTGACCGCGACCGACCTCGACACCTGCGAGCGCCTCGTCTTCGGCGAGCCGGGCTGGGACGACGTGCCGATCTCCAAGGCGATCGAGTGCTCGACCGCCCTCCCCGTCGTCTACAAGCCGGTCGAGTTGAAAGGGCGGCACCTGGTCGACGGCGGCATCCGCTCGACCACCAACGTCGACATCGCGGTCGAGAAAGGGGCGAAGTTCATCGTCGTCGTCAACCCGCTCGTCCCCTACGTCAACGACTTCGAGCAGACGATCCCGACGGTCTTCGGCACGCGCGCGCGCCGCGTCGCCGACATGGGCCTGCCGGCGATCGCCAACCAGGCCTTCCGCCTTCTCGCCCACGCCCGCCTGCACCAGGCGGTCGAGCAGTGGCAGGAGAGGTACAAGGGCGTCGACATCATCCTGGTCGAGCCCGAGCCCAACGACGAGCTGATGTTCGGCACGCCGATCATGGACTACTCGCGGCGCCTGCGAATCGCCCGCCACGGCTTCGAGTCGGTCACCGCGACTCTCGCCCAGGACTACGACCGCTACAAGGAGATCGCCGAGCGGCATGGCCTGGAGATCTCCGAGCGGCGCGTGCGCCGCGTGGTCGAGCGCGCCGCCGAAGAGGAGCCGGAGCAGCAGTCGGCCTGGCGGCGAGTGCTCGAGCAGACGACCGCGGCGCTGCTCCCCGGCGAAGCCTCCTAACTACTCTCTCCGATCTCCCGCTGCAGCTCGTCGAGGAACTCTCGTACCGATGCGACGGCGTCGGCGCGCAACTCGGCGTCGGCGGATTCGGGCTCGACGAGAAGCATCTGAGCCGCGTAGGAAGACGGTCCGATCGAGATCGGCGTCCTGTATCGCTCCCCGATCTCGATCTGGGTGGTCCGAAGCTCG
>JBKPOW010000040.1:0-4794 GCA_046733275.1 Actinomycetota bacterium
CCGGGGGTGTTCTTGACCAGGCCCCAGGCGTCGTCGGTCATCTCCATGTTGACCAGGACGTAGCCGGGCATCGTCCGTTTCTCCTTGGGCTCTTTCTGGCCTTCTTTGTTGAGCTCCATCACCTGCTCGGTCGGCACCACGACCTGGCGCACGTTGCGGTTCTGGGCCATCGTCTGCACCCGGTGCTCGAGGTTGTGCTTGACCTTGTTCTCGTGCCCGGAGTAGGTGTTGATCACGTACCAGCGATACATCTGGAGGTTGCCTGTGCCCTTCTGTCTCGGATCCCGCTAGAGGATCTGCTTGATGAGGAAGCTGAAGGCGCTGTCGAGGGCGCCGAGGTAGGCGGCGGCGACGGCGACGAAGACGATCGTCACGGCGGTTGCCTGGACGAGGGTGTCGCGGTCGGGCCACTGGACTTTGCGCAGCTCCGCCCAGCAGGAGGCGAGGAAGCCGATGACGCCGCCGCGCTGGCGTTTCTCGGCCTGCGCCTGTTTCTGCCGCTTGGCGAGCTGCTCGCGCTCGCGACGTTTCTGATCCTCTCGCCGGCGCTTCTCCGCTTCCTTGGCCGCTTTGGCCTCGGCGCGGCGGACGCTGCGCGGCTTCGGCGCGTCGGGGGTCTCGAGGTCTTTCTCCGCCGCGCCGACCGCCATCCCGGCCTCGACGGCCTCGACCTCGGCGACCTCGCCGGAGACCGGGACCTGGGTGTCGTGCTGGGCGCGGGTCTCGGACTTGCGCTTGCCGTCGGCACCGGAGCGCTTCTGCGCTTCGGCTTCGCGGGCGCGTTTCTCCGCCTTGCGCTGTGCGCGCGTCTTCGCCATCGCCTAGCGGGCCCTCCCGAGCAGCCGGAGGCGCATCAGCGCGTCTCCTTGTGCGCGGTGTGCTTGCCGCACCAGCGGCAGTACTTGCGCATCTCGATTCGGTCCGGCGTGTTCCGCCGCGACTTGTTGGTCTGGTAGTTGCGCCGCTTGCAGTCTTCGCAAGCCAGCGTCACCGCGATGCGGACATCTCCGCGTGCCATGTTCTCCTCGTTGCCGAACGACGCCGTTACAAGAGAAAACCCCGGGCCGAGGCGCGAGGCTGGAGCGAAGGATAGCGCTCTGTCGGGGTTGGGGGCGGTGCCCCCGGAGCGCTCTAGAGGCCGAGGGTTTTGGCGATGATCGTGCGCTGGATCTCGGAGGTGCCGCCGTAGATCGTGGAGACCATGGTGGCGCGGACGAGGCGCTCCATGTCGTACTCGGAGGAGTAGCCGTAGCCGCCCATCAGCTGCATCCCCTCGACCGCGACTCGTTTGGCCACCTCGGTGACGTGGAGCTTCACCATCGAGGCCTCGCGGGGGAGCATGCGGCCCGGGTCCTCGTCGGTAAGGGCGGCGACCCAGCGGGTCATCAAGCGGGCCGACTCGATCTCGGTCGCCATGTCGGCGAGGCGGTGCTGGAGCGCCTGGAAGGAGCCGATCGGGCGGCCGAACTGCTTGCGCTCCTTGACGTAGGCAAGCGCGTCGTCGAAGGCGCGCTGGGCGATGCCGAGCATCGTCGCGGCGAGGATCAGCCGCTCGACGTTGAGGCCGGCCATCAGCTGGGTCCAGGCCTGGTCGACCTCGCCGAGCAGGGCGTCGGCGGGGGCCTCGACGTCGCTCAGGTAGAGCGTGTTGGTCTCTTCGCCGCCCATCGTCTTGATCGGGACGATCTCCAGGCCCTTGGTCTCACGCGGCAGCCAGATCATCGAGAGGCCCTCGTGCTTGGACTCGCCCTTGGTGGTGCGGCAGACGACGAGGATGTGGTCGGCGATGTGGGCGTTGGAGATGAAGACCTTCTGCCCGTTGAGGACGAAGCCGCCGTCGACCCGCTGGGCCGAGGTGGTGAGCGAGCCGACGTCGGAGCCGGCCTCGGGCTCGGTCATCGCGATCGCCTCGACCGCGCCGCAGGCGATGCCGCCAAGGATCTGCTTCTTCTGCTCCTCGGTGCCGAAGCGCTGGGTGGCCCCGGCGACGATCAGCGTCGTCGCGTAGCCGCCGATCGGGGCGAGGCCGCGCGAGGTCTCCTCCATGAAGAGGCAGGCGTCGAGCATCGAGCCGCCGGAGCCGCCGTACTCCTCGGGGATCGTCACCCCGAGCCAGCCGAGCTCGGCCATCTGCTTGTAGACGTCGAAGTTGTGGTGGGTGCGGTGGCCGTCGGTGAGCTTCTCGCGCTGCTCCTGGGTGCCGCACTCGCGCTCGCAGAAGTCGCGGATCGCGGCGACGAAGTCCTCTTGCTCGTGGGACAGGGAGAAGTCCACTGGCGCGGCAGGCTACCGGGCCGGGCCCGAGCCTGGCCAGCCGGCCAGTTCGGCGATCCGCCGCGCCTCTTGGGTGCCGAGGAACGGGGTGAGTGTGAACTCGATCGCCTCGGGGGCGAGCGCGGGGAGCTCCGCCGCCCTGCCCCCGTTGAGCCGTTCGGCGACCAGGCCGAGCAGGCCGCCCGCCAGAGCCTGCTCGGTCACCTGCGGCGGTTCGTCGCCCCCCTGCCCTTTACGTCCGCGGGCGAAGGATTCCGCGATGTAGGTGGTGAGGCGCCGGTAACGGCTGAGGCCATCGGGTCCGGCGGCGATCGCCTCGTTTGTCAGCACGTTGGCGGCGGCGGGATCGGCGGCGGCGAACTCGAGCCCGGCGCGGATCGCCGCCGCGATCTGCAACGGCCACTCGCGATGTTGCGCCGAGGCTTCCTCGACGGCAATCTGAACGCGCGCGAACGACGTCTCGAAAGCGCTGACGAAGTCATCTGAGCCACCGACATCTCCCATTCCCAGCCCGCCTCCCGCGGGCGGGAAATTATAAACATGAGTATCTATCGAGTGCTGACGGAGAGCGAGTGATCGCCGAGTTCGCCTCCCGTCTTGGGCCATCGGCTTCGCGCCTCTCAACTTATGTGAGCGGCAAGATCACGCCCCGCGGCGTTGCGGCTGCGCATGCATCGAGTTGCTGATAGGCCTTATTAGGCATAATAGATGGGTGCGAGTCGGCGAGAAGATCAGACAAACGCGCAAGCGCCACGGTCTTAGTCAGCAAGTTCTCGCCTTGCGCGCGGGAACCGATCAGGCTGCCGTCAGTCGAATCGAGCGGGGTGAGATATCGCCCTCCGTCGAGACCGTCGAGCGGCTGCTCGCGGCGCTGGGGGAGCGGCTCGGGCTCGAGTCGACGCCGTTGGAGCGCGACTACGACCCGCTTCATATGCGGGCCACGCTGGAGCGGAGTCCCGAGGAACGGCTGCGGCTGGCGATCTCGTGGAATCGGTTAGCGGGTCGGCTGACGGAGGAGGGGCGGCGGGCGCGTGGCAGCTGAGCACCACCCCGCGCCACTCGACGCGCAGCGGATTTTCGCAGCGCTGTCGGAGCATGACGTCAACTACGTCTTGGTGGGAGGGCTGGCTGCACAAACCCACGGAAACACCCGAATGACCAATGACGTGGACGTAATCCCGGCACCGGACCCGGGGAACCTCGAGCGGTTGGCTGGCGCGTTGAGAGCGCTCGATGCGCGAGTGCTGAATCCAGGGCACGAGGACCTCGAGGTCGACGCGAAAATGCTTCCCCGGGCGACGATCTGGCAGTTCGCCACGCCCCACGGCGACGTCGACGTTCTCCACGACGCACCCGGCTCGGCGCCTTACGCAGAGCTCCGCGGACGAGCTTTGGTCATATCTCTAGACGAAGCGCGCGTACCAGTGGCCGGCAGAGACGACCTGATCCGGATGAAGCTCGCCCGCGGCCGGCCGATCGACCGAGCAGACGTCGCTGCGCTCACCGACCCAGAGGTGACGAGAAGCCCGGAACGAGACTCGAACTCGTGACCCCTTCCTTACCATGGAAGTGCTCTACCAACTGAGCTATCCGGGCGGACGAATCAACTTTAGCGGTGTGCTGCCCAGGTGGCTTCACGCCTCGGAGGAATCGTCAGACGACTCCAACATCTCCTCGACAGCGGCGATGAATTCGGCTGCTCCTTCAACGTAGCGCTGCGTCTCCTCGGCACTCGGCGTGACCGCCTCGTAGTCGCCGCCCTCGCGGGCGGCCTGCGCATGCTGGGCGAGCGTGAACAGCGCGGCATTGAAGGCGTCGGTGGTGACGTAGTGGATCCGGAAGCGATTCCAGGTACCGCGGTGAGTGCGGGCGTTGTCATCGTCCTCGGAGAGGGCAGCACGAGCGGCGTAGAGCATCGAGTAGTAAGCGGCGCTGACGGAGCCCTCGCGGTGGCCGGACGCGAGCACCTCCCGGGCGATGGCCAGGCGATCGCGCGCCTGATCCATGAACTCCTCCGAGCGCGGGCTCATGCTGCCTTCGGCTGCGCTCCGCCGAACTCAGACAGGGAGCTTCCATAGAGGACGAGCTTGTCACGATCGACCTCCTGAAAGAAAAAGGAGCGAATCCGCCGACGTTCGCGCAGGCGCGCTGCGTCATAGATACGCAGCGAGTAATACACGGGGCTGTCGCCCTCGGCGTCGGCGACGGCTTCGAGGAGCGGGGCGAACTCCCAGCTCACCTCGGCGGCGTCGCGAGCGGGATCGACGATCGCCATCAGGTCGACGTCCGAGCGGCGATCGGGGTCGGTCTCGGATGGATCGGCCTCACCGCGGGCGCGCGAGCCGTAGAGCCAGACGGCGCGCAGATCATCGTCGAGCTCCTCACGCAGGCGGAAAATGATGCGCTCGACGATGCGGCGCTCGCCCCCCGAGAGCGCCGCGCCGTCAAGGGCAGAGTCAAGCCGCGTAGCCATATCTGGAGGATAGGCGCGACCGCGGGCGGCGCGTTGCGTGGTGCGAG